>DATMGU010000127.1:0-51942 GCA_035555315.1 Allostellaceae bacterium
GGTGATCATGCCGCCCAGCATCACGAAGCCGCCCTGGGCGAAATTGACGATGCCGCTGGCGTTGTAGATCACGCAGAAGCCGATCCCGATCAGGCCGTAGACGCAACCGATGCCGATGCCGCTGACCAGCACCTGGGGGATGTAGGAAAGATCAGCCATGGAGAGCTCCCTCCATGTTCCCCGAGCCGATCGCCACCCGATCCGCCGCGATCGGCCGACCCGGCGTGGGCGCGCTGCCTAGATAGGCGGCGATCACCGCCGGGTCGCGACGCATCTGCTCCGGCGTGCCTTCGGCGATCTTCCTGCCGAAATCCATCACCACCAGGCGATCGGCGGTATTCATCACCAGCGTCATGTCATGCTCGATCAGCAGCACGGTCGTGCCCTGATCCGCGATCCGGCGGATGATGCGCGACAAGGCCGCCGATTCCTCGCCGTTGAGACCGGCGGCGGGTTCGTCCAGCAGCACCAGGCGCGGCTCGGTGGCAAGCGCCCGCGCCATCTCCAGCAGGCGCTGCTGGCCGTAGGACAGACCCGCGGCGGGCATATCCGCCTGCCCGTGCAGCCCGACGAAACCGAGCAGCTCGCGCGCCTTTTCTTCGACCTCGCGCTCTGCTCGGCGGGTGGCAGGCGGGCGCAGCAGGGCGCCGAACAACCCGCCTCGCGTGTGCAGATGGCGACCGACCTGCACGTTCTCCTGCGCGGTGAGATCTTCGAATAGCTTCGCCAGTTGGAAGGTGCGCACCAGCCCCCGCGCCGCCACTCTCTCCGGCGACAGGCCGGTGATGTCCGCGCCTTCGAACAGGACGCGGCCGGCGCTCGGCGGCAGAAAGCCGGAGATCAGGCTGAACAATGTGGTCTTGCCGGCGCCGTTCGGCCCGATCACCGCGGTGACGCCCTGCTCGGGCACGGCGAAGCTCACATCATCGACCGCCACCAGGCCGCCGAAGCGGCGGGTGACCTTCTCCAGAACCAGCCGGGTCATCGCCGCCCCCACGAGCCGGTGAGGGAGGACAGGCCGCGCGGCGCATAGATCAGCAGCAGGATGAGGGCGGCCCCGTAAGCCAGGTCCTGGTAGTCCTTGAGGCCGCGAAAGGTCTCCGGCAGCAGGCTGACGACGAGGGCACCGAGCACCGGTCCGGCAATCGTGCCGATGCCGCCGACATAGAGCATGGTGAAGGTCAGGATCACCATGTGCAGCCCGAACACCTCCGGGCTGACGAAGCCCACAACATGCACGAACAGCGATCCGGACAGCGACGCCAGCCCGGCCGAGAGCATGAAGGCGAGCAGCTTGTAGCGTGCCACCGAAATGCCGAGCGCGCGGGCCGCGTCCTCGCTGCCCGCCACCGCCGACAAGGCCCGGCCGACGCGCGAGCGGCGCAGACGCGCCGAGGCCAGGGTCGCGAGGACCACCACGGCCGACAGCACCAGCAATTGGGCGCGATCGGAAGCGGCCTCGAACGAGCCGATACCCAGGGGCGGGATGCCGGAAATGCCGGTATAGCCCTGGGTCACGGATTGCCACTCCACGGTGATCTCGTAGACGATCAGCCCGATGGCCAGCGTACCCATCGCCAAATAATGGCCCTTGAGGCGCAAGGTCGGATAGCCGATGGCACAGGCGGCGAGCAGCGCGCCCGCCATGCCCACCAGCATGGCGGGGATCGGCTCCCAGCCATAGGTGGCGGTCAGTACGGCCGAGGCATAGCCGCCGATCGCCGCGAAGGCGTTCTGGCCGAAGGATACCTGGTTGGCGAAGCCCATGAACAGGTTCAGCCCGATCACGAAGACCGCGTAGATGAGGGCGAACGAGACCACGGTGGCGATATAGCCACCCGCCACGATCGCATAGCCGACGATCGCGATCGCGGCGATCGAAGGCAACCAGCCGAGGCGAAGCCGCCGGGGGACTCTAAGCGAAGTAATGGTGAGCGAGCTCGTCATAGGAGGTGATCTCGCGTGGATCCAGGGTGGCGACAAGGCGGCCGACCGAAAGCAGGTAGGCGCGAGCGGCGAGCTGCAGCGCCAGCGGCGCTTTCTGCTCGACCAGGATAATGGAAAGACCTTCCGACGCGAGCAAGCCGAGCTTATCCAGGATTTCGCTGGTCACGCGCGGTGCGAGGCCGAGCGATGGCTCGTCCAGCAGCAGGATCTGCGGTCCCGCCATCAGGGCGCGGCCGATGGCGAGCATCTGCTGCTCGCCACCGGACATCGATCCCGCCACCTGCGACAGCCGTTCGCTGAGGCGCGGAAACAGCTCCAGGACCCGTGCCCAGCGGTGGCGGAATTCAGGGGCGTTGCGTAGCCGATAGGCGCCGAGCTCCAGGTTTTCGGCCACGGTCATCGGGCCGAAGATGCCCCGTCCCTCCGGCACCAGCACGACGCCGCGCGACGCCGCCGCCACCGGATCGAGCCGGGGCAGCGGCGTGCCGCGCAGATGCACCGATCCCGTATTGCTGACCAGACCCATGATGGCGCGCAGCAAGGTCGATTTGCCGGCACCGTTGGGCCCGAGCACGGCGACCAACTCGCCCTCGCCCACATGCAGGCTGACGGGATGGAGCGCCTGCACATGGCCATATCGGGCACTGAGCCCGCGTATGTCAAACAGCGGCTCGGCGACGGGCACCGGGCGGGCGTCGGGCGCTGGGGTCATGGCGGTCGCGGCTGCGATCACTGCACCACCTTGATCTGCCCATCAACGATGATGGCGAGCACGAAGGGGTTCTGGGTGATCCCCTGATGCACCGTCGGCGAGAAATTATAGAGGCCGGTGGTGCCCTGGAAACCGGTGATGGTCTCGTAGGCATCGCGTATCGCCGGCCCGTCGAACGACTTGCCCTTCTCGATCGCGGCCACCGTCAGCATCAGGCCGTCCCAGCCACGCGACGCCCAATTGGGATCGCGCGTGCCGTATTTCTGCTGCCAGGGCGTGAGGAACTTCCCGATTTGGGCCTTCAGCGGGCTGTCGGACAGCGAACCATAGACTTGCGACGGCGAGGCGACGAAGAAGAACTTGTCGCCCAGCACCTCGGCGACCGGCGTGAATACCGCGAGATCTTCGAGGCTGGTCAGCAACAGCATATCGGCACCGAGCTGCTTGATGTTCTTGGCCGCGGTCAGCGTGCTGCCGCCCAGGCCGATCTTCAGGATGGCCCCGGCGCCGGCCGAGCGCATCTTGCTGATCTGTACGGAAAGATCCGCGTCGTCCTGCTTGTATTGCTCGATATCGACGACCTCGATGCCGTACTGGCTGGCGATCTTCTGCGCCACGTTCTTCTGCAAGGTGGCGTAGGGGGTCGGGTCGTGCAGCACGCCGATCTTGCGGATCTGCGTCTTTTCTTTCAGATATTCGAGCCGCTTTTCCACCTCGAAACCGGCCGGCGGCAGGGTCGAGAAGGCCCATTTGAGCTGATCCGGCTGTTCCGGTAAGATCGAACACAGCATCATCGGCACCTTCGCCCGCATCAGCAGGCCGGCAGCGGCGAAATTGCCCGCAGAGACGCAGCCGCTGACGAATACCTGCGCACCGTCCGACGACAGCATCTTGCGGTAGGCAGTGACCGCCTCCTGCGGTTCGGAGTGGTTGTCCTCGACGATGACCTCGATCTTGTGTCCCAGGACGCCGCCGCGTGCATTCACCGCGTCGGCCGCAAGCTGAACACCGTCGCGCCAGGCCCGATCGACCGTCGCGGCATAGCCGGTAAGACCGGCGGAAATACCGATCTTGTAGGTGTCCTGCGCCTGGGCGCCAGTTCCCGCAACCCCAAATATCAGGCTCCCGATCACGCCGGCAGCAAGCAAAGTTCGAAACAACACAGCATCCTCCCCGAAACTTTTTGTTTTCCAGTCCGGATATGGCTCGGTGAAGGGCCATGCCGGACCGGTTTTTTTTATCCGCCGTATCAGATCCCAATCTCAGACCGGCTTGGGACCGAACCCGCCGCCACCAGGCGTTTCCAATACCACCACATCGCCGGCCTGCATCGTAAGCTTCTTCGCCTCGCTGACCGATTTGCCGTTCACCAGGAAGCGCCCGGCAGCGCCCGGCTTACCCCCGGCGATGCCATCCGGCCCGCTTTCGAGGCGACTCGGCACCGCGTTCAGCAGCCAGGGATAAGCGGTGCGCATATGAAACTGGATCAATTGCCCGTCACCGCCGCGGGTGCGGCCCGCGCCGCCCGAGCCGCGGCGCAATTCCTTGCGGTCGAACACGATCGGCATGGTGGCCTCGAGGATCTCGATCGGAACCGCCGCGACGCCGGTCGGATAGCAGGTGGCGCTCGGCCCGTCCTTTTCCGCCCTGGCGCCCATGCCACCGGAATAGTTGAACATCGACGAGGTGAATGGGCGGCCATCGGCCCGCCTGCCTTGGATCTGCATCGTCCAGACGGCGCCCGAGCCTTCCGCCAGCACGCGCTCCGGCATGACCTGGTGCAGCGCCTTGAGGATCGGCATGGGCACGTACATGCCGACCACATGGCGCGCGTTCACCGGGGCCGGATAGGTGCAGTTGATGATCGAGCCTTCCGGCGCCCGCACCTCGATCGGCGCCAGAGAACCGGTGTTGTTCGGCAGATCCGGATTGAGACACGAGCGGATCGCGAAGGTTGAGTAAGCGTGCGTATAGTTCAGCACCACATTGATGCCGGTGGCGGTCTGGTCGGAGCTGCCGGCGAAATCGACGATGATCGAACCGGCCTCCGCATCGACCGTGACCGCTGTATTCAGGGTGATGACTTCGCCGCCCGGCACGTCGAAGCTGCTCTCGCCGTGATAGGTGCCGGGCTTCAGCTTGCGGATCGCCGTACGGGTCGCCTCTTCCGACCGGCGAATGATTTCGTCGGAGAGGGACTCGATATCCGACAGGCCGGAGCGCCGGCACAAGGCGATGAGATGCTCGGCCGCCGCCTCGCCACTCGATACCTGAGCCGACAGATCGCCGAACACCGCATCGGGCGTCCGGACGTTCCGGCGGATTATGGCGTGCAGCACTTCCACCGGCTCGCCCTTTTCATAGAGCTTGAGCGGCGGGATCCACAGCCCCTCCTCATGCACGTCGCGGGCACCGGCGCCGATGCCGTAGCCGCCGATATCCGTGTGATGGATGGTCGAGCCGATATAGGCGATCAGCGAGGTGCCGTCGAAGATCGGCGTCAGGATCGTGATGTCGAAGAAATGCCCGGCTGAAAGCCAGGGGTCATTGGTGATCAGTACATCGCCGGGGAAACACGTGCCTTCGAACAGCCGCACCAGATGAGCCCCGGCGAAAGCGAGCGAGTTGATATGGCCGGGTGTGCCGGTGTTGGCCTGCGCCACCATGCGGCCGCGCCGGTCGAACAGCGCGCAGGCAAGGTCGCCCGCTTCGCGGACGATCGGGCTGAAGGCGATCCGCTGCAGCGCCTTGGCACGCTCGGTCACCACGCCGATCAGGTTCGACCACAGAATTTCCAGTTCAACGCCGTCCATGACCTTATCCTTTCGTCGCGACGATGCAGCCGAAGCGGTCAATGACCGCGGTCCAGCCTGGCGGGATCGCCGTCGTCGTTTCGCGTTCTTCAATGATGACGGGGCCGGCCACGCTCTGGCTGACCGCGAGGTCGGACCGGGCATAGACCGGCGTCTGCTGCCCATCCGCCCAGGCATGCACCGGACGATGCGCCTTGGCGCGGCCCTGGCTGGTGGCGTGCAATGCCGCCGCGTCGAATTGGATCGCCGGGCCGCGGGCCGTGACGCGCCAGGTGACGATCTCGACCGGAACGTGGGACGGGTTCACGCCGTAGAGATGGCGATAGGCGCCTTCGAACAGCGTGGCGATGGCGGTCCGGTCGCGCGCGGCGCGCGGGTCGGCATCGAAGGTTACGGTCACCTCGTGCTGCTGGCCGACATAGCGCATATCGGCGCCGATCACGATGGTAACATCGGTAGGGGCGCAACCGGCCTCGCGCAGCGCCGCCCGGCCCTCGATTTCGAGATCGCCCAGGATGCGGTCGACCCGCTCCCAATCGAGATCGCCGAGTTGGGTGAGATCGCTGCGCACCAGATCGAGCCGGACCGGGGTCACCAGCGTGCCGAAGGCGGAGAGCACGCTGGACTGCGGCGGCACGATCACCGCGGTACTCTGCAGCAATTCGGCGACGCCACAGGCATGCAGCGGACCGGCGCCGCCGAAGGCGAAGAGCGGCAAGCCACGGTAATCGACGCCGCGATCGGTGGCATGGGTGCGGGCGGCCGAGGCCATCGCCTCGGTCACGATCCGGTAGATCCCGCGCGCCGCCTGGATCGGCGACACGTCGAGTCGCTTGCCAAGGCGGGCCATGGCCGCATCGGTGGCCGCACGGTCGAGCGGCATATCGCCGCCGAGGAAGTTTTCGGCGTCGATCAGGCCGAGGACCAGATCCGCATCGGTGACGGTCGCACTCTGGCCGCCGCGCCCGTAGCAGGCCGGGCCGGGATTGGAACCCGCACTTTCCGGGCCGACCTTGAGCAGGCCGAGATCGTCCACATGGGCGATCGAGCCGCCGCCGGCGCCGATCTCGATAAGGTCGATCGACGGCACGGTCACCGGCAGGCCGGACCCTTCCTTGAAGCGGTAGCGGCGATCGACCTCGAACAGGCCGGTGATAAGCGGCGTCCGATCTTCGATCAGACAGGCCTTCGCGGTGGTGCCGCCCATGTCGAAGGACATGAGCCGGTCGATGCCCAGCACCTCCGCATAATGGCAGGCGGCGAGCGCCCCGGCAGCCGGGCCGCTTTCGATCATGCGGACCGGATTGCGCCCGGCGGTCTCCGCCCCTACGACACCGCCCGAGGACAGCATGATGAGCGGCGTGTTGGAGAAGCCCTCGTCCCAAAGCCGCTCCCTGAGCCGGCGCAGATAGGGCTGCGAGATCGGCATGGTATAGGCGTTCACCGTCGCCGTGGAGGCACGCTGATATTCGCGAATCTGCGGCGCCACCTCGGAGGAGGTACAGATGAACGTATCGTTCAACAGCCGCTGCAGCGCCGTCGCGACTTTGGCCTCGTTGGCCGGATTGGCGAAGCTGTTGAGAAAGCAGATCGCCACCGCCTTGGCGCCCGAGCTGCGCAATTCGTCGGCAAGCCGTTGGATAGCGTCCGGATCGGGCTCCATGAGAACGGTGCCGTCCGCCAGCGTCCGCTCCTCCAACCCAAAGGTGAGCTTGGCCGGCACCAGCGGCTCCGGGAATTCGATCTGCGGATCGTACATGTCGTAGCGGTGCTCGTTGCGGATGGCGAGTACGTCGCGAAAGCCTTCGGTGACGACCAACGCGGTGGGCAGCCCCTTGCGCTCGATCAGCGCGTTGGTGACGACAGTGGTGGCATGCACCACTACGCCATCGACCGCCTCGGCGCTGACCCCGGCCTTGGCGAGCACTTGCTCGACGCCACGAAAGAAGCCTTCCAACAGATCGTTATGGGTGGTCAGCGTCTTATCGACTTCCAACCGGCCATCGGAATGGCGCAGGACGATGTCGGTAAACGTGCCGCCGATATCCACGGCGAGGGAATATGTCATCGCTCTAGTGTCTCCATCCGAGGCTTTGCGAGATGCGGGCGGCGGCGTCGACCACTTCCGCGACCTGTGCGTCATCGACAGTGGTGGGAATGAATTGGGTGGCGCCAACGATGGCAATCGAGCCGACCAGCATTCGGCGGTGGTCGAACACGGGCGCCGCCAAGGTATTGACGCCGGTGATCACCTCATCCGGCGCGGTAGCCCAGCCGCGGTCATGCACGCCGGCGATCTCCTGCCGCAGAGCGTCGGGCCCGGTGATCGTACTCGGCGTCCAGGCTTTGAACGGTCCGCGCAGCACCCTTTGGGCGAGCGTCTCGGGACCGAAAGCCAGCCAGATCTTGCCATGGGCGCTGGCATGAAAATCGAGGCGCGTGCCCGGACGGGTGGCGAATTCGATGATGGTGCGGCCCTGCACCAGTTCCAACACGACCAGCTCATTGTCGATCACGGCGCAGAGCGTCACCGCGTGACCGGTCTGGTCGCGCAGCCGCATCAGATCACCCCGGGCCGCGGATAGCACGTCGAAACGGGCGCGGAGGGATTCCGCCAGGACCATCAGCTTGATGCCCGCCTCGTAGCGGCCGGTCTCCGCGTCCTGACGCACGAAGCCGTGGCGCTGCAGCGTCACGAGATGGCGATAAACGGTGGCTTTCGCGGCGGAAAAAACGCTGGCGATCTGGCCGAGCGGCACGGGACGGCTTTGCAGCGTCAAGTATTCGACCATGCGCAGCGCCAGGTCGAGGGTACTGGTGCCCGCCGCCGACGAGGGACCGGCGGCGGCGCTTGGGTCGGAGTTGGGTGAGGTCGCACGTGATGCCACGGTCAAGCCTTCTTGGTTTCCCCTGAGTTTCATTTCAAATAATGAAACGCTATTTTGTTATTCAAAGCGTATTACAGAGCTTCCAAATCGGTCAAGCGCCTCGATGATTATTTCGACCGAGAGAATTGTTTGGTGCAGAAGCCATCGTCTGCCGGCTGCGGTCGTGCTGGGACGCATGGCGCCGGGCGGGCGAAAGGCGCGCCGACAGGCTGTAAACAGGTGCCGACGTTTGACCCCTTTCTGCTCCCACGGCTGACCCCATCGGTAAGCCAGATACCGTTCGCTCCCTATGGCTTTTGCGACATCCGACGGGGGCGGTGTTCGGGGCCGATCCGGGGTCAACCTCATGCCGATCCACACCCTCGGGATGACCGGCGATGAAAGCGGCGGTTCTCCGATGGCGTGCATGGTCTTCATTCCTGCGTCGTGACAGGGCGACCTAGACCGATCGGTGGGTGAATTGGCCGTCAGTCATCATCTGCATATAACTTTGAGAATATGACATGCGTAATTTTGTCTTGGACATAATAGCATTTGGCTTCTTACCTTCGTCACCATTGAGGGGGGACATGCACGCAGGATTCGTTGTCATTGGCGCAGGACCGGTTGGTTCGACGATCGTTTATGGCCCCGCGGACCGGGGCAGGGCCGTGATCGCGGTTGACGACGACGACTCGACTTTCGGTCCGCGCGGGCAAATTTCGGACTCGTCCGCCGACGATGTTCTCTATTCCCTCATCCGCGCCGTCGATCCGTAACGGCCGGCCTGCGCAAGCGGGCCTGAACCGCCTGCTTTTCCAGCCCCGCGGGAGCCTCGCCCTTGTTGTCCAATCCTTAAGGTTCACGCATGCAAAATACCTCGCCTCGCCGCATGAAGCTTGGGTTCAACATCGTTGCCAATGGTGCTCATGTCGCCGGGTGGCGCATGCCGGGAGCCCAGGCGAACGCCGCCATGGACATTCGCCTTTGGAAGGACATGGCCCGGGCCGCTGAGCGCGCGCGCATCCACTTCATGTTCTGGGCTGACGGCATCGCCGTGCGCCACTCCGCCAAGGACGACGACGAGCTGTCATTCAATCCGCGCATCGATGTGTTCGAGCCGCTGACCGTGATTGGCGCTCTGGCCGCGGTGACCGAGCGCCTCGGCTTCGTCGCCAGCGCGTCCACCACCTACAACGAGCCCTATCACGTCGCGCGCAAGTTCGCCTCGCTGGACTACGTCACGGAAGGTCGGGTGGCCTGGAACGTGGTGACCTCCTGGAGTGAGCAGGAGGCCTTCAACTTCGGCCTGGACGCGCATGTGGAGCATGGCAAGCGCTATCGCCGGGCGGAGGAGTTCGTCGACGTCGTCTTTGGCCTGTGGGACAGCTGGGAGGACGACGCGTTCATCCGCGACAAGCAGACCGGACGCTACTTCGACCCGGCCAAGCTGCACACGCTGAACCACCGGGGCGAAATCCTGAAGGTGAAGGGCCCGCTGAACGTCGCACGGCCCATTCAGGGCTATCCCGTGATCGCGCAAGCCGGCTCCTCGGGCCCCGGGCAGGATCTGGGCGCCCGCATTGCCGACCTGATCTACACGCAGCAGAAGACGAAGGACGAAGCGACCACGTTCTACCGCAGCGTCAAGGAGCACTGCGCCAAGGCGGGGCGGGATCCGGCCTCCATGCTGGTCATGCCCGGCATCCTCCCGGTACTCGGCCGCACCCGGGCCGAGGCCGAGGACAAGTTCGCGCAGATGCAGGACATGGTGCATCCGCGGGTCGGCTTGCCCATGCTGGCCGAGGCGTTCGGTGACCTGTCGGGCCATGATCTCGACGGGCCACTGCCGCCGCCTCTCCCCAACAGCAACTCCGTCAAGAGCGCTTATGACAAGCTGGTCGCCCTTAGCCGTCAGCCTGGGATGACCATCCGCAAGCTGTATCAGACCCAGGCCGGCGCATCCGGCCACTTCGTTTTCGTCGGTACGCCCGCCGAGGCCGCGGACGTGATGCAGGACTGGTTCGAAAGCCGTGGTTGCGACGGCTGGAACCTGATCCCGCCCTTCATGCCGGGACCCGCGATCGAGTGTCTGGAGTGGCTGGTGCCGGAATTGCAGCGGCGCGGCCTGTTCCAGACGGAGTACGAGGGCGATGGCACCCTGCGTGGCAGCTTGGGCCTGCCCCGTCCGACCTTCCACAGCCGTGGCGCCCATGCGCGGGACAATGGCACGTTCATCGGAGAACCTCGCTCATGAAGACCCCCGCCCGCCTGCTGTTGTCCCTGCCTCTGCTCGCCGCCCTGGCACTGCCCGCCTACGCACAGCAGCAAGCGGTCCAGCCAGGGGCCGATCCGGCCTTGACCCAGCAAGCCGATACAGCATTGGTCAAGATGGTTCCGGCCGACATGGCCGGAAAGCCCTTCACGGTCGCCGTCGCCCTTGGCTCCCCGCCTGACGATTTCCGCGACGAGAAGGGCGAGGTGGTGGGCTGGGAGATCGACATCCTGCGTGCCGCCACCCAGTCGCTCGGGCTGGGGCTGGACCTGCGTCCCACCACCTTCGACACGCTGATCCCCGGCCTGCAGGCCAAGCGCTTCGACGCCGCGGTCGGCCAGATGGGGGTCAGCGTGGTGCGGGAGAAGGTGGTGGACATGATCGGAACCCTGCTGGGCAACGAGTTGCTCGCCGGCTACGCCGACAATCCCATTTCGGTGAAAACCCTTGATGACCTGTGCGGCGTGACGGTCGCCACCACCCGCGGCTCCCGCGAGATGGTCTTCGTCGAGGAGTACCAGCCGAAATGCGCTGCGGCCGGGAAGAAGCCGATCAATGCGCTGGCCTTCAACGATGGCAACGGCGCCGCGGAGGCGATGATGAGCCGGCGGGCCGACCTGTTCTGGCTGGGCTCGACCGCCGTCAGCTACTTCGTGGCGCAGACGAAGGGGCGCACCAAGGTCGTCGGCAGCTACACCGATACCTCCTACATCGGCGTGGCGCTGCCCAAGGGATCGGACATGGCAGCCCCCTTGCAGGCCGCGATCCAGCACCTGATCGACAACGGGACCTATGGCAAGATCGTCACCAAGTGGGGGCTGGGCGAGGGCGCGGTGAAGCAGGCACCCTTGAACCCGACGAACGTAGAGAAATGAGTTCCGGCGCGGTGGATCCCGTCGACTCGGATCTGGTCGGGCCTGCGTCGGACGAGGCGATGCAGGTGATCCCCCTGCGTCATCCCTGGACCTGGGCCGCCAGTGTGCTGGTCGTTTTGGTGGCGGCGGGGGTGGCCTGGAGCGTTGCCACCAACCCGGCATTCCAATGGCCCGTCGTGGCGCAGTACTTTTTTGATGGGCAAATCCTGGCAGGGCTGCGCCGCACGCTGGAGCTGACGGTCGCAGCCATGGCGCTGGGTCTGGTGCTGGGCACGGCACTGGCCGTCATGCGGCTGTCGGACAACAAGTTGCTATCCACTTTAAGCTGGCTCTATATCTGGTTCTTCCGCAGCGTGCCCGTCCTCGTACAGCTGATCTTTTGGTATAATTTCGGGGCCCTCTACGCGCATATCACCCTCGCGCTGCCCTGGGGTACCGTGCTCTATAGCGCCTCCACCAATGACGTGATCACCCCATTGACCGCTGCCCTGACCGGGCTGGGCCTGGCGCAGGCGGCCTATACCGCCGAGGTGATCCGGGCCGGCATCCTGTCGGTGGCACCGGGTCAGACCCGCGCGGCCAAGGCGCTCGGCATGGGGCCTGTGACGATCTTCATCCGCATCGTGTTTCCCCAGGCCATGCGCGTGATCATCCCGCCTGTGGGCAACGAGGTGATCTCCATGGTGAAGGGCACTTCTCTGGTCAGCGTCATCGCGATGGCCGACCTGCTCTACACCGCGCAGCTCATCTACGCCCGTACCTACGAGACGATCCCGCTGCTGATCGTGGCCTCGCTTTGGTACCTCGCCATCGTCTCCGTGCTTTCGGTGGCGCAGCACGCCTTGGAACGCCATTACGGACGCGGCGCGTGACCGAGCCGATGGTCCGCATCCGCGGCCTGCGCAAGCGCTTCGGGGAGAAGGAGGTGCTGTGCGGCATCGACATGGACGTGCGGCCCGGCTCGGTGATGTGCATCATCGGCCCGTCCGGCTCCGGCAAGAGCACGCTGCTGTCCTGCATCAACCATCTCGAACGCATCGATGGGGGGACGATGTGGGTCGGCGGCGAACTGGTCGGCTACCGCGAGCAAGCCGGCAAGCTCTACGAACTGCCCGAGCGCAAGGTGGCGGGAATGCGCGCCCGCATCGGCATGGTGTTCCAGCACTTCAACCTGTTTCCGCACATGACGGTGCTGCGGAACATCATCGAGGCGCCGATCCGGGTGAAGCGGGTCCCGGCTGCCCAGGCCCGAGCCAAGGCCCTGCTGTTGCTGGACCGCGTGGGACTGGCTGACAAAGCCGCCGCCTTTCCATCCCAGCTGTCCGGCGGCCAGCAGCAGCGGGTCGCCATCGCGCGCGCCTTGGCGATGGAGCCCCAGTTGATGCTGTTCGACGAGCCGACTTCCGCCCTGGATCCCGAGCTGGTGGGCGAGGTTCTGGCCGTGATGCGCGACCTCGCCGCCAGCGGCATGACCATGATGGTGGTCACGCACGAATTGGCCTTCGCGCGCGAGGTAGGTGACGATCTCGTATTCATGGCTGACGGCCGCGTCGTGGAACGAGGATCGCCCCGCACCCTGCTGGCCAGCCCGCGGGAGCCGAGGACACGCGAGTTCTTGTCCCGTGTGCTCTAAGCTCGACTTTGGCCATTTTGAGCCGAAGCTGCTGATCGGGGCCGTGCTCAACGCCGGACCGTGGCCGCGGGCGTTCGGGTCACTGATATAGGCTCAGGCCCAGCTTCTTTTCAGATCTTCGGAGAAGCGCGTCGCCATTGCTTTCGTCTCGTTTACAAATTCGGAGATGAGATGCGCATTGCGGGCGTCACGGGCAAAGCACATCAGGAAATCGAACGGCGTCGCTGGCTCGAAAGGGCGTGCGACGATAAATTTTTCCATGCCTGCGACGAACAGCGGGTGCACGAGGGAGATTCCCAATCCCGCGGCGACGAACTGGCAGAGGGTAGGGTTCACATCGGCGGTCAGCACGACGTTAGCGTTCACCTTGTGCTTTGCAAATATGCTCGTGACCATCTGCCCGGTGTAGGAATCAACGTTGAATGAGATGAAGGGGATGCCGTTCAGATGTTCGGGGCGGATTACCTTGCGCCGCGCGAGAGCATGGCCGATGGGCATGATGCAGAGCAGCGGACGTTCCAGCAGCGGCTCGGTGACAACATAGGGATTGTCGATCCGGGCGGTGACGAGGCCAACGTCGAGCTTGCGCGTCAGGATGCGCTCGGCGATCCATTGTGAGCCGAGCGATTGGATCGAACAATAGACGTTCGGATTGCGCTTCAGGAAGTTCAGTGTGGTCCGCTGGATGAAGGCACCGGAGAGCGCGGGTAATACGCCTACGACGAGCCGACCCTGGTCCTCGCGGCGGATGACTGCGATGGCACTTTCCACTTGGCGCACACCAGCGAAAATGCGGTCGATTTCTTCATAGAGGCGCATACCTTGAGCCGTCGGCGCCAGGCGGCCCTTGTCGCGATCGAATAGCCTGAGGCCGTTATCGCTCTCAAGCTGCATCAGGAGCTTACTCGCAGCCGGCTGCGAGATAGTGAGCACCTCCGCGGCCCGGCTAACCGTTCCGAGTTCGATCACCGCCTTGAAGACCTCGATCTGCCGAAGATTGAGGGCGCGCGCCATGGTATAACCTTGAGAATACGATGCATGAAATTTCGTCTTGGACATAATAGTGTCTGGCTTCTTACCTTCGTCAACAATGAGGGTGAGCATGCAAGTAGAATTCGTCGTCATCGGCGCAAGAATGGTTGGATCGGCGATCGCTGATGGTCTCGCGGGCCGGAGACGGGCCGTGATCGCGCTCGATGCCGGTACGTTGCCCAGCGGTTTCGATCTCTTTCACCACAGACAGTTCGATGTTTCGCAAGCTGCATGACCCGCGGGGGGAGGCCCTCACGGTCACTATCGACGGTGTTCCCGTCGCCGCTGAGGCGAATGAGAGCGTCGCCGCCGTCCTCCTGCGGCAGACGCCAGTGTGGTTGCGCACAACGCCGGTGTCGGACGCCCTGCGAGGGCCCTATTGCATGATGGGCGTGTGCTTCGATTGTCTCGCGACGGTCGACGGCGTGGCTTCGGTCCAGACATGCCTCACTCAGGTCCGTGACGGCATGCGGATCGATCGCCAACGCGGCAGACCCAGTGTGGCGTCGTGAGCCGGCGCGTCGATCTTCTGATCGTGGGCGCCGGCCCCGCCGGATTGTCGGCTGCGATCACAGCGCGATGCCACGGGATGGACGTGCTGGTCGTCGACGAGCAACCGACCCCTGGCGGCCAGATCTGGCGCAATGTCGAAGCCGTCGCGGGCACGCCGCGTGCGGCGATTCTCGGCAAGGCCTATGGCGAAGGGCTCGCCGTGGTCGGCCGGTTCCGCGCGAGCGGAGCCGGATACGAGCCCGGAACGCAGGTTTGGCAGGTTGAGACCGGCCCGCGCGCGTTCATGACGCGTAACGGGGCTGCGTCTTCCATCGAGCCCGGCTGCCTGCTGCTGGCGACGGGTGCGCAGGAGCGCCCGGCACCGTTTCCCGGCTGGACTCTGCCAGGCGTGATGACGGTCGGGGCGGCGCAGATCGTGCTGAAGACGTCCGGCCAGATTCCGTCGGACCCGGTCTGGATCGCCGGCAACGGCCCTCTGTCGCTTCTCTATGCAGCACAGCTCCTGCAAGCCGGCGGGCAGATCGCCGGCTTTCTCGACACCACGCCGCCCGGCCGAACGGCGGCCGCGATTCCGAAACTCGCCGCGGCCTTGTTCAGCGCGCCGGGCGATCTCATGAAGGGGCTTGGCTGGGTCTCGGCCCTGCGGCGGCGTGTTCCATACGTCCAGCATGTCACCAAGATCGAGGCGATCGGCGGTGATACGATTGAACGTCTCCGCTACGTGACAGCCAGCGGCAAGACCGCGACGGTGGAGGCGCGCCTTCTCCTCGTTCACGAAGGCATCGTCCCCACAATCCATCCGACGCTCGCGCTTGGCTGCCGGCACGGCTGGAACACCAATCAGGACAGTTTCGCGCCTCAGCTGGACATTTGGGGGGAAACGTCCGAGCCGGGCGTGTTCGTGGCCGGGGATGGCGCCGGCATCGGTGGTGCCACCACGGCTTGCCTACGCGGCGAGATCGCAGCCCTGCGGATTGCCGCCAGACTCGGTCGTCTGCCCGAAGCCCAGGCCGCCGCCGCGGCGCAGCCGATACGGTCGCGTCTGACGCGGGCGCTGGCCGCGAGGCCATTTCTGGACACGCTCTATCGCCCGCGGTCCGCTGTCTTCGTGCCGCCCGACGAGACGGTCGCCTGCCGCTGCGAGGAGGTCACCGTCGCCTCGATCCGGGAGCAGGCTGCGGCGGGTCGCCCAGGGCCGAACCAGGTCAAGGCCTTCACGCGCGCTGGGATGGGGCCATGCCAGGGCCGGCAATGCGGTTATACGATTGCCCACGTGCTCGCCGATGCCGAAGGCCGCGAGGTTCCGGATGTCGGCCTCTACAGGGTGCGTCCGCCGCTAAAGCCCCTCACCCTCGGCGAGCTTGCAGCGCTCGACAGCGCGGACGTGACGTCGTGAATGGGAAGGTGATCGACACGTTGGTGGTCGGCGGCGGCCTGCACGGCCTGTCTGCCGCGCTGTGTCTGGCCCGCGCCGGCCGCCGCGTGGTGATTCTGGAACGGTCATGGGTCGGCCGCCATGCCTCCGGCGCGTCGGCGGCCGGGGTCCGCACGCTCAACCGCCATCCGGTAGAGACCCCGATCTCGCTGGAATCCATGGATATGTGGCACAATATCGAGGCGATCGTTGGCGATGGTTGCGGCTTTCAGGCTCATGGCCAGATCAACGTCGCTGAACATCCGAAGCATATGCCTGCCCTGGAGAAACGTTTCGCGATGATGCGGGACGCTGGCTATCGGCACGAAGAGCTGATCGACCGGGCGGAGTTGCTGAGGCTCGTTCCCGTCCTCTCGCCGCACTGTACCGGGGCCTTGATCGCACGGCGTGACGGCGCCGCTGATCCGCATCGGACCTTGCAGGCGTTCCGCCGCGGCGCCGAGGCCGCGGGTGTGACAATCCACGAAGGGCTCGGCGTCACGGCGATTGAGCGCGTCGGCACCGACTGGCGGGTATGCACCGAGGTTCAGAATTTTGTAGCACCGACAATAGTCAATACCGCGGGGGCCTGGGCGGGGAAGATCGCCGCCATGATGGGCGACGAAATCCCGCTTGGCCATAAGGCCTCGATGATGATCGTGACCGAGCGCATCGCCCCCCTCCTGAAGCCGGTCGTCAGCGTCGTCGGGCGGCCGCTCTCCTTCAAGCAATCCGACCAGGGAACCTTGGTGATCGGCGGAGGGCTCCAGGGCAGCGCCGACATCGAGGCGCGGAAAAGCTTCGTCAACTTCACCGAACTCGCCAAGGGCGCGCGCGCGGCGACCGATCTCTTCCCCACCATCGGACCGTTGCGGATTGTGCGGACCTGGGCGGGCATCGAGGCGAAGACCGACGATCATCTGCCCGTCATCGGTGCCTCGCCGAACGCGAGCGGCTGCTATCACGCCTTCGGTTTCTCCGGTCACGGCTTCCAACTCGTCCCGGTGGTCGGTGCCATCCTGGCCGACCTCATCGTCCATGGCGGCACCAACAGACCAATCGGCGGCCTTTCCGCGCAGCGCCTTATGCAACGGCGAGCCGCCGCGTGATGCGCGGATCGCGCAGATCCTCCGCATCCACGACAACGCGCCGACCGAGGTCTCCTACATCGGACATGGCACAACCGTCGCCACCAACATGATCATCGAGAGGCGGGGCGTGCCCACCGCTCTGATCACCACGCAGAAGCAACCGCTGCACTTCAAAATTGACACCGCCCACTGTGCCAGACGGTAATGCGCGCCGGTTTGAATGCTGAATTCAAAGCGCATAAGAAGCGGGCCGGCCAGACCGTCCGTCTGACGTGGGCCGCCTTGCGCCTGTGCCTTCGGGGGGCCGGGTGGTCCCAGGCTTGCATGCCCTGTCTGGCCGTCGGCAGGTGCCCACCGACAGGAGCTCATGATTCGATGACCCTCGAAACAGCCCCGATGCGACGGGGCACAGGCAGCCTTTCGAAAGCGTTGCGCCTGTTGAGCGAGATTGGCTCGGCCGAGCCCGCTGCGCTGCGGCTGACGGAGCTGGTGAGCCGCACCAACATCGAGTCCTCGACCGCCTTCCGAATGCTTGCCTGCCTCGTCGAGGAGGATTTCCTGCAGAAGGTTGACGGCAAACGATACCGGCTGGGGCAGCGCGTGTTCGAACTCGGTCTGGTCGCGGGCCAGCATTTCCAGCACTACGCGGCGGCACGGTCCACCCTGTCGCGCCTGGCCAGCCAGTTGGACGCCCCGGTGACGCTGGACATGCGCAGTGGGGCCGAAACAGTGCATGTCGGGCGCGAGGGGCCCGAAGCCTTGGTCGGCCCGGATGGTGCGATCGGCACGAGGCTCCCTATCGGAGTCGGCGCGGGTGGGGTCGCTCTGCTGGCGGCGATGCCGCCGAATGAGGCTGACCGGCTGATAAGTGGCAACGAACGCCGCTACCGCAGCTATGGCCGTGACACGTCGCGCGTGCTGCGCTTGCATGTCCATCGTGCCAGGTTGGACGGCTACGCCTGCGTGGTGCGGTCCGACATGGGCAGCATCGGCATCGTTATACCGGGCGGGGCAGAAGCGCCTCGCTTCGCGCTCAGCACGTCCCGCGACGCAGCCCGCCTGCGCGGAGGGATGGATTTCGTGACGGATATCCGCGCCGCCGCGGCAGACATCGCCGCGGCCCTCGCAGCGGCCCGGGTCGGCGCCAGCACTTCCACCATGCGGGAAGAAGAGCGGTTTACGCCATAGAGGCCTGCCGCCAAAATTTGACCGACGAGCGCATAAGCGAGATACGACGATGGCAAAACCGCATTTCCACCTGGCCTGGTTCCTGTCGCAGGGCTTCGGCCCGAAGACCTGGCGGGGGGCCTGGCCCGGCAGCGACGTCGCGCGCTGGATGATGCCGGATTTGTTCCTCGATCTGGCGCGCGGCATGGAGCGGGCGTGCTTTGACTATATGATCATCGAGGACTCCTCGATGGTGCCCTACACCTACAAGGGCAACCACGACACCTACCTGCAATACGCCGCAAGCTCGCCGAAACTCGATCCGGCCGTGCTCGTGCCCTATCTCGCGCAGGCAACGAAGCATCTCGGCCTCGTGCCGACCTTGTCCACGTCCGAATACCCGCCCTTCCTGCTGGCGCGGCTCGTGAACTCGCTCGACCACGTGACGGAGGGCCGCGTCGGGTGGAACTGCGTGACCAGCAGCAATGACGGCGCCGCGCAGAACTACGGCAACGAGGGGCAATACCCGCACGACGAGCGGTATGACCGGGCCGACGAGTTCGCCGACCTGGTGACGAAGCTGTGGGATGCGTGGGAGCCGGACGCCGTCGTGCTCGACCGCGACACGCCGATGTTCGCCGATGGCAGCAAGGTGCGCGCGGTGCATCACGACGGCAAATACTACAAATGCCGCGGTCCGCTGAACGCGCCGCGCTCGCCGCAGGGCCGCCCGGTGATCTGCCAGGCCGGTGGGTCACCGCGCGGGCAGGAGTTTGCCTCTCGCTGGGCCGACACCATCATCACCGATGCGGGCAGCGTCGAGGGCATGAAGGCGTACCGCGCCGAAGTGCGTCGCCGCGCCGTGGCAGCCGGGCGCGACCCGGACCGCATCAAGGTCCTGTTCCTGGCCTACCCGCTCGTGGACACCACGATGGAAGCGGCGCGGGAGCGGCGGCGGTTGCAGCGGGAGGATGCGGGCGCGCATCTGGACCTGGCGCTCTCGTCGATGTCGCGCCTCACCAACATCGATTTCGGGCAGTTCGACCTGGACGAACCACTGCCACCGGACTTGACCACAAACGGCCACCAGTCCTCGCTTTCCAAGTGGATCGGCAAGACGCCCCGCGAGCTTGCGCTGAGCCAGTCCACCAAGATGGGCATCGATTTTACCGGCACCGCGGACCACGTCGCGGGGCTGATGCAGGAGATCATGGAGGAGGTCGGCGGCGACGGCTTCCTGATCTTCAACACGTATTTCGACCGGCGCTACATCATGGAGGTATGCGACGGGCTGGTGCCGGCACTGCAGCGCCGCGGAGTGACGCGAACGGGGTATCCGCACAACCTCTTCAAGGACAATCTGATGGAATTCTAACGCGGGCGGCAACCCACCGGGTTGTTGCCCGCGTCCCTATCGTCCAACCGTGTTCGGATCGTACTGCTCGCGCAGGCCGTTGCCGAGCATGTTGATGCCCCAGACCAGGACGATGATCGCCAGTCCGGCGAGATTGGCGATCCAGGGCGCCGCGAACAGCCGCGTATTGCCCTCGGCCAGGATGTTTCCCCAGGTCGCGGCGGGAGGCGGCATACCGAGACCGAGAAAGGACAGCGCCGTCTCCTGCAGGATCATCTGCGCCACCTGCAGCGTTGCCACCACCGTCAGCACAGGCATCACCTGGGGCAGGATGTGCTGCCACATGATGTAGAAATCACCGCCGCCATAGAGCGTCGCCGCCTCCACGAAGGGCCGCTGGCGCAGCGAGCGCGTCAGGCCGAACACCACCCGCGCGTAGATCATCCAGCGTGACACGCCGAGGACGATAATCAGGTTCAGCGCGCTGCCGCCCAGCGCCGCCGTCAACAGAATGGCGAGCAGGATGTCGGGGAAGGCCATCTGCGCGTCGGCGAAGCGCATGATCACCTGCTCGGTGGCGCCGCCGCGCAACCCGGCGATCACGCCCGCCACGCTTCCGATGAGGGCGGAGAACAGCATGGAGCTGACACCCACCAGTATCGACAGGCGCGAGCCGTAGATCAGCCGCGACAGCAGATCCCGGCCGTAATTGTCGGTGCCCAGAATATGATCGGGTGCGGCATGCGCGGACCAGAAGCCCGGTTTCAGCCGGGCCATGAGGTCCTGCTGGTAGGGATCCCAGGGCGCGATGAGCGGGGCCAGCACCGCGGTCAACACGGCCAGCAGGACGATGCAGCCGCCGAGGCTGATCTTGAATGTCGGGCCGAAGCGCCCGCGCCTCAAGGCCGTCGGATCCGCGGATCGATCAGCATCTGCAGCACGTCAACCATCAGATTGGCGACGGCGATGGCAATGGCGATGAAGAAAACCGACGCCTCCACCACCGGCACATCGCGATGGAAGATGCTGTTGATCAGCAGCCGCCCGACGCCGGGCCAGGCGTAGATTGTCTCGGTGATGATGGAGCCCGCCATCAGTGTGCCGATCTGGATGCCGAGGAAGCTCAGCACCGGGTTGGCGGCGTTCGGCAGGATGTGGGTCGTGAGCACCCGCGCGCGGGAAAGGCCCTTGGATCGGCCGGTGACCACGAACTGCTCCCCCATCAGCTCGAGGATCGCCGTGCGGGTGATCAGCACGAAGTTCGGCAGCAGAATGGTCGCGAGCGTCGCGGCTGGCAGGACCACGTGGCGCGCATCGCCGTAGCCCGATGTCGGCAGCCAATGGAGCTGGAGGGCAAAGAACTGGATCAGCAGGAGGCCGAGCCAGAACGACGGCATGGATTGGCCCACGACCGCCAGGGTGCTGATGACCGCGTCCGCCAACCGGTCGCGCCAGACAGCGCAGACGATGCCGCCGAGCACACCCAGCACCACCGCCAGGGCCAGGCCTGCCCCGGCCAGTTGCAGCGTCGCGCCGACGCGTTGCGACACCACGGATACCGCCGAGCCGCTGAACTGGAGCGACTCACCGAAATCGCCGTGCAGCAGATCGCGCAGGAAGATCAGGAATTGCACCGGCAGAGGCTGGTCCAGATGCAGGCGTTGCGTGAGGGCCGCGACCTGTTCCGGCGTGCGGTTGATATCGAGGAAGATATCGACCGGGTTGCCGGTCAGTCGCAGGACAACGAAGGTGACGAAGGCCACGAGCAGCAAGGTGAGCGGCAGGAACAGCAGCCGGCGGATGATGTAGCCGGCCATCAGAACGGGGCCGCGATCATTTGAACTGCACCTGCGTGAGCCGGAGGATCTTGTCCGCGGCGGCGCCGAAGCCCGTTACGCTGTCGCTCAGGCCATACAGGCTGGGCAGGCCGAACAGAAACATGGAAGGGTTCTGCTCATTTAGGATCTGCATCATCCGGTGATAGTCCTTCACCCGCTCCGCGACATCGTTGGTCGAGCGGGCGGCGACGAACAGCGCCTCGTATTCGGGGTCCACCCATTTCGTGCGGTAGCCGCCCTTCGTGTACCAGACGGACGCGAAATCCGCGTCGCCCACGCTGTACCAGCCGACCATGTAGAGCGGCCCCAGTTTCTGGGCGTTGGTCATCTGCATGAACACGCCGCCCTCGATCACGTTCACGGTGGCTTTCACGCCGATCTGGTTCAGCATGCCGGCGACGGCGTTGCAGATGTCGGTGTCGGACACGTATTTGCCGTTCTGGGTCGCGATCGGCACCGGCGTGTTGAAGTCGTATCCGGCCTCCTGCAGCATCTTCCTGGCCAGGTCCGGATCGTACGGGCGGGCCTTCAGGTCCGGGTTCCAGCCCAGCACGCCCTTGGTCAGCACTTGTCCTTGCAGGAGTTCCCCCTGTCCCTTCAGGATCTGCTGCAGGATGAGCGGCTTGTTGACCGCGTAGTCGAACGCCTCCCGCACCTTGGGATTGTCGAACGGCTTGATGGTGGGGTCGAAGGTCAGGACCAGGCCGACCGTGGTGCTGATCTCCTCGACCTTCGCGCCGCCGGATGTGTTCACCTGGTCGGTCAGGTCGATCGGGACCTCCTCGATAACCTGACTTTCCCCGGCGACCAGGGAGGCCACGCGGGTGGAGCCGTCTGGGATGGTGCGGATAACGAGCTTGTCGAATTTCGGCGCGCCGCCCCAGTACGCCTTGTTGGTGGTGAGCGTGTAGTGGTCGCCGGGCACCCATTCCTGAAAGATGAACGGCCCCGTGCCGATCGGGTGGCCGGCGACCGCGGCGGCGCCGGCCTGCTCATAGTAATGTTTCGGCTCCATGATGATGTCCGAGAGGCCGCGGAGGAGCGTCGGAAACACCGTCTTGGTCTTTATGTCGACGGTGTATTTGTCCACCGCCGTGACGCTCGCCACCTGGCCGATGCGGGAGAGCATGGCGTAGGCGGTCGCCGGGTCGATCACGCGGCCGATGGTGAACACGACGTCATCGGCGGTGAATTCCGTGCCGTCGCTGAATTTCACGCCCTGTCGAAGGTGGAAGCGCATCGTGGTCGGATCGACCGGTTCCCAGCTCGTGGCCAGGGCCGAATGCAGATCGCCCTTGTTGTCGCGCGCGATCAGCGGGTCGTTGGTTTGCACCAGCAGGCTGAGCGAGGCATAGGAGCTGGCGCCCGAGCGGAGGCTGTCCGGAAACACCGCCGCACCGACGGTCAGCGTTTTCTCGGCCGCGGCGGAGGCCGCGACCGGGATGGCGAGCAAGGCAACCAGAGCGAGGGCGGAACAGCGCTTCATGGGGCACTCCTTTCGGCGAAGGACGGGGTCAGCGAAGGGCGGGATCAGCGAAGGGTGGGGTCAGCGAAAGACGGGGCGGGGCGGACGAGGTGGCAGGCGGAGCGGTGGCCGCCGCCGAGATCGAACAGCGCCGGGTCGTCGGTGCGGCAGACCGGCATGGCGAAGGGGCAGCGCGTGTGATAGCGGCAGCCCGGCGGCACCGCGCGGGGGCTGGCGATCTCGCCGATGGCTTCCGTGCGGACCGGAATGACACCCGGGCGATGCGCGGGCACAGCGCTGAGCAGGGCGCGGGTGTAGGGGTGTTGGGGCGCTCGGTACAGGGTCGCCTTGTCCGCCACCTCGACGATGCGGCCGAGATACATCACCGCCACCCGGTCCGCGACGTGTCGCACCACCCGCAGATCGTGCGAGATGAACAGATAGGTCAATCCGAACTCCCGCTGCAGCCGGGTCAGCAGATTGATGACCTGGGCCTGCACCGAAACGTCCAGCGCCGAAACAGGCTCGTCGCAGACGACGAAGTCCGGCCGCAATGCCAAAGCCCGCGCGATGCCGATACGCTGACGCTGGCCGCCGGAGAACTCGTGCGGGTAGCGCCCGGCGTGTTCTGCGGCCAGGCCTACCAGCGGCAAGAGTTCGAGCACCCGGTCGCGGCGCTCGGCCGCCCTGACCCCGGCCAGGCGCATCGGCTCGGCGATCAGAGACGCCACGTTCATGCGCGGGTTGAAAGAGCTGCCAGGGTCCTGGAAGATGAGCTGCATGCGGCGGCGCGCGGCACGGAGCTGCTTCGCGTCCAGTTCGGAAAGCTCGACATTGTCGAACCGCACGGTTCCGGCGGTCGGCTCCACCAGGCGCATCAGCAGGCGCCCCGTGGTGGATTTGCCGCAGCCGCTCTCGCCAACCAGCGCCAGAGTCTCCCCGCGCGCAATGGTGAACGACACACCGTCCACCGCGCGCACGGCGCCCGTCACGCGCTTGCGGATCATCCCTGAGGTGATCGGGTAGTGCTTGGCCAAGCCGTCGGCGCGGACCAGGGTGGCCGGCGAGGTCAAGCGGCCAAAGTGGTATGGCGCAGGCAGGCCGCGTCGTGGCCGGCGCCGAGTGGTGCCGGTGGCGGCAGGATGCGCGCGCAGTCGTCCCAGGCATAAGGGCAGCGTGGGTGGAAGGCGCAGCCTGTTGGCATCGCGAACGGACTCGCGACATTACCCTCGATCGCCGGCAGGATATCCGGGTCCTCATCCTCCAGCGGCGGCATCGAGCGGAGCAACCCCTCGGTGTACGGGTGGCCCGGCCGATCGAACAGCGCCGCCACCGGCGACCGCTCCACGATGCGGCCGGCATACATCACCTGCACGTCGTCGGCGAACGCGGCGATCACGCCGAGATCGTGGGTGATCAACAGCACCGCCATATGCAGGCGCTGCTGCAGGTCGCGCAGCAGGTCGAGCACCTGCGCCTGTGTGGTGACGTCCAGGGCCGTGGTGGGCTCGTCGGCGATCAGCAGCTTCGGCCCGCAGCTCAGCGCGATGGCGATCATGACGCGCTGGCGCATGCCGCCGGAGAGTTCGTGCGGGTAGGCGCGCATGATCTGCCCGGGCGACGGGATGCGCACGAGCGCCAGCAGTTCCTCCGCCCTCGCCTGTGCCGCGGTCCGGCTGAGGCCGAGCTGCAGCACCAGAGGTTCTCTGAGCTGGTGCCCGACGGTGAGAATCGGGTTCAGCGAGGACATCGGATCCTGGAACACCATCGCGATCTCGCGCCCCCGCACGGCCTGCATCTGCCGCTCGGTCAGGGACGCGAGGTCGCGGCCGGCGAAGCGCACTTCACCGGCCTCGACGCGCGCGGCATTGGGCAGCAACCGCATCAGCGCCATGGCCGTGACGCTCTTGCCGCTGCCGGATTCGCCGACCACGCCCAGGACCCGGCCCGGCTGAACGTCGAAGCTGACGGCCCGAACGGCATCGAACGCGCCGCGCCGCGTCTCGAACGCGACCGTCAAGCCACGAACGGAGAGAAGGGGCGTTTCAACCATCTTTAAGCAGCACGATACGGCGCCAGAATTCTTTGCGCTGGCTGTTCAAATGCGGCAAGCCCGTCCTGAACGGACGCTTGCCTGTGCTCTGAGGATGGATTTGGCCGCGAGGGCCTCCCGCCGAGGCACATGTCGGCTGGCTGGCGCCCCACAAGCCTAGTGCGCGCAGCGTAGGAGCGCATCAAACGTCATCCGGCATGTTCCTCAAGTTTACACCGTAGTCTCGGCAGACTTGATCGCCCCAGACAAGCGCCAATTCTTCCACATCGTGGCAGGGTTGAAGTTGGGTTCTGCCAGATCTCGCGCCACGCCGCCGTTGCCTCCTTGGTGGCCGCTCGATCGGCCGTAGGCGTTACGGCAAGGCCGAGCGTCCGGGGCAAACGTCATCGGCATAGACTTTGCTTCGTATCTGTCCAGACCCTGCAGCACGGAATCCGGCGAAGCGAGAGGCCACGGATGCTCGAGGTGACTGAAACGCTCGCCCATACGCCGCCGGCCGGCGAGCCGATCGTGCGGCTGGATCGCATATGGAAGTCGTTCGGCGGGGTTGAGGTGCTGACCGACGTCTCGCTGTCGGTGCAGAAGGGCGAGGTGGTTTGCATCATCGGCCCGTCGGGCGCCGGCAAGTCCACGCTGCTGCGCTGCATCAACCACCTCGAACCGATCGACGACGGCACGATCTACTTCGAGGGCGCCCCGGTGTTCCGCTATAAGCGCAACGGCAAGCTGGTGATCGATCCGGACCGCCGGGTCGAACAGATCCGCGCGCAGATCGGCATGGTGTTCCAGTCCTTCAACCTGTTCCCGCATCTCACCGTGCTCGGCAACGTCATCGAGGCCCCGATTCATGTGCTGGGCGTGAAGCCCGGGGCGGCCCGCGCGCGGGGGCTGGAGGTGCTGCGCAAAGTGGGGTTGGACCACCGCGGCAACGCCTACCCGCACCAGCTCAGCGGCGGCCAGCAGCAGCGCGTCGCCATTGCCCGCGCCCTGGCGATGGACCCCAAAGTGATGCTGTTCGACGAGGCCACGTCCGCCCTCGACCCGGAGCTGGTGGGGGAGGTGCTGAAGGTCATGCGCGCCCTCGCCGCCGAGGGCATGACGATGGTGGTGGTGACGCACGAGATGGATTTCGCGCGCGATGTCGCGGACCGGGTGGTGTTCATGGCGCAGGGCGCCGTGGTGGAGGAGGGACCGCCCGGCGTCCTGTTCACCGCCCCCCGCAGCCCGCGGACGCGGCAGTTCCTGCACGCCATCATCAGCCGTGGCCAGGCCGATGCGTCTGATGATGCATCTGACACTGCGTCCCCGGCGGAATCAGCGGATTTCCCCACGTGACGACAGCCGGGCGCGCCACCCTTTCAACAAAGGAGACGACGATGACGGATGAGTTGAACGAGATGCCGCGGGTCCATTCCAGGCGCGGATTGTTCCGGGCCGGTGCGGTCGGCGGCGCCGCTGCGGTGCTCGCGGCAACCGTCGGCGGCGGGCGGGCCGGCGCCGCCGAACCGGTGTCCATCGACACCAGCTTCGCCGACTTCGCCGTTCCACAAATCAACGGCGGCGACGATTCGTTGGCCAAGATCCAGAAGAAGGGCGTGATCGTCGTCGGTACGTCCAACGACTGGCCGTATTCGTTCCTGGACCCCGAGAAGAACAACGCCTGGTCCGGCCTCGATGCCGAAATCATCACCTTCGCCTGCAAGATGCTGAACATCCCGAAGATCGACGTGCAAACGGTCACCTTCGACGGCCTCATTCCCGGCACGCTGGGCGGCCGCTTCGATCTGGTCGGCGACTCGATCCACTATACCAAGGCGCGGTCCAAGGTCGTGAACTTCTGTTTTCCCACCTACTACTATGCCGAAGCGCTCGCCGTCCCCAAAGGCAATCCGCTGAAGCTGCGCAGCCTGGCCGACCTCAAGGGCCACACCGCCGGCACGCTGCTCGGCACCAACTACGCGGAGTGGCTGCAGTCAGTGCCCGGCGTCACCATGCAGGGCTACAAGGACTGGCAGCAGATGATGCCGGAACTGGCGCTCGGCCGCCTGGACGCGGTGCTGTACGACCAGCCCGTGGTCGCAGCGCAGATGACCAGCCATCCGGAATGGAAGGTCGAAATGGTCGAGGATTATGAGCCGCGCACGTTCAAGAACCCGGCCGGCTATAGCAGTTACGCGTTCCGCCCGGGGGACATTCAGCTGGTGACGGCGATGTCCGCCGCGATCGCCTGGATGGAATACAACCTCGAGATGAAGAAGATCCTCACCAAGTGGGGCCTGACCGGCTACAACAACTAACGACCGAACTTCGTCAACTCAAGGCTCGGCGGGGGATCCCGGTTGTTCTCGCTCTCTGACATGATCGCGTTCCTCCCGCCGTTGCTCAAAGGCGCCTGGCTCACCATCGCCGTCTCGATGCTGGCCTTCGCCCTGGCGATGGTCGTCGGCCTCATCTTCGCCATCGCCCGCATGTCGCGCTTCATGCCGCTGCGCATCGTCGCCGCCATTTATATCCAGTTCATCCGCGGCACGCCGCTGTTGCTGCAACTGTTCTTCATCTACTACGTACTGCCGTATAGCGGCATCGTGCTGACGCCGTTCGCCTCCGCCATCATCGGCCTGACCGCCAACTACGCCGCCTACATGGCCGAGACATTCCGCTCCGGCATTCAGGCGATCGCGAAGGGCCAGTGGGAGGCCGGGGCCGCAACCGGCATGTCGCGCCGCCTGCTGATGCGCCGGATCATCCTGCCGCAGGCGCTGCGCATCATCATCCCGTCACTGGGCAACTCCTTTGTCTCCATCTTCAAGGATTCAGCCTTGGTCTCGGTCATTACAATGCGGGACCTGATGTTCAGCGGGCAATTGCTCGCCTCGGCCACGTTCAAGCACTTCGAGATCTATGCCATGGTCGCCGCGATCTACCTGATGATCAGCTACCCGGCGGCCATGCTCGTCGACTGGATCGAACGCCTGCTCGAAATCGGCCGCCGACCCGGCGTCGAGAACGAACAACCCCCAGGCCAGACAAAACTGCGCTCCGCCCGCGCGTAGCCGCTGGCTCCACGCCCGCGGACCCAGCGGCGGATCAACCGCGCGCAAAGCCTTACCCCAGCACCGCCTTGACCCTGCGCAACACTGGGTAGGTTCGCAATACACGACGCGCCGCTGGTTCTGGCAGGGGCATTGCACACATCAGACCGATAGCTGCCACGCAATTGGGGGTTTCGTATGCTCACTCGCCGCACTTTGCTCGCCGCTGCCGCGTTCGCGACGCCCGCGCTGGTCTCCCGAACATCGCTGGGCCAGACGCTGCGCAAGGTGAAACTGGGCTCCGCCTTCACCACCACGACCAACGCGATGTTCCTCATGCCCGACCTGCTGCGGCCCGAGGGCATCGAGGCCGAGATCATCTCCTTCCCCAGCCTGGTGCAGCGCATGCAGGCAGTGGCATCCGGCAGCGTCGATGTTGGCAATGGTGGCCTGTCGGCCACCATGCAGGTCGCGTCGAAAGGCTTTCCGATGGCGGTGCTGGCCGATGGCTGCGACGGTGGCTGGATGCTGCTGGCCAAGCCCGGCATCACCAGCTTCGCGCAACTGGCTGGCAAAAAGATCGCCGTGCAGAACGGCTCAATCGGGCTGGTCAGCCTGAGCTGGAAGCTGCGCCACGAAGGAATTGCCGACAAGGTCGAACTGCTGTTCCTCGACAACCAGGACCAGCCGGTGCCGCTCGCCCGCGGTGACGTGGATGCGATCTGCTGTTTCGAGCCCTACGCAACCTTCGCCGAGTTGAACGGGTTCGGCCACAAGCTCTGGGTTCCCTACGACACTCCCATGGGCAAGACCAATCTCGGCTTCGTCGCCAGCGTACCCTTCATCAAGAAGGAGCCGGAGCTGACGAAGGTGTTGGTGCAGGCGCATGTGAAGGCGACCAACACGATGCGGGACAATCCCAGGATCGCCATCGAGACGACGGTGAAGCAGTTCAATATGAGCCAGGAGGTGGCTGAGGCCACCATGAAAAACCTGTTCTTCTCCGCCGACAGCGGTGCGGCGTTCCAGAGCGGGTTGAAGGCGCTGGCCGGGATGATGCTGACCGACAAGCTGCTCGATGCTGAACCGAACTGGAACGAGTTCATCAACACGAGCTTCATCTGATGCAACCCGGGCGGCTTGTCGGGCTGGTCCCGATGCTGGGATTGTTGGTTTTGTGGCAGGTAGCGGTTCTGATGCATCTCTATCCGCAGGTGCTGCTGCCGCCGCCTGCCAAGGTCGCCGCTGCCTTCTCACAATTCGGCCCGTCGATCGCCGCCAACACGCTGGCCAGCGTGACCCGCGTGCTGATCGGGATCAGCCTGGCATTCATCGTCGCAGTGCCGGCGGGTCTGCTGATCGGCCGCTACCAGGTACTCGACCGGCTGACGAACTGGTCGATTCAGACCTTCCGCTCGGTGCCGCCGATATCGCTGATCCCTATGGCGATGTTGTTCTTCGGCATCGGCGACACGCCGGCGATCGTGCTGATCTTCCTCTCGGGCCTCTGGCCGCTGCTGCTGAACACGATCTTCGGCGTGCGCGGCATCGAACGGACGATGCTGAAAGTCGCCACCGCCGCTGGTGCCAGCGAGGCGCTGATCTTGCGCGACATCATCTGGCCAGCGGTCCTGCCCAACATCTTCACCGGGCTTCGCCTGGCCGTCGGCGGAGGCTGGCTGACGGTGGTGACTGCTGAAATGATCGCGGTGAAATCGGGACTGGGTTATATGATCCTCAATGCGCAGATGACGTTCCGGCCGGAGCTGATCTTCGCCGGCATCATCGTCATCGGTGGTATCGGCCTGCTCGGCGATTATGCCGTCCACCGCCTGCGTGTCGTCGCCTGCGCCTGGCAGGAGGGCCTCACGGCACATGCGGATTGAGCGGCTTCATCGAATGCATTGATGTCGGCAAGACCTATCGTGGACGCACCGGTGCCGTCGAGGCATTGCGCGGTATCTCCATTTCCTGCGCCGAGGGCGAGTTCGTCTGCCTGCTCGGCCTGTCCGGCTGCGGCAAGAGCACGCTGCTGCAGATGATCGCGGGGCTGGAGACGCCCAGCACCGGGCAGATCATCGTCGATGGGCGTGAACTCGATGGCCCCTCGCCCGCTGCCAGCATCGTGTTTCAGGACCACGGGCTGTTCCCGTGGATGAGCGTGCGCACCAATGTCGAATTCAACATGAAAGCGCGGGGCGTGCCAGCGGCGGAGCGGCGGGAGCGGGGCGAGGAGATGCTGGCCCTGACAGGGCTTTCCGGCTTCGCCACGCGCTACCCGCACGAGCTCTCCGGCGGCATGCGCCAGCGCGTGGGCATCGCGCGCGCCCTCACCACACGGCCCCGTGCGCTGCTGATGGACGAGCCGTTCGGCGCGCTGGATGCCCAGACCCGTGGTCGTCTGCAGTCCGAGTTGCTGGACATCTGGGCGGCGCAACGTACCACGGTGCTGTTCGTGACGCACAGCATCGACGAGGCGGTGTTCCTCGCCGACCGGATCCTGGTGTTTACCCCGCGGCCGGGGCGTCTGTCGGCGGATGTTGATGTTGATTTACCGCGTCCGCGTGACCCGCGCAGCGCGGGCTTCGCGCACATCGCACGCGGCCTGCGCGCGGCCTTGGGAACGGAAGGCGGATCGGAATGAGGCTTCTCATCGCCAACCCGAACACCAGACAATCCGTCGCCGACCGCATCGCCAACGTGGCGCGCGAAGCGGCCTCCCCCCGGCACCTCCCGCGGGCCGGCACCCAAGCGTATCGTCGGCGTGTCCGACGATCTGCGACGCTTGTTCAACGGCTGACCCAGGAATCCAAAAATGCCTTTTGCCACCACCGATGACGGCGTCCAGCTCTACTATGAGGAGACCGGCCGTGGCGCGCCGTTGATCTTCGTCCACGAATTCGCCGGCGATCATCGCAGCTGGGAGCTGCAGATGCAGCATTTCGGCCGACGCTACCGGGCCATCACCTACGCCGCGCGGGGCTATCCGCCGTCCGATGTGCCTGCATCACCCTCGTCCCACAGCCAGCACCGGGCCGCTGACGACATTCTCGCCGTGCTGGATCATCTCGGCATCGACCGCGCACATGTGTGCGGCCTGTCGATGGGCGGTTTCGCCACGCTGCATTTTGGCTTTCGCCACCCGTCCCGCGCGCTGTCACTTTGCGTCGCCGGCTGCGGCTACGGCGCCGAGCCCGAGATGCGTGACCAGTTCCGCGCCGAGGCCGACGCCGTGGTCGCATCGCTACGGGCCGACGGAATGGCAGCTTTCGCCGAACGCTATGCCCACGGCCCCACCCGCGTGCAGTTCGAGGCCAAAGATCCTCGCGGCTTCGCGGTGTTCAAACAGGCGCTGGCCGAACATTCCGCCCTCGGTGCGGCCAATACCCAGCTCGGCTGCCAGAAGGAGCGTCCATCGCTCTATCATCTACAGGACGAGATGGCCGCCCTCACCGTACCGACGCTGATCCTCACCGGCGATGAGGACTGGCCCTGCCTCACGCCCGGGCTGCTGATGAAGCGCACCATTCCGTCGGCGGCGCTGGCGGTGATGCCGAATTGCGGCCACACGATCAACCTCGAAGCGCCGGACCTGTTCAACAGCATCGTGGGCGACTTTCTCGCACAGGTCGATGCCGGGCGCTGGCCGATGCGTGACCCCCGCGCCGTCTCGACTTCGATCCTGGGCATTCGTCCCTAGAAAATGGAGCCTCCCGACCTTATCCGGCGCTGGCAAGATGAAGCGGCCTTAGACACTCGCTGCTCATAGGTCCGGAAGGGCAAACGGCGCAGGAGCGGCAAAGCGCCTGACGACGTTGGAGGTTAGGCGGGACAAGATTGTGTCGCCGCTGTTCGACATGAGGCTGCCGGCGTAAGTCATCGAGCCGACAGAGAAGACTGCGCCGCCCGCGCCGGTCTCGAAGAAGGTCATGTCGGCACAGGACCAGTCCTCCTGCGGGAGCGGATGGCGATGGATGAGCATGTCTTCGTTCACCGGGCAGTAATCGGGATGAATGACGATTCCCTTCGCGACGACGAGAGCGTGGGGCGGCGTTCCGTATTTGGGATTCACGCTGTCGAGCTCGAAGCCCGCAGCGCCACCGCCCATGAAACCGCTGTCACCGAATTGGGTGCCAGCGGAGACGACGAGGCCTTCGGTCATGAAGGCGACGCGAGGATCGGCGATGCCATCGACGAACTTGTAAGGGAAACCGAGATGGCGGCCCTGCACTGAGAAGTTGATGCCAACCAGGCGATGGCCGGAACGGCCGATGCGGCGCCAGAGACCGCCATAGCCGCCGCCAAAGGCATGGTAGCTTTCGCCTGGCATCGTTTCCCAGATGCGGATGCCGCCTTCCGCCCGGCGCACTTCCAACGTGTCCGGACGATCCACAGAGGGTTCTGCGCGCCAGTAGAAACCATTGCCCCCGAGATAGATGAGGCGTCCACCCTGTTTCAGATGGTCCTCGAAGGCCTGCATCATGCGTTCGGAATGATATTCCGGATGCTGGCCGGCGATGACGACACGATACGGGGCGATGGCGGCAAGGCCGTCTTCGTGCAGGTCGTGGTCGGTGATGACGTCATGGTCCTGGCCCACATGGTGCAGCCATTGATCGATGTAGAGGTCAGCGACCAATCGCGCGGTGCCGGAGCCGCCTTGGGATGGATCCATCAGCGGGAACTGGCGCTGACGGCTGTCGAGCATCGGTCGGTGCTGGGTGACCAGCGAGACGCCGGAGCCGTCGCTGTGATCGTTATAACAGGACAAGCCGAATTGCGGATTCATGTCCGGTGTCTGGGTGAGAGCGCCCCAAAGCCGGGCACGCTCGGCGATCTCGGCGCCGCGGCCGGGGCGAACATGGCAGCCATAGACCTGGTAGCTGAAGGTGGGGACCAGAAGGACCACGTCCGATTGTGGTCTGGCCGGGCGGACGATGAACGGGATAAAATCTTCGCCTTCGTCGTTGCTGATATGGGCGGCGTAGAACCCGCTGGGCCACTCTGCGGGAATCTCGAGGGTGAAGCTCTCGTCCCAACCAAGCGGGCCCTGATCGTCGTCGTGGAAGTGGATGGCGCCGTACTGGTCGGGGGCAGTCTTCCAGTCATGGATGGCGCCGGTCCAGTTCGAGCCGGTCATGGCACGGGTGGGAAGATTGATCAGCCTTGCGTGGGCGCCATGTGGGCCAGTGTCGTGGGCCGTCTGGGTTGGGATGCCAAGCGCGAAGTCCCATTGCGCGATCGGGGCATCGGCTATGGAGATCGCCAGGCGTTCGATTTTGCCGTTGTAGTGGGCGCAGGCGGGTGCGGTGCCAATCGGCTGCAACGCGGCAATGAAGATATCGGCTGTGCCGCAGGGCCCGGGCGCTGCCTCGGTGCTGGCCTCGCCAGCGTCGCCAAGTGGCGCGTGAGGCACTTGGGACACGTGCAGGGTGCCGTCCGGCTTCAGCTCCGCTGCAATGTCGTACCACCGGCGTTGCAGAAGGGGGCGAGCAGTTTCAACATGGACGGGTTCGCCGTGGGGGCCTTTGCCCTTCGCTATGGCACCGCCGCCGGGGCCGATGCCGAGAGAGAATTGCCAGTAGCCAATCGCGACGCTGATGACACCCTGCTCTCCCTTGCGCGGTGTGGTCGGCCAGATCGTGGCGGCGAGGCGCAAGCCCTGGGCGGGATCGAGGGGAAGCGTGGCGCGGGCGAAGCTGCCGAGATGGGCTTTCTGGTCCTGGCCAGCCCGCATTCCGTCCAGCGGTGTCGGCATGGCGAGTTCGGCGTAGCCGGGGCCCTCCGGGTTGGGGTCTCCGCAGAGATGGCGGACAAAGCGAAGTTTGTAGTCGCGCCCGGCCTGGCTGGAGACCATGAAGCGGAGTGAGGCTCCCTGCTTCGCGCTCCAGCGATCGGCGTAGCCAGTCAGACGGTGCATATCGGCTTCAGACTTTCGTGACGTCGTAGAACAGCGCGACCCAGCTCGCGCGGGCGAAGTGGTAGCCTTTCTTGTCGGCGCGGGTGGCCACGGTCTGCACCTGATTGTGGATCGGCAACCAGAGCGCACTGTCCATGATGATCTTCTGGGCGTCGGCGTAGACGGCGTCGCGCTTCGCCGGATCCGTGACGGCGCGGCCTTCGTCAAACAGGGCGTCGAGCTTCGCGTCCTTCAGCTGCATCCAGTTGTATTTGTAGCGTCCTGGACTTGGAATGTTCACCGACGCGAAGAGATTCTCGAGGCACATCGGATCGGCCTGGATCCAGCGTACGGGCAGCATGTCGAATGTGTTGTCGAACACAAGCGACTGGTTGCGGGCGAAAGTGATGGTCTCGATCTTGAGCTCCATGCCGATCTGCTTGGCCAGGGACTGGATTTCGACGGCGGTGTCTGGTTCCAGCGGCGGCGGGGCACCGTAGAAGCCGGAGAGGCGCTGGCCGGCTTTGACGCGGATACCGTCAGGGCCGGGCTTCCATCCTGATTGATCGAGAAGCGCCACAGCCGCCTTCATGTCCGGCTTGTACATCGCCTCGGCGCCCTTCCAGTAGCCGGGTGTGTCGGCAGAGAGCGGACCGAAGGCAGGTTCAACGAGGCCAAAGAAGATATTGTCGCAAAGGGCGGGACGGTCGATGGCCATGGCCAGCGCGCGACGGACATTGATGTCGGTGAAGATGCCACGGCTGCCGTTGAGTTCGAGGCCGAAGGGAATGCCGGCGGCATTGCCAATCATGGTGGTGTAGCCGCGCGTGTCCTTCAGGCGCTTCATGTCGAGGATGGGTGTTGCGTCTGAGATGTCGATCTCGCCTGCCTCGAGCGCGGCGACGCGGGTGGAAGCGTCAGGGATGAAGCGGTTGACGATACGCTGGACAGAGGACGGGCCCTTGTTCGTGTTGAACGGGGGCGCCCAGTTGTATTTGTCGAAGCGCTCCATGATGACTTGGCGGCCCTGCTCCCACGAGACGAAGCGAAACGGGCCCGCGCCGACGGGAGCGCATGCGAAGTCCTGATTGCCCAGACGTTTGACGGCAGTGGGTGAAACAGGAGAGAGCGTGCTCTCGGCATAGCTGGCGATGGCGGCGCCGAAAGGCTGCGTGTAGTCGACACGGATTGTGTGGGAATCGAGCACCTTGCAGCCGGCGTATGGGCCGAGTTGGGTGACGGCACCTTCGCTGGCGGTTTTCGGGTCAACGATCGTGTCGAAGGTGAATTTCACGGCTTCGGCGTCGAACGGCGTGCCGTCGTGAAAGCCGACATCGGTGCGGAGCTTCAGCGTGACACTCTTGCCATCCGGGGCAGCTTCCCAGGCGGTGGCCAGGCCCGGGAAAAGCTTGTTCGAGCCGTCGGACGAGATAAGTGAGTCGAAGATTTGGCCAACGACCTGGTATTCATGGCGCGAGCTGGTGACGCGCGGGTCGTAGGTGCGGGGCGTGGCGTCGTCCTCACCCCAGGTAACCGTGAGAGGAGTCTGGGCGGAGGCACCCCGGGCAATCATCGGAGCGGCGAGAAGGCCGCTGATGGCGGCGCGGCGGGTGATGGATGGGCGTGGGCCGGACATCATTGCCTCCGTCATGTCTGATGCAGTGTGCTGTGCAACATTGCCGGGTGCAATTGGCATTTTGGCGTTGCGCCCCGGAACGGCCCGCTTATGCTTCGCGTATGAATGCACGCGCCGTTCTCGGCCGATTGATCGGCGTGGTCCCGACCCTGATCATCACTTGGACTGTGGTGTTCGGCGCCATGCGGCTGGTGCCCGGCGATCCCGTTCTGTTGATGCTGCAGGGTACACCGGTGAGCGATGCGGCGATGGCGGCGGCGCGAGCAAAGCTCGGCGTCGACCAGCCGCTTGTGGTACAATATGTCGAATTTCTCGCTGGTGCCGTTCAGGGCGATTTTGGCGATAGTTTCCGCAGCCGGCTGCCTGTGACGCAACTGATCGCCGGGGAATTTCCCTACACGTTGCATCTGGCGCTGGGTGGGTTGCTGGTGGGCGTGGTGCTGGGGGTGTCGCTCGGCGTGATCGCGGGGGTGCGCCCGGACGGCTGGATCGACACGCTGTGCATGACCCTGGCCCTGGGCGGGCTCTCGCTGCCGAGCTTCTGGATTGCGATGCTCCTCATTCAGGTTTTCGCGACCATGCTGGGCTGGGTGCCGGTGTTGGGAACAGGGCTGAATGCGCTGATCCTGCCGAGCATATCGCTGGGATTGTTCATCGCGGGCGGCTTGGCGCGACTGATACGCAACAGCATCATCGAGGTCATGGGGCAAGACTATATCCGCACGGCGCGGGCCAAGGGGCTGCCCGAGTTTCTGGTGATCGGCAAGCATGCGATGCGCAACGCGATGATCCCGCCGCTGACGCTGCTGGGCATCCAATTCGCCACGTTGATCGGCGGTGCCGTGGTGACGGAGACAGTGTTCGCACGGCCGGGCATCGGAAGGCTGCTGGTGTTGGCGGTGCTGGAGAAGGATTTCCCGGTGGTGCAGGGCGTGGTGGCGCTGACCACAGCGGCCTATGTGCTGATCAACGTCGCCGTCGACATCGCCACGGGAATCATCGATCCGCGCGTGGAGGCGTGAAGGCGTTGCGACGGATGCTGGGCACGCCGGGTGCTGTGGCCGGTGGTGTGGTTATTCTGGCGGTTCTGGTTCTGGCGGTCCTCGCGCCCTTCGTCGCGCCCTATGACTGGAATGCCACAAGTCAGTGCCGGCGTCTGGCACCGATGAGTGCGGCGCACTGGTTCGGTTGCGATCTTTTCGGGCGTGATTTGCTGAGCCGGGTGATGGTGGGCGCACGCTATTCGCTGGGGCTGGGCATTTCCACCGTCGTCATCAGCCTGGTGTTCGGGGCAACACTGGGTGTGGTGATCGCCTATTCCGGCGGGCAGGTGGATCGGCTGGGCGTGCGAGTCATCGACGCGTTGCTGTGTTTTCCACCGATTATCCTGGCGATCCTGATCGTGGCCGTGCTGGGCGTAGGATTGTGGAACGCCGCCTTGGCGGTCGGAATTTCCGGCATTCCCAGGTTTGCGCGCATCACCCGAGCAGTAACCTTGTCCCTGACGGCACGGGAGTTCGTGGAGGCGGCACGGGCGATCGGGGCCAGCAGCCGCCGCGTGGTGCTGCGACATCTTCTGCCCAATCTGGCGCCTATTCTGATCGTGCTGACCACGCTTGATCTGGGGAGCGCCGTGCTGTTCACGGCGACCCTGTCGTTTCTGGGGCTTGGCGCACAGCCGCCGACCCCGGAATGGGGGGCGATGCTGAACGCCGGGCGCGAATATGTCCGATACGCGCCATGGACGATGGTGTTTCCGGGACTGGCGCTGTTCCTGACCGTCATGGCCGTCAATCTCGTGGGCGACCGGCTGAGCGCCGTGCTCGATCCACGACAGCGCAGCAGGAGATGACATTGCAGGATGCGGTGGACAGCGACCGGCTGATGGTGCATTGCGCAGCGTTTGCACGACACGTGAAATTGTCCGGGACGGCCGAAGAACGCAAAAGTTGCGCTGCGTGCAGGCCCTGCTCGACGGATGCGGATTCCGCACCGAACTGCTGAGCCATTCCGCCTATATCAGCCTGCCCGGCGCCGCGCGGGTTGCCGTCGATGGCACATCCCTGGTCACAATCACCCGTCAACTGTGAAGAATCCGGTGCGACAGGGGGCAACATGCGGGTCGCCTTTTCATAGACTTTTTGTTGTCCGAGGCCGGGCAAGAGATGTTCAGAAAAGCCGGATATATCCCTACGTCGCCGGCGGCGAACACTGCTTTGGTGGGCCTGACCCCGCAGGCTGGCCATTTCGCGCCTGTTGTTGTTTCGCCGGCCATGGTCGACCGGAACATGTCAGACTGGCTTAAGAGAGCCTCACGAGAGGATACGCGAGGCGTGGGTGAACACCTCGAAGCCGTCGGCGCGGGCCACGGCGATGAGCGTGATGCCGGCTGCGTCCGCGACACGGATGCCGAGGGCACTCGGCACCGAGACCGCGACCAGCGTACCGATGCCCGCGGCGGCCGCCTTCTGCACCAGTTCCACGGACACGCGACTGGTCAGCAGCAGGATGCCGCTGGTGGTATCTTCCCCCGTGCGCCGCAACGCCCCGATCAGTTTGTCCAGGGCATTGTGCCGTCCGACATCCTCGCGCGCGGCGAGCAACGCGCCACGCCAGAAGCCGGCCGCGTGCACCCCTCGGGTTTGCTGGTTCAGCCGCTGTGCCGCGGACAAGCTCGATGCCGCGGCCGCGATCTGCGCGGCCGTCCAGCACGGGCCAGACGGCACCATCGGCGGTTCGCGCATCGCGTCTGCCAGGCTGTCCATGCCGCAAAGACCGCACCCGGTCGGGCCGGCGATGTGGCGGCGACGACGCTGCAGCCTGGCCATGCGGTCAGGCTCGATCCACATGCGCAACTCGATCCCGAGCGGCGCCGCCACCACCTCCAGCTCCTCCACATCGGCCGGTCGATCGATGATGCCCTCGGCCAGGCTGAAGCCGAGGGCGAAGTCCTCCAGATCCGCGGGCGTCGCCATCATCACCGCATGGGTGGTGCGGTTATAGGTCAGCGCCACCGCCACCTCCTCCGGCACGCAGCGTTCGCCTTGCGCGGTACCGTTGCGAAGGATGGGCACGATCACCGCCGGCGGTGCCACGCCGCTGGCCGCGTCCTGCGAATGCGGCCGATCTGTCACTTTCATGCGCTTGCGCTGCCCATGCGGCGCTATCCGCTGCCCGCGGCGATCTGACCTGCTGCGGGCGCGGGAGCGCCGTGCAGGGCCTGGATGACCAGTGCGTCGACCTCCTGCGCACCCTCGGCGATGTGGGCCCGAAGCGTGTCCAGCATGGCCGGGGTCCAGAACGTGACCAGGTGACGATGGATGCTGGTCGCCGCCTCCGCCGCCGGGTAGGCGCGGAAGAAATCGGCGATCTGATTGGCCATGCTGGCCAGCTTTTGCGGCGTCATATGCCTATTCCGCAGCCGGCGGCAGGGCCACGCGGGTCAGCGCGATATCCTCGTCGAAGAAACGCGCCTGCCAGTCCGACACGCGGTTGGTCTTGCGCACCTGCACAGCGGTGACTTTGTATTCCGGGCAGTTGGTTGCCCAGTCGGTGTAGTCGGTGGTGATGACGTTGGCGCCGGTCTTGGGATGATGGAAGGTGGTGTAGACCACGCCGGGCTGCATGCGTTCGCTGATCCGCGCCCGCAACGCCACGGCACCGGAGCGGCTTTCCAGGCGCACCAGGTCGCCATCGACGACGCCGCGGCTCTCGGCATCGACGGCGTGAATCTCCAGCACGTCTTCCTCGTGCCATTGGCTGTTTTCGGTTCGCCGGGTCTGCGCACCGACGTTGTATTGCGACAGGATGCGCCCGGTGGTGAGAATGAGCGGGAACAGCGGACCGGTGCGTTCCTGCGTCGGGATGAACTCGGTGAGCATGAACCTGCCCTTGCCACGCACGAACCGATCGACATGCATCATCGGCGTGCCATCCGGCGCGGCATCGTTGCACGGCCACTGGATGGATCCCAGTTCGTCCAGCCTGGCGTAGGAAACGCCTTTGAAAGTCGGCGTGGTGGCGGCGATTTCCGCCATGATCTGGCTTGGATGCGCGTAGTCCATTTGGTAGCCGAGCGCGTTCGACAGCGCCATCGTCACTTCCCAATCTGCCAGCCCGCCCAGCGCCGGCATGACCTTGCGCACGCGGCCGATCCGGCGTTCGGCATTGGTGAACGTGCCGTCCTTCTCCAGGAAGGAGGAGCCGGGCAGGAAGACATGGGCGTATTTGGCGGTCTCGTTCAGAAACAAGTCCTGAATGACGATGCATTCCATGGCGCGCAGGCCGGCGGTTACGTGCTGGGTGTCCGGGTCGGACTGGGCGATGTCCTCGCCCTGAATGTAGAGCCCCTTGAACGTGCCCTCCACGGCATCGTCCAGCATGTTGGGAATACGCCGACCGGGCTCGCCGGCCAGTGCAACGCCCCATATTTCCTCATACAAGGCCCGCGTGTCGGTGTCCGACACATGGCGATAGCCGGGGTACTCGTGCGGAAACGAGCCCATGTCGCACGAGCCTTGCACGTTGTTCTGGCCACGCAGTGGATTCACCCCGGCGCCGGGCCGGCCGATATTGCCGGTGGCCATCGCCAGGTTGGCCATCGCCATCACCGTGGTCGAGCCCTGGCTGTGCTCCGTTACACCAAGGCCGTAGTAGATGGCCGCCGCTCCACCGGTGGCATACAGACGGGCGGCGGCGCGAACATCCTTCGGATCGACCCCGGTCAGCTTCGCCGTGGCCTCCGGGGCGTGGCGCGGTTCAGCGATGAAGCGGGCCCAGCCGTCGAACGCATCCCACTCGCACCGTTCGCGGACGTAGTCTTCAGCCACCAGCCCTTCGGTTACGACGACATGCGCCAGTGCGTTGATCAGCGCGACGTTGGTGCCGGGCAGCAACGGCAGATGGTAGGCGGCCTGGACGTGCGGCGAGTGCACCAGATCGATGCGGCGTGGGTCCGCGACGATGAGCTTGGCACCTTCGCGCAGCCGCTTCTTCATCCGCGAGGCGAACACCGGATGGCCGTCCGTGGGATTGGCTCCGATCACCAGGATCACGTCCGACTCGTCGACGGAGGCAAAATCCTGGGTTCCGGCCGAGGTCCCCAGCGTGGTCATCAGGCCGTAGCCGGTGGGTGAATGGCACACCCGGGCGCAGGTATCGACATTGTTGTTGCCGAACGCGGCACGCACCAGCTTTTGGATGAGATAGGTTTCCTCGTTGGTGCATCGCGAGGATGTAATACCGCCCACGCTGTCCCGGCCGTATTTGGCCTGGATGCGCTTGAACTCGGCGGCGGCGTGCGCGATGGCTTCGGCCCAGCTGACTTCCCGCCACGGGTCGGTGATGGCGGCGCGGATCATCGGCTTGGTTATGCGATCCTTGTGGGTCGCGTAGCCCCAGGCGAAGCGGCCTTTCACGCAGGAATGGCCCTCGTTGGCCCGGCCGTCCTTGTACGGCACCATGCGCACCACCGTGCTGCCCTGCATCTCCGCCTTGAAGGAGCAGCCAACGCCGCAATAGGCGCAGGTCGTGACCACCGAATGCTCCGGCTGTCCCATGGCGATGACGCTCTTTTCCGTCAGCGTCGCCGTCGGGCAAGCCTGCACGCAGGCGCCGCAGGAGACGCATTCGGAGCCGAAGAAATCCATGCCGCCCGGGGAGACCTTCGAGTCAAAGCCGCGCCCGGCAATGGTCAGCGCGAAGGTGCCCTGGGTTTCCTCGCAGGCCCGCACGCAGCGGGAGCAGACGATGCATTTCGACGCCTCGAAGGTGAAATACGGGTTGGTCTCATCCTTCGGGGACTTCGAATGGTTGGCGCCGGCGAAGCCGTAGCGCACATCGCGAAGCCCCACCGCTCCCGCCATGTCCTGCAACTCGCAATCGCCATTGGCAGAACAGGTCAGGCAGTCGAGCGGGTGATCGGAGATGTACAGCTCCATCACGCCGCGCCGCAGCGTCGCCAATTTGGGCGATTGCGTCCTGACCATCATAGCCTCTTCCGCCGGGGTGGTGCAGGAGGCAGGGGTGCCGCGCCGCCCGTCGATCTCGACCAGGCACATGCGACAGGAGCCGAACGGCTCCAGGCTGTCGGTGGCGCACAGCTTCGGGATCTTGGTCCCCAGCATCATCGCCGCCGCCATGACCGACGTGCCGGCCGGCACCGTCACCGGCTCGCCATCGATGCTCAGGGTTATGGTCCGCCGTCCGGCAGGAACCGGCGTGCCGTAGTCGATTTCCTTGATCAGCCCCATTGCGATCGCCCCGTTCACTCAGCTGCGACCGCGACAGGCGCGCGGTCGAAATCTTCGGGAAAATGCGTAAGCGCGCTCATCACCGGCACGGGGGTCAGACCACCCATGGCGCAAAGCGACGCCTCGGCCATCAGCGCGCAGAGATCCGTCAGCAGATTGAGGTTCTTCTCTCGCTCGGTCCCGGCAACGATGCGATCGACGACCTCCACGCCGCGCACCGCTCCCACCCGGCATGGCGTGCACTTGCCGCAGCTCTCGCCGGCGCAGAACTCGAAGGCGAAGCGGGCCTGGCGCGCAAGATCGACCGTGTCGTCGAACACCACCACGCCGCCATGGCCGATCAGCCCCTTGACCGCGGCGAACGCCTCGTAATCGAGCGGCGTGTCCAGTAGATGGTCGGGGAAATAGGCGCCGAGCGGGCCGCCGACCTGGACCGCGCGCACCGGTCGGCCGCTCGCGGTGCCGCCGCCGAACTCCTCCACCACCACGCGCAGCGACGTGCCGAAGGGGATTTCGAACAGCCCGCCGCGTCGGACATTGCCGGCCAGCTGCACCGCCAGCGTCCCGAGCGAGCGCCCGGTGCCATAGGCGGCATAGGCCTTGGCACCTTGCGCCATGATGAACGGCACCGCGGCGAACGACAGGACATTGTTCACGACCGTGGGTTTGCCGAACAAGCCATGGATCGCCGGCAGGGGCGGCTTGGCGCGCACCACGCCGCGCTTGCCTTCCAGACTCTCCAGCAGCGAGGTCTCCTCGCCGCAGATATAGGCGCCGGCACCCAGACGCACCTCCAGTGTGAAGCGACGGCCGGAGCCGTTGATGTCGGAGCCGAGATAGCCGGCCTGGGTCGCCGCCGCGATGGCGCGTTCCAGCGTGCGAAAGGCATGCGGATATTCGGAGCGGCAATAGATGAAGCCCTTGGTGGCATTCACCGCCAGCCCGGCAATCGTCATGCCTTCGATCAAACTGAGCGGATCGCCTTCCATCAGCATCCGGTCGGCGAATGTGCCGCTGTCGCCCTCATCGGCATTGCACACGATGTAGCGCTGTTCAGCGGGTGTGACGCGGACGGTATTCCATTTGATCCCGGTCGGAAAGCCGGCGCCGCCGCGGCCGCGCAGGCCCGACAGCTTCACCTCCTCGACGATCGTCTGGCCATCCATCGCCAGCGCGCGGTCGAGCCCGATGAAACCGCCATGGGCGCGATACTCCGCCAGCGAAACCGGGTCGATCACCCCGCATCGCCCGAAGCTCAGCCGTGTTTGCAGCAGCTGCAGCGGGTGCTGCTCGGGGACACCGATGGCTAGGCTGTGGTCGCGGCCATCGAGGAACCCCGCGTCGAACAGTCCGGCCACATCCGCCGGTCGCACTGGCCCGTAGCCAAGCCGGCGGCCCGCCGCCCCTTCCACCTCGACCAGCGGCTCCAGCCACACCATACCGCGGGAGCCGGTTCGCACCAGTTCCACCGCCAGACCGCGCGCGGCAGCCTCGCGCTCGATCGCGGCGGCGACACGGTCGGCGCCCAACGCCAGGGCGGCGGCATCCGCCGGGACGAAGACGCGGATCATGTCCCGTGTCATATCTGGTGCCGTGTCATCCGGGCCTCGGCGACCAATTCGTCGAGGGCCGCGGCGTCGAGGCGGCCGATCGGTGCGCCGTCCAGCATCGCCGCCGGCGCGCAGGCGCACAGGCCCAGACAGAACACCGGCTCCACCGTCAGCGCGCCATCCGCGGTTTTACCGCCCCATTGCAGCCCCAACCGCCGCAGCAGATCCTGCGCCAGCGCGTCGCAGCCCATCGCCTGGCAGGCCTCGGCCCGGCACAGCTGCAGCACGTGCCGGCCGGCCGGCGCACGACGGAATTCGTGATAGAACGAGATCACGCCGTAAACCTCTGCGCGCGACAGGTTCAGCGCCGTGGCGATCGGCACCTCCACCTCGGCCGGCACATAGCCGAACGCGTGCTGCACGGCGTGCAGCATCGGCAGCAGCGGGCCATCCATGTGAAGATGCGCGTCGATAATTGTCTGCGCCCGCCCGGCACCAGGCCACTGCGGCGCAGCCGGCCGATCGGTGGCCAACTGACGCGTGGAGGATTTCGCCATTGCCGTCTGATCACCCTTTATCGAATAACTGCCTCAGGTTGATCCAAGAAATCGGATCGAACAAGCCGGATATAGGGTGTTGCGATAGCAAAAAACTATCACAACACCCTTGCCGCAAGATCCACCTAGACAGCCGGGCGGATCCTCTTCGACCTCGTTGGGAACTGGGCAAACGCCGATTCCGGCTGGCCGAAATTGTTGGCGAGCAAGTAGCCCGGACTGGCGGCCATCCAATCGGTCAGGGAGATCTCCTGGAACTGCCCGGCGTCGAACGTCAGCACGAACTGCATGTCTTCTTTGCCGGTGTTGCGCACGGCGTGGCCGAAGCCGGCAGGGATGTAGGCCACCTCGCCCGGCTTGACCTTGGCGATCTTGCCGCGTCCGCCGGACCCGAACAACGCCACCTCGCCTTCACCCTTGAGATAGTAGTGCCATTCGTTGGCGTTCGGATGCCAATGCAGCTCGCGAATGGCTCCCGGCTTCAGCGTCATGATGCCGCCGGACATGCCCTTCGATATAGGAAACTCATTGACGGTCGCCAGTCGGATGGAACCGCCCTCGAACTCGGTCAATGCGGATTTCTCCGTCATCAGGCTGAATTTATGGGTCGAGTCCTTCGGCCAAGGCGCGTCCTTCGCCTGCTGCGGGGGCAGCACCGGTCCGGCCATAATGTAGGTCTCGCCCTTCGGAAAGGAGGCGAACACCTCCTTGGGAACGCCGAAATTGGCGGCCAGCATGTCGGGCGGGGTCAGGCTGACCCAGTCCGTGATGGAGAAGGTGCCGTGCTCGGAGAAGGCGCCGTTGTCGAAGGACAGGATGAAGTGGCAGGGCTTGTCGCCGATCGTCTGGATCGAGTGACCGTGGCCTTTCGGGAAATACCAGAGATCACCGGGGCCGAAATTGTTGACCTCGCGCTGTCCGGTGGGGTCGATCACCATCGTCTGGCATTGCCCCTCGATGACGAAGGCCCATTCAGCGGCGATCGCATGCCAATGCAGCTCGCGCGATGCGCCGGGATCGAGGAACATATGGACACCGGCGATACCCTTGCTGATCTTGAACCGCTCGACCGTGGCTTCCTTGGCCCAGCCCCCGGAGGTTACCTTCGGCTTGCTGCCGTCCAGCGAGTAGGTGAAGCTGTCCATCGCTTGCACCTCGTCCGCATCGTGATGCACGACCGGGTCGCCTGGCGGCAATTGCACCGCCCCGAACGCGGCGCCACCATCGCCGGGCTTGGCGGCGAATGCGGGCGCGTCGGCCATCGCCAGCTTGGACAGTCCTATCAGGCTGCCCGCGCCGATTGCAGCATGGCCCAATAAACTACGTCGGCTCTCAATCATTGGTTTCCTCCCGATTTTGATTGACGTGCATGTCGGCGGGTCTTCAGGGCCGCCGATCCCATGTCGTTGTCACTACAGGTTTGCGACCTGCGACAACGTCATCCATACGCCCCAGGCGATCGGCGCCAACACGCACAGCCACGCCAACGCGACGCCAGGGGTCATCATCTTGCCAAGGCCGATGCCGAAGGCCGACTCCGCCGCCGCGCCGTGGCTTTGCTGCAGGGTTGCGACCTCGTCCGGCGCCATGAAGTGATGCGACGCCAAGGGACGGATCAGCAGGTTGGCGATGAGACCGATGACGAGCAGAACGGCCATCACATACAGTGTGGTGTCGTAGATCGCCGCTGTCGGCACGCCGCGAGTACCGGCGGCCTGGCTGATATAGCTGACGAGCAACGGACCCAGGACGCCGGCGGTGGACCAGGCGGTCAGCAACCGGCCGTGGATGGCCCCGACGAACTGGGTGCCGAACACGTCGGCCAGGTACGCCGGCACGGTCGCGAAGCCGCCGCCATACATCGACAGGATGACGCAAAAGAAAGCGACAAAGAGCGCCTTGTTGCCGCTGTGGGCGGCCCAGGGGGCGCTGGCGTAGAGCGCGATACCAAGCAGGAAGAACAGCGAATACGTCGCCTTGCGTCCCAGCCTGTCGGAGATCGAAGCCCAGAAGAACCGGCCGGCGATGTTGAACAGAGACAGCAATCCGACGAAGCCGGCGGCGGTCGCGGCCGGGGCGGCGAAGATTTGCTGCAGCATCGGCGAGGCGACGCTCAACACGCCGATACCGGCGCTGACGTTCATCAGCAACACAGTCCAGATCAGCCAGAACTGTGGCGTGCGCCAGGCGCGATGGAGGTGGACGTGGCCCGAGGCGGTCATCCGCTTCGCCACCGGTGGCGACCAGCCGTCCGGCTTCCAATTCGCCGGCGCGATCCGATAGCCGAAGCTGCCAGCCAGCATGAACACGGCATAGACCACGGCAAGCACCAGGAAAGTCTGCGATACGCCAGGTGCGCCGGCGCCGCGGAAATGGCTCATGAGCAGGGTTGCCAGCGGCGCACCGATCATGGCGCCGCCGCCGAACCCCATGATCGCCATGCCCGTGGCCATGCCGCGCCGGTCTGGAAACCATTTCACCAGGGTCGACACTGGAGAGATGTAACCGATCCCAAGGCCGATGCCGCCCAGCACCCCCATGCCGAGCCATAGCAACCAGAGCTGATGCCACATGACGCCCAGGGCTGCGACCGCCAGGCCGCTGGACCAGCAGGCCGTGGCGACCACGCCGGCGCGCCGCGGCCCGACCCGTTCCAGCCAGCCGCCCCAGATCGCCGCGGACGCGCCCAGGAAGACGATGCCGATCTCGAACCCGACGACCAGGCTGGACACCGTCCAATCGCACTGTGCCGTGGTCAGATAGGATATGAAGCCCAGATCCGCGGGGCAGGCGGTGCCCACCGCGTGGCTCAGCGGCAGCCAGAAGACCGACATGCCATAGATCATGCCGATGCAAAGATGGATCGCCAAGGCTGCCGGCGGCACCAGCCAGCGGTTGAAACCGGGCGGTGCGATGATCCTGGCACGATCCAGCATGCCGGCCGGTGCGGCGACGCTACGTAGCTCCGCGGTGATGCTCATTCAAAAACTCCAATCGCCACCCTCCTGACGGGATGGCCGAAACCGCTCCATCAACGACAAAGCCGAACAGGCCGAGGATGGCGACGGCCTGCGGGCGAGCTGCCGAAGCAGGTGCCCAGGACAGGCGAGTTTGTCACTTTCATGGGCACCGGATCCGGCATCTGCTATGGTGACGCTGGGTCAGGCGAACGAGTGGAACAAGAGGAACGTTTCGTGCGGCGATAGCGAAAGCCTATCGAGGCAGACGAAATGGCGCCCGAATCAGGCCACTCTCCGCGACTGCTGACTTTGGATCATGTGCAGCAACGCAGTCAGTATCGGCGACATCGGTTGCCGGTCGGGCACGACCAGTCCCACCTGAAACGACGCATCCGGGTCGGTGATGGGGATCGCGCGGAACGGTGCGGCCGAGGCCAATGTGTCCGCGACCCGCTCGGACACGATCGTCGCCCAGTTGCCGCTGCGGACATGCGCCAACAGGGCGATCACCGAGTCAGACTCGACGCCGCAGGGCATCGGCGTCACGTCGTCCGGGTAGAGCAACTGGTCCAGGATACGGCGATTTTGCATGTCGGGGGTCAGCAGACACAGTGATAGGGTTCTCGCTTCGGCCCAGGTCACGCTGGGCTTCTTGTCGGCGGGGCCGCCATGCGTCGTCACCAGCCGATAGCGCTCCGTGAACAGCGGAACGGCTCGAAGACGGCCGATCGCCTCATTGCCGAGATAGGTGATCCCCGCATCCGCGCGAAAGTCGTTCAGTTCTTCCAGGATCTCCAGCGACGTGCGGGAATGCACGGTGATCCGCACACCGCTATGCAGGGCCTGGAACGGTTTGGTCAGCTCCGGCACGTAAGGCAGCGCGGTGGGAATCGTCGCAATCGAAATGTGGCCGGACAAGCCCTTCCGGAACGTCCGTATCTCCTCCCGCATGGCGCGTGAGTCGGCAACCAGGCGGCGTGCCCATTCCAGCACGCGCTCGCCTTCGGGAGTGAGCCCCTGGTAGCGGGAGTTTCGGCGGACGAGCATCACGCCGAGGGTTTCCTCGAGGTGCTTGATCGCGGCGGACAGGGTCGGCTGTGCCACGCCGCATGCTTCGGCGGCGCGTCTGAAGTTCTGCTCGCGCGCGATGGCGATGAGGAATTCGAGTTTATCTATCACCCGCTCGCTCCCGATTCAGCGGCATGGCGTCCATCGACCGACAGCCGCACCCTTCAGAAAGTATGGTCCGGCGCGCCCGGCAAACGCAAACAGATCACCGCCGCCGCCGCGCCAGCGGCGAGCCCATGCTCGTGCGTCCTTGACCGACATAGCCCGCGCGGCCGCCGGAGAGATCGAATGTCGCGCCCGTCGAGAACGAGCATTCGTCGGAAGCGATCCAGGCGATCATCGCGGCGACCTCCTCCGGGCGCCCCGGCCGGCCGAGGGGAATCTTGGCCATGACGCCGCATAGGTCTCGGGCGACATCTGCTTGGTCAACTCGGTCGCGATGACGGCCGGGGCGAGCGCGTTCACGCACACGTCCGTGTCGGCCAATTCCTTGCCGAGCGCCTTGGTGAGCGCGATGACGCCGGCCTTCGCGGCCGAATAGCCCGTTATCGCGGCGTTGCCTTCCTTGCCGGCGATCGAGGCCAGGTTGACGATACGTCCGGCGTTTTGCCGGCGCATCGCCGGGACCACCGCCCTGCATTTCATACAGCATGCTCATCTCCGATTGTCGCTCAGACGGTGGGCCGATTGTTGTCGAGAGGGACGCTGCTCGCGTGATGGGCCGCGACGTAGCCGAAGGTCATGATCGGCCCGAGCGCGATGCCGGCTCCCGGATAGTTGCCGCTCATCACGCTGGCCCGGTCGTTGCCGACGGTGCAGAGACCCGGTATCGGCTCGGAGGAGCGCTCCCTTGCTGATGAGAGGCGCTTGCAATTTTTGGCACGGCCATTACTGTAGGCAATATAACTACATTGTGGAAATTGTCATGGAGGAAGCCGTTTCGGCCGCGGATGCCAATCGCAGGTTCTCCCTCCTGCTGCGCGGGGTTCGGGAGGGGCGCAGCTATGTCGTGACCAGCCACGGAAAGCCCGTTGCGCGGCTCATTCCCGCCGGCCGGCACGACGACGTGGCGACCAGCGCACGTTCAACCTTGCTGTCTCGCCTTGAAAAGCAGCCCGTTATCGATGCCGGGCGATGGACACGCGATGAACTCTATGAGGACGATCGGTGAGGATCGCGCTCGATACGAACGTGCTCGCCTACGCGGAAGGCATCAACGGGGCCGAGCGGCGTGACGCCGCTCTGGCCCTCATTCGCCGACTGCCGCAAGAGGCAGCAATCGTCCCGGTGCAGGTTCTGGGCGAGCTTTTCAACGTGCTCGTCCGCAAAGGCGGGAAGTCGCGAAGCGACGCCCGCGATGCTCTGTTGAGTTGGCGCGACACGTTCCCCGGTGTCGAGACCTCGCCCGAAGTCATGCTGGCGGCGGCCGATCTCGCAACGGACCATCAACTGGGAATATGGGATGCGGTTATCTTGTCGGCCGCGTCGCAAGCGGGTTGTCGTCTGCTTTTGTCCGAGGACCTTCAGGAAGGTTTCACCTGGGCCGGAGTGACGGTGGTCAATCCATTCTCCTCGCCACGGCACGCCCTGCTGGAGGCTCTGTTGGGGGAGGAGGTCGAATAGTGAGGGGAAATTTCGACTTTTAATCCGCGTTTCGCCACCGCTTCATGCCTGTTTCCCCTCAATGTGAGGGCAGTGGCATGGACGATGATTTCGGAGGAGCTTCCCTCACCCGGAACGACGCTAAGCGCGCTAGTCAGCTGTCGACGATGCCCGGCGTTATTTTGACTTCAGATCCTCCGGCAGGAACTGCTCATCGATAATGCCGCTGATATCCGCCGGCGCCTGAACCGCGCCGATCTGGATCTGCAGGTCGAGCATCCGTTTCAGACTATCGGGATGGAAATTGCCTTCCCCGAAATACGGAACATCGCCCACACCGTCGCCGATCAGGTCATGGACGGCTCTGCGCGCCACATCTGGCTCGATTTTATAGGCTTCGGCCACGATGTCTCCAGCCTCGTCGGGATGGGCATAGAGGAACTGGACGGCTCGGCGGCGCGCCCGGATGATGCGGCGCAGCATGTCGCCTTGCTTTTCGGCGGCGGCCTCGGTGGTGACGCCGACCGTATTCGCCAATGTCGGCAGGACGTCCTTTCCGAGGGCGAGCACGCGGTATTTGCTGCCGAGCCTTGCCCAAATCGGCTCCACGATCGGCGCCACATCGATGATGCCGAGATCGAGCGCCGCCACCCCCTCGCCGAAGCCGCCGGTCTTGACCATCTCGACGTCCGATGGCTGCAGCTTCGCATATTTCAACAGACCCAGCGTCAAACCTTCGGTGGATGATTTCGGGTTCGTATAACCGATCTTTCTGCCCTTGAGGTCGGCCAGCGTCTTGATCGGGCTGTCGGGCTTCACGGCCCAGACCAGGTCGGACACCAGGAGAACATTGTCGCTGATGATCTTGAGCTTGGCGCCCTGCTGCACCGCCGACATGACGGCGGCTGGATTGATCTCGCCATAGATGGCCCCGCCGGCGATCATGTTCCGGACCGATGTTCCGCCGCCCTGCGACGAGATCACTCCGGTGATGTTGGTGCCTTCCTCTTTGAAGTAGCCCTTCGCCAGTGCCACGGCATAGACGAAGCCGCCCGGCGCGGCACCATAATCGGTCACGACGATGCTATCGGCACAGGCGGGGCCGGCGCCGACCATCAACGCTGTCAAAACAGCGGCGATGAGGGCCGTCTTCCTTTGGCGCATAGCGTCCCGCTTCATCTTCTTTGCCCCCGTTAGGTCGGAAGTTCTTGGGTCGTTCGAGGTAGGTTTATCCTCGCCGGATAGGATCTTTGCCGTCGAAGGTGCGCGATGCCTCGTACATCTCGGCATAACGCGCCTCGATCGCCTCGGTCAGTTCGATGATCTCCAGCATCCCCGGCAGGTCGCGCCCCGTGTCCATATAGACGATGCGCACGCCCCGCGGCGACCGATCGGAGAACGCCACCTCATAGCCCTGCGCTTGGTAGCGCGCCACGTCGGCATCGAAATCCAGCGATGCGATCGCCCAATGGTGAAAGCCATGGCCCCGCACGCGGATGGTTTCCTGATAGACGGAGGGCAGATCGTCATGCTGCTGGATCAGCTCGATCATCATGTGCCCGGCGAAGCCGATGGCGAGCGTCAGCCGCATGCTGGTGGGCTGTCCACGATACATGCCTTCGGGCGGCACGAAGGGACCCATCACGAACCAGGGGGCGATGGCCAGGCGCTCGGTAAAGTCGCGCATGCCCTGCTCGATATCGGGCGTGGTATAGGCGCATTGCACGATGCCCCCGGCCTGTTGACCGAAGGCCAGTTCGCGTCCCTTTGCGATCATAACTGCAACCCCTCCGCATGACGTCTGACGTCGGTAACCCAGCCGCGGGCCTGGGCGGCCAACGCTCGGGCGTCGCTGGACAGGGTCAGGAACCGGAAGCCTCGCTGCAGCATGCGCCGCCCGGCATCCGGGTTGGGGGCGAGAATGCCGGCGATTTTGCCGTGCGTCGCACAGGCTTGCGCGATGCGGTCGATCGCCCGGTCCACATCCGGATGGTAGCCTTCCATGCGGGGCTCGACGCCCATCGAGACGGCGAGGTCGCCCGGTCCGATATAGATGCCGTCGACCCCGTCCACGGCGAGGATCTCGTCCAGATTGGCCAAGGATACCGCGGTTTCGACCATGGCGAAGACCGCGACCGCTTGATTGGCGCCGGCGGGATAGGCATCCCCGTCCAGCATGGCCGCCCGGATCGGTCCGAGGCTGCGGTCGCCGCGCGGCGGATATTTGCAGTAGCGGACCAGCAGTTCCGCCTCGGCCGCGGAATTGATCATCGGGCAGATGACGCCCAGAACCCCGGCATCGAGGATCTTGCCGATATCGGACGGGTCGAGCCAGGGC
>DATMGU010000128.1:0-41763 GCA_035555315.1 Allostellaceae bacterium
TGGGCCCCGAGATACAGGGCCTTGCCGTTCGGGCTGTCCATCACGACAGCCTGCCGCGCCGGTGGGTTGTCCGCCCGCTCGGCATCGGTCACGAGCGTCGGGTCGATGCGGGAGCGGGACCAGCCGAAATCATGCACGGCGACCAGCCCCTCCACCAGCCGTTTGTCCTCATCGGACAGGGCGGCATAGGCGGCGCGCATGCTGGCGTATTGCGTGTCCCCACCCCGCGTCGGGATCTCGCGGGCTGAGAGCAAGGATGCTCGGGCCGGCATCGGCTTGAACGACGAGTCTGTGTGCCAGATCTGGTTCGCGCGGTTGCTCAGCACTTGCTTGTCCGTTGGCGCGGCGATGCCGCCGTCGGCTGCGATGTTGGTGAGCACGATCAGCTTGCCGCCGGCGCCGTTCGCCCCGGCCCGCGTCGCCTCAAGCTGGCCGAACCGCTCACTGAAGCAGACCTGCTGACCGTCGGTGATCGTTTGGCCGGGGAAGACGAGCACGGAGTGGCGCTCGAACGCGTCCCGCACGGTAGCGAAGGTGGCGTCGTCCAGATCTTGGGTAAGGTCGAGCCCGCTGATGCGGGCGGCGAACAGCGGCTGAAGTGGAGTGATCGTCGGCATGATGGTCCTCCCCAGTTATGGCGGTAACGATCGGGACTGGAGCGGGCGTTCGGTCGCGGCCGACGGCATGATTGGCCGGAGGTGGCGCCGCTTGCCAGCGCAAAGAATTTGCCTCCGAGGTGAGGAAATTTCATCTTTCCAGCAGGCAGGTGCCGCGGAGGTGAGATGGCGCGCTCGTGGTCTTAGCCGGGCTCATCCTTAGTGAGCTGGCACCCTCTAGCCCGACCCTGCCGATCGTGATCCACTGCGCGCGGAGGATAACGCCATGAAGGTCATCGTCATCGCGGCCCTGTGCTGCGCACTCATCGTTCCGGCTGTCGCCGCCGAAGGCCCGCTGGAACTCGCCCATGAGGGGTATTTCTACACCGGGATCCAGCGCCTACCCGACGGCACCGGGGTCACCGGGCAGATGTTCGTCGAGTATCAGATCCCGGCTCATCTGACCGCGCCGTACCCGATCGTCATGATCCACGGCAATTACCAGAACGGCAGCAATTTCCTCGGCACGCCGGATGACCGAGAGGGCTGGCGCGAATATTTCGTCCGCCGCGGCTATGCCGTGTACGTGGTCGACCAGCCGTCCCGGGGGCGTTCGGACTACGCCGCGTCCAACGGACCGACCGGCCTGCCGAACACCGAGGGCATCGAGCGCCAGTTCACCGCCATCGAGCGTTACAATCTCTGGCCGCAAGCCAAGCTCCACACCCAATGGCCCGGTACCGGCATGGCCGGCGACCCGGCCTTCGACCAGGCCGAGGCCGCGCAGCAACCTTCGCTGCGCGACAATGTCCGCATGGACGCGCTCAACCGGGTGGCCGGCACGCAGTTGCTGCAACGGATCGGCCCGGCGATCTTGCTGACCCATTCCCGGTCGGGTGCGATCGGCTGGGTGATCGCCAATGACTCGAAGGGGCTGGTGAAGGGCATCATCGCCATCGAACCCAGCGGACCGCCCTTCGTCGATGTGGTCCCCGTCTCGATGAAGGGTCCGGTGCCGGTGCGCGACTTCGGCATAGCCTATGACGCGCTGACCTACGACCCGCCGGTGACGTCCCGCGCCGATCTCGACCCGGAGGAGGAAGCCGAGTCGCAGGGCCCCGACATGGTGCGCTGCTGGTTGCCCAAAGCACCGCATCGACTGGTCAACCTGGTCGGCGTGCCGGTCATGATCCTGACTGGCGAGGCGTCCTATCACGCCGGCTACGACCAGTGCACGTCGCGGTTCCTGACCCATGCGGGCGTCGCCAATGACTGGATCAAGCTCGGCGACCGCGGCATCCACGGCAACGGCCACATGATGATGTGGGAGAAGAACAACCTCGAGATCGCCGGCGTCATCGCCGACTGGGTCGAGGCGAAGGTCAAATAAGGGGCCGCCCGGTCGTTACGGGGCCCGTGCAGGGCGCCGGCATGCCCGTGTCGCTCGCATTGTGTTCTTCACCTGCCGCATCCGGTGACCCAGCGGGGCAATCGACGGCGGCAGGTGTTTTTCGATTCGGCGGACAAGCGCGCCTACTTCAGGCGGCGGCCGATCCTTGGAAGAGACAGGACAGCACGTCACGCAACATCAGTCTTCGTGAAATCGTCGCCCTTGAACAGCAGGCTGGTACGGCGGTTCTTTGCGACGGCGTAGGCGAAGCAGTCGCCGAGATTGAGTTGGGCGGGATGTCCTCTGCCTTTGCCGTAGCGTGCAAAGGCGTCGAGGGCCGTGCCCGCTTCCTCTGGGCCGATCGGGACGAGCGTGATGTTCGCGATGGAGAGGAAGTCGGTGACGTCTCGGGTGGTTTCGTCGATGTCCCCCTGTCGCTTCCGGCAAATGCCCAGGACGGCTTCAAAGACGGCGATCGCCGAGGTGATCGGAGCATCGGCCTGTTCAAGCCGTTCGACGAGGAGGTCGGCTTCGGCCTCGCGGGTCAGGATGGCGACGATGGCGGATGCATCGACAAACATCAGGCATCGCCACTGAGGTCGTCATAGAAGGCCTTGTCGGCCTCCAGCCCGGTTGCCGGTCGTGCAAGCAAGCGGTCTTGCAGCGCTCGGAGTTTCTCGGCAAGCGGGACGGTGGCGTCGAGGCGGCGCAATTCGTTTTGGAGGGCTCGCTTCACGGCGTCGGTCTTGGTGGTGTGGGTGCGATCGGCGAGGCGCCCGGCAAGGTGATTCACCTCTTCATCGCGGATGTTCAGTGGCATGTAAGCCTCCGTGTAGACAGGGGTAGTATATTGTCTACACATTGGGGCGGCAAGCGCCCTCTCCCGCGATGCGGACGAGGGGCTGGAAGCTTTGCCCGATCGCGCTGGACTCCGGCCGACCGCCTCCTCTTGACCTTGTCCTGCCCGTGAAGCATAGCTCATGGATACATGAACAATGTCTTATATATCGTTATAACATAACGGATGTCGCCGGATGCCTGACGACCATGACCATCACGGTCATCCGCATGATCATGGCCATACGGGCCATAGTCATACGGGCCACAGCCACGCCGGCCACAGCCATGGCGCCGGGATCACCGATCAACGGCGGATCGGTTGGGCGTTCGGGGTGATCTTCGGCGTGATGCTGGTGGAGATCGTGGGTGGGCTGATGTCCGGGTCGCTGGCGCTGCTGGCCGATGCCGGTCACATGGTGTCCGACGCGGCGGCGCTGGGTATGAGTTGGACGGCGCTGCAGATCGGCAAACGGCCGGCGGATGCCCAACGCTCCTACGGCTATCAGCGGGTCGAGGTGCTGGTCGCCTTCGTCAATGGCTGCACCTTGTTCGCCATCGCCGCCTGGATCGTCGTCGAGGCGATCCGGCGTTTCGCCGCCCCGGCGCCGGTGCTCGGCGGTCCGATGCTGGCGGTGGCGGTCATCGGCCTGATCGCCAATATCGCGGCCTTCGCCATCCTGCATGGCGGCAGCCGCGACAACCTCAACATGCGCAGCGCCTGGCTGCATGTGCTCGGCGATTTGCTGGGCTTCATCGTCGCGATCGTCGCAGCACTTGTCATCCTATGGACCGGCTGGTCGCCGATCGACCCGATCCTATCGGTGCTGGTCGCCCTGCTGATCCTCAAAAGCGCCGCCGACATCGTCCGCTCCTCGGCGCATATCCTGCTGGAGGGCACGCCACCCGGCCTCGATCTCGGCGGCTTGCGCGCCGATCTCGTGGCGGCCGTGCCGGAGGTGACCGATGTTCATCATGTCCATGCCTGGTCGTTGACCGCCGAGCAATCCTTGGTGACGCTGCATGTCCGTTGCGGTCCGGGCGCCGATGCGGGCAGAATCACCCCGGCCATCGTCAAGCGGCTGAAGGAGCGGTTCGGCATCACCCATTCGACCGTCCAGGTCGATGCGTATGACTGCGCCGACGAGCATCATCATTAGCGCAACCGCCGCCGGAGACCCCCTGCCTATGACCTCACCCCTCGGCTGCGTCGTCGTTCCGGTTACGCCCTTCGCGCAGAACGCGTCGATCCTTTGGTGCACCGAGACGATGCGCGGCGCCGTGATCGATCCCGGCGGCGATATCGACCGGCTGCTCGACGCTGCCAAGGCCAATGGGGTGACGATCGAGAAGATCCTGCTGACCCATGGGCATCTCGACCATGCGGGCGGGGCGGCCGATCTGGTCGACGCGATCGGCGTGCCGATCGAGGGACCGCAGCCGGAGGACGCGTTTCTGCTCGACAGCCTGGCCGAGCAGGGTGCCCGCTTCGGGCTTGCCGGCTGCCGGCCCTGCCGCCCGAACCGGTGGCTGAAGGATGGCGAGCAGGTCACCATCGGCACGCAGAGCCTCGATGTGCTGCATTGTCCGGGGCATACGCCCGGGCATGTCGTGTTCTCTCACCCGGCGACGCGCTTCGCGATCGTCGGGGACACGCTGTTCCGGGGCTCGATCGGCCGCACCGATCTGCCGGGCGGCGATACCGCGACCCTGCTGCGGGCCATCGTCGCCAAGCTATGGCCGCTCGGCGACGATGTCGCGTTCATCCCCGGTCACGGCCCCGGCTCGACCATCGGCGAGGAACGGCGCGGCAACCCCTTCGTCGGCGACGAGGCGCTGAAGCGGGCCGCGCGCTGAGCCCCTCGGCAGGGATGACGAACCGGGCGGGCTCTTAACGAGGGCCGGGACGGTGGCGCTGGCGCTGGTTGAAATCGCGCTGCGCGTTGTCGGGTTCGACCCGGCGCGGCGGAATGATCGGCAGGGCCGAACGCGATGAGACCGCCTCCAACCGCTCCAATACGATGGTGGTGCGCGCGGCGACCCGCATCAAATCGGCGGCGGCTTGACGCAGCTGCTGCCGGACCTCCCGGGCATCCGAGGCCATGGCGGCGTCGAACGCGTTTCGGAAAATGTCGACCGCGCCATTCGCCTGCGCGCGCAACTCGTCATCGAGTCGCGCCGTCAAGGCGGCCGGCACCTGCGCCCGCTGCGCCGATTGCTCGAAGAAGGCGGGGGCGGGCTGGTTCTGCGCGGCCGGCTGAGCGGGTGCTGGCTGAGGGGTAGGCTGAGACGAGGCGGTCACGGGGGCCGCATGGCGCGGCGCCTCGGCTTCCGGCTGCGGCGGCCGTTCCGACGGGCGCGAATCGCCGGCGCCGAGCCGCAAGGGCGCCCGCAACGTATTGGAGCTTTGCTGCGGGGCCGGGCTTTGCGCGGTCGGCCGTGGTGCCTCCGGCGCCCGATCGGGCTGAACCAGGGGCATGCTGATCTGCGGCGACTCCGCCATCATCCCGGCCGGTGCCGTCTCGTCTAGCGTTTCCTCGTCGCCAGCCTCGTCGTCCAGCGTCGGATCATCCGCATCGACGGCGCCATCGGCGCCACCCTTATGACGCTTTAGGATCGAATAGATCGCTGGTGGGCTGCAGCCATAGCTGCGGGCGATGAAGTTGACCGATTCGCCCTGCTCGCGCCGCAACACGATCGCGTCCCATTCACTCGGTGGGATCCTAGCTGCCATTTTTCCGAAGCTCTTTTGAAACGAAGCGGCATGCGCTCCTGGCGCTAACATGGGGATAAACCGCTCGCGCAAACAGCCCCTTTTTTGCAGGGGGCTCATTCCTTTTTCACCAGACGCTTAACGATGACGATTCCGCACGCCGCCGGAGCCTCGAAAACCGTTACGAATGCTTGGCGCGGCCGAGGCGAAGCAGCAGCGCATTGGCGCCGATCGCGACGACCGAGATGAACAGGGCGACCGCCAGCACGGTCGCGATATCGCCCCGTCCCATCGCATTCATCGCAAGAAAGCCCAAGCCGCGTTGCGACGCGAACATCTCGCCGATCAGCACGCCCAGCAGACACAGCGAAAAGCCGAGGCGCATCCCGGTCAGCAAATCCGGCAGGATCGCCGGCAAGATGACCGTCCGCGCGGTCTCCAGGGCGGAGAGCCGCATCACCCCGGCGGTCCGGAGATAGACCGGCTTCACCTGGATGATCGCGTTCATCGTGAACAGGCAGAGCGGGATCAGCCCGTGCATCACGCCGAACGCCACCTTGGCCGGGGCACCCAGCCCGAAGATCAGCAGCACGATCGGGTACAGCGTGACCTTGGGCAGTGAGTAGAGGTTGACGAGAATCGGTTCGGAAACCAGCCCGGCGGTCCGGTTCATGCCGAGCGCCAGGCCGAGGACGATGCCCCCGATCATCGAGAACACCAGCGCCCACCCGAAGGCATAGCCGGTGGCGCCGACATGTCCCCAGAAGGGCGCGCTGCCCAGCAGGTCGACGAGCCGCGCCAGCGTCGCCGTGGGCGAGGCGAGCCCGGTATCGCCGACCACGCGAAAGAGGCCATACCAGGCCGCGACGAGGACCAGAAGCAGGACGAGCGAACAGAGCGCCTGCTTCATCGCCGCGACCGGGCCTGAAAGCGCCGGTCGATGCGATCGAGCAGCGCGTTTACGATCGTCACGACCAGCAGGGTCAGCAGCATCAGCCCGTACATCGTACGGTTGTTGAAGTTGTTATAGGCGTAGGCGATCGAATAGCCGAGGCCGGAGCCGGACAGGATGAATTCCGAGGCGATCACGCCGATGAAGGCGTAGGCGACCGATAGTTTGACCCCGGTGAAGAGATACGGCAGGGCCGCCGGCAGGCTGACCCGCCACGCGGTCGAGATCGGGCCCATCCTGAACATCCGCGCCGTCCGCCCCAGCACGGGCGGGATCCGGTCGAGCCCGTTGAGCGTCGCGGTCAGCATCGCGACGACGGCCAGCAGCACGGCGATGGCGATGATCGCCAGGCTGCCGACGCCGAACAGGATGATGAACACCGGATAGAACATGAAGGTCGGCACGGCGTAATAGCTCGCCAGCAGCGGCTCCACGGCGAGGCGCAGGACATGGATCCGGTGGATGACGACGCCCAGCACGAAGCCCGACAGGATGGCCAGGGCGGACGCCGCCAGGATATTGCCGAAGGTCTCCAGGATGTCGCCGTCAAGCTCGCCCGCCCGCAGTATTTGCCACAGGCTGATCGCCATCTCGGAAGGCGGGATGACGACCGAGAGGGGGATAATCTGGACGCGGCACAACAGCTCCAGCAGCGCCACGGCTCCGCCGATGACCATGAAGCGGATGAGGCCGATGCGTGTCACCTAGCGCGTGCCGATATGTTTCAGCGACTCCACGCGCAGCTTGTCCCACAGCCGGGCGGTGATTGCGCCGAAATGGGGATCGGACACGACGCGGCTGTCCCGGTCGCGCGGCCAGCCGGTCTCGACGATGTCGATGAACCGGCCCGGCCGGGCGGACATCACGCCGACCCGATCGGACAGCATGGCGGCCTCGTCGAGCGCGTGGGTGATCAGCAGCACGGTCGCATCGGTCTCGCGCCACAGGCGCAGCAGTTCGTCGCCCATCAACAGGCGTGTCTGCTGATCGAGCGCGCCGAACGGTTCGTCGAGCAGGATCAGGCGTGGCTGCAGGACCAGAGTGCGCGCGATGCAGACGCGCTGCCGCATGCCGCCGGACAGCTGGGCCGGATAGGCCTTGGCGAAATCCTTCAGCCCCATGAAGCCAATCGCGTAATCGACCCGCCGATCGATCTCCGCGGGATCGACCCCGGCACGGCGCAGCCCGAACGCGACATTGTCGCGCACGGAGAGCCAAGGGAACGACGCGTCCTCCTGGAACACCACGCCGATCCCGTCCGGCACGCCGTCGATCGGCCGATCCTCGAACGTGACGGCCCCATCGCTCGGCTTCGACAACCCGGTCAACAGATCCAGCAGGGTGGATTTGCCGCAGCCGGACGGGCCGACCACGGAGAAGAACTCGCCGCGCCGGAGATCCAGATCGAGCGGCCCCAGCGCGTGCAGCACGGTGCCGTCCTTGCCCGCGAACTTGCGCGTGACGCCGGTCGCCCGCGCATGGAGGATGGGGGTGGTCACCGGCGCCTCGGCAAGGGTTAGGGCTGGAACTGGAGCTGGGGCGAGCGTCACTGCTTGGTCCGCAGATCGACCGGCAGGAAGGATTTATCGACCAGCTTCGACCAATCGACCTCGCCCTTGACCTCGCCGATCAGGCGCAGGGCGTCGATCATGCGGTCGAGTTCGACCTGGCTGAAATCCCCTTCGCTCCACATCTTGGGGCCGATCATATTCTGTACCGCCTCCTGGGCGATCGCGGGGTCGAGCTCGAAGCTTTTCCCGACGATCGCCGCGGTGGCCTGGGGATCGGCATAGATCGCGTCGACCCCTGCGCGGCGCCCGGCGATGATCGCCCGCAGCTTGTCCGGATGGTCCTTGGCGAATTGCCGTGTGGTGATGCCGACCGAGGTGGTCATCGGCGGCAGGATGTCCCGGGCGGCGACCACCGTGCGGTATTTCGATTTCCGGATGATCGAGAGCGGCTCGATCAGCGTCGCCGCCGAGACCGCACCCTGTTCCAGCATGGTCAAGCCGTTGACATAGCCGCCGGACGCGATGCGCCCGACCTTGGTGGCGTCCAGCCCCTCGGTGCGCAGTTCCAGCAGCAGCAGCATCTCCGACACGCCCTTGGGCGAGGTGATGGCGACCTTTTTGCCGATGACGTCCTTCAGCGTGTGCACGTCCGAATCCGGCATGGTCACCAGCGAGGATTCGGCGACGCTGCGTGTGCCGACATTGACGATGACCACGTCCAGCCCCTCGCGCTGGGCCGCCAGCGCGGCGGAGATGGCGACTTCGCCATAGGGGGTGGCACTGGCCAGCAGGTTGCGGACGGTGGTCCCGCCGCCGCCCGAGCCGAGGATGCCGGTGATGTCGATGCCGGCTTGCTTGAACAGGCCCCTCTCCATCGCGACGGCATAGGGTGCCCCATAAAGGCTGGTGCCCCATTGGGTGACCGAGATCTCCTCCGCCCGCGCGGCCGTGGTCGCCAGCGCGATAAGAGTCAGGAGGCTTAGCCCGGCGCGCCCGAGAACCCCGCGAATGTTCATGTCGAAAATTCCTTCATGCTGTCGAAGCCGGGTTCCGGCGCCGATGAGGAGCCGTCGAAAACAAAGCCGCAATGGTCGAAAGCGAGCGCGATGGCGGCGTCCAGATCGGTGGCGGTGGTCGAATGGATGACGAACAGCGGCTCGCCGACCGAAACGCTGTCGCCGACCCGGCGCAGCAGGTCGAGGCCGGCCGCCTTGTCGTTCGGTGCCCCGGCGCGGCGGGCGATGCCGGCGATGGCCCAGCCGTCGATCGCCCGGATGGTGCCGGCACGCTCGGCGCGCAGGGTATGGACCAGCGGCCCGGGCAGGACCGGATCGGGCCTCCTGCCCTGCGCGTCGATGATCGCGTCGAACGCCCTGCGCGCGGCACCGGAGGCCAGCAACGCCGTGGCGCGCCGCAGGGCCGCCGCTTCGTCGCCGATGGCCGGGTCCCAGGCGATGATGCGGCTGGCGAAGGCCAGGGCCTTGTCGCGCAGATCCGTCGGGGCATCGGGGTGCCCGTCCAGCACCCACGACACGTCGCGTACTTCGAGCGCCGGGCCGATACCCCGGCCGATCGGCCGCGTCCCATCCGTCGGGATCGCCTTCACCGTCAGTCCCAGCCCGGCGCCGACCGTCTCGAACAGCCGCGCCAGCTGGGTCGCCTCCGCCTCGCTATGGATGCGGGCATGGGGACCATAGGGCAGGTCGATGACGACATGGGTCGATCCCGCGGCCAGTTTCTTCGACAGGATGGATGCCACCGACCAGCGGTTGGAATCGATGCCGAGCGGCCGGGTGATGGCGTTCATCACATCGTCGAGCGGCGAATGGCTCAGCCTTCCGTTCCAGGCGACGCAGCCACGGGCGGCCCGCACCGTGGCACGGACCTCGTCGGGGCCGAGATCGACCCGCGCCACCGTCTCCATCGCATCCGCCGTGCCGGCGGCCGAGGTGATCGCGCGCGACGAGGTCTTGGGGATGGCGAGGCCATGCGCCGCCACGATCGGCACGACGATCAGGGTGATCCGGCTGCCCGGAATCCCGCCCATCGAATGCTTGTCGACGACGATCGGTTCGTCCCAGCGGATCGGGTTGGAAAAGCGATGGCGCACGCGGGCGAGCGACAGCACCTCGTCATCGGTCAAGCGCTGATTGGCGGCGACCAGAAAGCCCGCGATCTCGCTATCGGGATACCGCCCTTCGACGATGTCACGGACGACTCGCTCGTATTCGACCTCGGTCAGCTCGCCGCCCCGCACCTTGCGCCGCAAGGCGTCGCGGCTCTCCGGCGAGGGGGTGCGGCTGATCGAGACCCGGGTCAGCTCGTCGCGGCCGAAATCCTCGAATGCCTCGCTCGACAGGCCCAGCTCGTCGGCGCCGAGCAGTGTGCCGGCCTCGACCACCGCGACCTGGGCGCGGATGCTGCGCACGCCATCGCCGATATCGATACGGCCGGGGCCGAGGTAATCCGTGGCGGTGACGATCCGGCTATCGGCCGGCAGAAAGGCGGTGTGCGGCCGCCCGGTATCGATCGGCAGCCGGCGCAGGCGAAACCGCGACGCGGCACGATCGAGGACCGCCAGAAAGCGCTCGACGCCGATCTCGGGCAGGCCGTCATTGACGACCCGAACGACCTCGATCCCGGCGGGCAATTCCGGCACCTGCCGGTCGAGCCGCCTGCGGATGTCTTCCGCGGTTTCCCGGCCGCGCCGCCGCAGCCGCTCCGCCAGGATTTCCTTCGGGGCGGTGACCTCGATGACCACCAGCCGGCCGACGCGCGCCGCCAGATCGGCGACCATCGCGCGGGACCCGTTGGCGATGACATGGCGGCCGCTCTCCAGCTCTCCGGCGAGGGCGGCCAGCAAGCCGTAGCGCAGGCCATGGGCATCCCAGGCGATGAGGAAATGGCCGGCCCGCTCCAGCTCCGCGAAGCTCGCCGCCGTCACCCCGTCGTGATCCTCGCCGGGGGAACCCGCTGCGCGCGTGATCACCCGGCGCGCGAAGACATAGCGGCCGCCGGCGCTCAACGCGGCCTTGGCGCCTTCGATCAGCGTGTCCTTGCCCGACCCGCTCGGCCCGATGACGAAGAACAGCGTGCCGGCGGCCATGCGGGGTTACGCCGCTTCGTGCAGGGCCGCCTCGTCCAGGCCGATATCGACGGCCGCGGCCGATTGGGTGATGCGGCTGGTCGAGATGTAGTCGACGCCGGTCTCGGCGATCGCCCTCAGGGTCTCGAAGCGGATCCCGCCCGAGGCTTCCAGCGGCACCTTGCCGGCGACCAGGCGCACCGCCTCGCGCATCGGGTCGAGCGCCATGTTGTCGAGCATGATGACATCGGCGCCGGCGGCGAGCGCTTCCTCGACCTGTTCGAGCCGGTCGCATTCGACCTCGATCTTGGTCAGCACCGGCAGGCGCTTGCGCGCGCGGGCGACGGCCGCCGAGATGCTGCCGCAGACGGCGATGTGGTTGTCCTTGATCATGACACCGTTATCCAGGCCCAACCGGTGATTGAGCCCGCCGCCGGAAGTCACCGCGTGCTTTTCCAACATGCGCAGGCCGGGGGTGGTCTTGCGGGTATCGATCAGCCGCGCCTTGGTATCGGCGATCAGCGCCACGTATTTCGCCGTCTCGGTCGCGATACCGGACATCCGCTGGGTGATATTGAGGGCGGTGCGCTCCGCCGTCAGGATGCCCTGGGCGGGGCCGCGGACGGTGAGCAGTATGGCGCCGGGCTGGACCCGGTCGCCGTCCTTCACCGCGACCTCGATCGCGCAGCGCGGGTCGTAGCGGCGAAACGTCTCGGCGGCGATCTCGATGCCGGAGACGGTCATCGGTTCGCGCGCGTTCATGTGAAAGGCGCCGGTCTCATCCGGATCGATCATCACCTGCACGGTGAGATCGCAATAGCCGATGTCCTCGGTCAGCCAGGCATCGATCAGCCGCTGTGTTACGAACCGATCATACATCGCGCTTCTCCCCCTGGTGGCGGACCATACACCGTCATCCGGCTTCCCGCCGATGCAATCAACGCCAAAAATTCATACGTACGCAACCAATTTTTTTCGCCAACTTTTCGGTGGGGAGATGTCTATAGAAGCTTGTGCATGAAGATGGCCGGCGTCGGCACGCCCGCCGTCGAGCAAGCGTATCGGGGGACGACGCCCGTGACCGCGAACCCGAGCGAGCGGTAGAGCGGTTCGGCGGCGCTGCCCAGCTCCGTATCCAGGATCAACAAGCTGCGCTCGGCTTGGCGGGCCAGGCTTTCCGCGGCCAGCATCAGGGCGTGGGCGACACCCCGTCGCCGGATCTCGGGATGCACGAGCAGCTTGGCGATATCGGCGCGATGCCTGCCATTCGGCGGCATGCCCACGACCAACTGCACCGTGCCGACGATACGCCCCTCCCAGCGGGCGACGAGCAGCCGCCGGTCCCCCGACTGGAAATGAGGCAGTAGGCCTGACCAGAATCGGTTCGCCTCGTCGAGGGAGAACGGCAGGACGAAACCGATTCCGGCCCCGCCCAGCACACAGGCATGGAGGATGCCTGCGAGGTCCGGCAGCGCCGAGGGGATCGCATCGGCGGGCAGTTCCGCCACATGAACCATGCCGGTGATGTCCTCGGTGACGCCCTCGGTCATGGCCGGCAGATCGCGATGGCGTAGCGGGCGGCTTCAGGACCGGGGCAGGCGAAGCGGGATGGTCCGAACAGCCGATAGCGCAGGCAATCGCCCGTGCCGAGCCGATAGGTTTGCAAGGCGACGGAGAGATCCAGCAGACCGCCGAGCATCCAGACATGGTGCTCCAGCCCGTCGAGCGGCGGCGCGTCATAGGCGATGACGGCGCCGGGCGGCAGCTCGCCGGCGATGAGTTCGGCCGCGAAGCCGATGGCGGGCGGGGAGGTGCTTCTGCGGCGGAAGCCGGTCTCGGGATCGGTCCACAGGACCTGCGCGTCGTGGTGGACCAGCTGGGGCGGATCGGTTTCCACCTCCGCCAGGAGCCGGGACATGGTGCGCCCATAAGCCGTGCAGAGGCGGCCCAAGAGCGACGCGGTAGGGCTCGTTTCGCCCCGCTCCAGCCGGGACAGGGTGGCGCGGCTGATGCCGCTGCGCTCCACCAGCTCGTCCAACGACCAGCCCCGTTCCTGGCGCAAACCGGCAAGCCGCGCCGCCAGGCGCCGGTCGATCGGAGTGGCATGGTCGCTCTGGTCGCGCACGAAGTCAGATGTGAGAGAATTTCCCATATTTGGGAAATTCTCTCACATGCGGGTTTTCGTCAAGAGAAATGGACGATCAGGACACCAGCTTCGCCAAGGCATACGCGGCCGCGGCGGCCAGCCCGCCGATGCACAGGGTCTGCAGCCCGGCGGCGAAAGGCCGGGTGCCGGTCAGCCGCCCCTTGATGGCGCCGAACAGCATGAGGGCGGTCAGCGTCATCGCCGTCGAGCCCAGGAAGCCCCGGCTCATATCGCTTGTGAGCATGTAGGGCAGCAGCGGCACCAGCCCGCCGATCAAATACGAACCGCCGATGGTGGCGGCGCTGACCGGCGCCCGCTTCGCATCCGGTTTTTCCAGGTTCAGCTCGAAGCGCATCATGAAATCGACCCAGCGCGCCCGGTCGCTGGTGATCGCCGCCACGGAGAGGTCGAGCGCCTGGCCGGTCAGGCCGTGTTCCATGAAGATATGGCGCACTTCGGCCAGCTCTTCTCGCGGCATCTCATGGGTCTCGCGCAGTTCGCGGGCGTATTCGGCCTGATAGTGCTGATCGTCCGTCCGCGCCGCGAGATAGCCGCCCAAGCCCATGGCGATGGCCCCGGCGGCGATCTCGGCCAGGCCGGCCGTCACCACGACGCCGGTATTGGCGACGGCCCCGGACAGGCCGGCGGCAAGCGCGAAGGGCACGGTCAAGCCATCCGACATGCCGATGACGACGTCCCGTACGGTTTCGGACGCGGTAAAGTGACGTTCGGCGTGGGGCCCCGGCGACATGCTTCAGTCCAATAAAAACGTGAATGATCGCCACCGATGTGGCTGGGCATTTCTCAAATGGCAAGCGTCGATATTGTTTTTTCCCTTAAAAATGGGAAAAAATCGCGGCTAATATTGATTATGACAATCAGTATCAAGAACCGCCTATTTTATTGATAGTCATTAGCGGTTCCTCGTCCCAGGGTTCCCATGCGGCGGCTTGTCGCGGCCGGCCGGCCGCGCATGGTGAACAGGCTTCCCAAGCTCCCTGTGCGGGTGATTTATAGCGGTGCCGGCCGCCTGCTCCCACAACGGCTCGCCGCGAAAGCTGAAGGTTTCCCGCTCATGACGCTCAAGACGCTGCTCGCCCGCAGCCCGATCGATCCCTATATCGTGGCGATCGTGGTGATGGTCGGCATCGCCTCGATCATGCCGGCGCATGGCGATGGCGCGGTGGCGATGAACTACGTCACCAATATCGCGATCGCGCTGCTGTTCTTCCTCTATGGTGCGCGCCTGTCGCCGCAGGCGGCCCTGGCCGGAGCCCGGCATTGGCGGCTGCATATCCTGGTGCTGCTCTGCACCTTCGTGCTGTTCCCGGTGCTGGGGCTGGCGGCGCATGTCCTGGTGCCGAGCGTGCTGACGCCGCAGCTCTATTTCGGCCTGGTGTTTCTCTGCGCGCTGCCTTCCACCGTGCAATCGTCGATCGCGTTCACGTCGATCGCCCGCGGCAATGTCGCGGCGGCGCTGTGCAGCGCCTCGGCCTCCAACCTGATCGGCATTCTGCTGACCCCACTGCTGGTCAGTGTGTTGCTGTCGACCCAAGGCGGCGGCTTCTCGCTGACGGCGCTCAAGGACATCGTGCTGCAATTGCTGGTGCCGTTCGCCGCCGGGCAATTGCTGCGGCCCTGGATCGCGGCCTGGACCCAGAAGCACAAATACCTGCTCGGCTTCGTCGACCGGGGATCGATCCTGCTGGTCGTCTACACGGCGTTCAGCGAGGGCGTCGTCGCCGGCATCTGGCACCAGTTGAGCCTGGAAAACCTGGCGGCGCTGCTGGCCGTCAACATGGTCCTGCTGGTCCTCGCCCTGGTGATCACCACGGCGGTCAGCCGTAGCCTGGGCTTTTCGCGCGAGGACGAGATCGCCATCGTGTTCTGCGGCTCGAAGAAAAGCCTGGCGAGCGGCTTGCCGATGGCGAGCGTGCTGTTCGCCGGGCAATCCGTCGGCCTGATCGTGCTGCCGCTGATGCTGTTCCATCAGATCCAGCTGATGGCCTGCGCGGTCCTCGCCCGCTGGTACGCCCAGCGCACGGACGCGCCGGTCGAGGTTAGATCCGAAGCGTAGGGCGGCGGGAGCCCTCCCTTGTTACGCCTTCAGCATCATGTCGTCAGGGTTCGTCGCCTCGAATGAGGGCCTGGAAGCAACCAGGATTTTACCTTGTCGGCTCCAGGCTTGGCCTGGAGCAGTGCAAGAACGCGGAACTGTCCAGCACGGCCTCATTCACGCTCAGCCTCAGCGCGCCGGAATGCTGCGGCGACGATGGGCTTTGCCCACTCGGGCGTTGCCTTTAGGGCTTCCGCATCGTCGTGACCTGGGTAGATCAACCGACCCGTCTTCATCTCCAGCACGAGTACGGGAGGCGGCACATCCTCGCCGAGCGCCGCCTCCTTACTATTGTCGAACACTTGAAGGTGCGCCAAGCGCGGCAGCAGTTTGATCAAGTTCTGCCGCGAACTTTCCCATCGTTTTCTGATCTTCTCCTCGGGGATGTCGTGACCGCCATGTCCGACGCGGATCTTGACCCGGTCAATATGCATCTGCACCGAGGCGAGCCCACAGAATATCATGATGACGTCGTGCGTCTCGGAGGCCTCGCCGAGCAGGCGGGGGATCGTGTTCGCGCCGAGCGTGGTCTCGAAGGCAAAGTTGGTCCTGTTGGCCATCGCCGCTTCGAGCGTCGCCTTGCCGTAGGCCCATGCTGCGCCCTCGGCCTCTTCCTTGCGCAATCCGCTCCTCGCCATCAGCTCGCGCGAGAAAGCATCGGGATTGAACCACGTTAGGCCATGGGTAACGAGGATGCCGCCGCCGACCGAACTCTTGCCGGCGCCGTTTACGCCGGCAAGCACAAGGATGAAAGGGCGCTTCGGTGCCTCCCCGGAGACCATCAGAACGATGTGCCAGCCTTCGGGCGTGGCATGGCCTGGCCCCGCGACGCCATCGCAGCCTCGACGCGCTCGCCTGTGTCTGGGGCCTTCAATGTCGCAAGATGCCGATCAAATTCCGCGGTAAGTTCGGCCAACGTCGCCTGCTGGCGCTCCTGGGCGGCTTCCACGAGCGCGGTCATTTCCCGATACTTCCCCGCCTCCACCACAATCATCTCGACCTGGTCGTGATGCGTTACCGCGACGCTGCCGGACGCGCGAACCTGACGCACCAGATCGCTCCACTTGTTCTTGACCTGGGTCGCATTCCGACGAGGAAGCTCTTCGATGCGTAGGAAGCCGGTGACCATGACGAGAAGTCCTTACGAGACATGATGTCATATATGGCAATCATGTCTAATATTGTCCAGTGGCTCGAAAAATTCCCATTTTGGCTAAATGGATCGCGGTGCGGCCTAGCAAGAGGTGACGTTGTTTTTCGACTGAATTCAGGCAGACTCGGACCCGAAGAACTGTCGCCACCGCCAATGGCGCCCTACCTTCTCGAGGATGCGGCAGCTCGGGCCAAAATGGCCCTCTGAAAAAGACGGACAGTCACCCGAGCCTCCTCCAAATCACGCCCGCCGGATATTCCAGAACACCGGCAACCCCGTCAGCGTGCCGGTCAGGGTCTTGCGCTGGACGGTCGGCTGGAGATACATGCCGAGCGGCAGGAACGGCACCAGCTCGAAGGCCTTCGCTTGCATCTCGGTGGCGATCTTCTGCTGGGTGGCGAGGTCGGGGGCGGCGAACCATTGATCGCGTAGCGTCTCCAGATCGGGCGCCGTCGGCCAGCCGAACCAGCCATCGGTGCCATTGCCGCGCAGGCCGACGCTGGAGGCCGGGCTGGCCATGTCGAGGCCGGTGAAGGTGGTGAAGAACACGCTCCAGCCGCCTTGCTCCGGCGATGATTTCAGGGCGCGTCGCTGGACGACCGAGCCCCAATCGGTGGTGACCAGATCGACGTTCATGCCGCAGCGCTGCAGCATGTCGGCGCCGACATTGCCCAAGGCCGCCAAGGCCGGAAAGTCGCTGGCGACCATGACGACGACACGCTCCCCCTTGTAGCCGGCGGCTTTCAGGTCGCGTTTCACCCGATCGAAATCGGCCGGCCCCTTGAGCGCCGCCATGCCGGCATCGTTGGCGAAGGGCGTGTCCGGCGTGAAATAGCCGATGCCGGTCCGCCAATTCTCCTTATTGTCGCCGGCGACGGCGGTCATGAAGTCGGTTTGGCTCACCGCCCCCAGCAAGGCCCGCCGGATCGCCGGGTTGTCGAAGGGCGGGAATAGCTGGTTCATGCGCAGCATGCCGATATTGCCGGTCGTCTCGACCGTCATGATTTGGAGATTGGGGTCGCGCTTCAACAGCGGAAGCTGGTCGAAATCCAGCTTTTCCCACCAATCGACCTCGCCGCGCTGGATCGCCGAGGAGGCGGTGGCGGTGTCCGGGATGACCTGCCACTCGACCCGGTCGAAATGCACGATCTTGGGCCCGGCGGTCCATTCCGGCGTGCCGCTCTCCCGCGGCTTGTACTCGGCGAAGCGTTCATAGGCGACGCGGGCGCCGGACACGCGCTCATCGGCCAGGAAGCGGAACGGGCCGCTGCCGACCATCTCCGTCACCTGCTTGAACGCATCGGTCTGGGCCAGGCGCTCCGGCATGATCGGGCACATGTTGGGACCGGCCTTGCCGAGCGCGTCGGGCAACAGCGGGAAGGGCTGCTTCAGCCGGAACTGGATGGTCTTGTCGTCGGGGGCGGACAATTCGTCCGTGGCGCGCAGCAGCGCCTGGCCGAAGGCGTCGCGCTTGCCCCAGCGCCCGATGCTGGCGACGCAGTCCCGCGTCAGCACGGGCGTGCCGTCATGGAAGCGCAAGCCATCGCGCAGGGTCAGCTTCCACAGCTTGCCGTCATTCTCGGTGGTGGCACCCGCCACCATCTGCAGCTGGGCCTTGAACTGGCCGTCCTGGCCATAGAGCGTGTCGAACACCATGAAGGCGTGATTGCGGGTGACGTAGGCTGTGGTCCAGACCGGGTCCAGCACGGCGAGATCGGCCTGCGGGATCAGCTTCAGAACTCGCTGATCCGCCGCCTTGACGATCGCCGGCGCGCCGAGCACGAGGCCGGCGGCGCCTGCCGACTTCAACAGGGTGCGTCGCCCGATCGCGGATGGCAAAGTACTCATCTGTTCCCGCCTCTTGTCATGCCGCAGTTTATCGTGCCGGCCACGCTGTAACGGAGCTGGAGCGATTCCCCTTGCGTGAGATTCGCTCTAGGTTGCCGCGTATGATCCGTATCAACGATACCCTGTCGCTGCAAGACGACGAAATCGAGGAAACCTTCGTGCGCGCGTCCGGCCCCGGCGGCCAGAACGTCAACAAGGTGTCGACGGCGGTGCGCCTGCGCTTCGACGTCCGCGGCTCGCCGTCGCTGCCGGACTATGTCCGGGCGCGGCTCGAACGGCTGGCCGGGCAGCGGCTGACCCAGGATGGCGTGTTGATCATCAACGCCCAGCGTTTCCGCTCGCAGGAACGCAACCGGCAGGACGCGCTCGATCGGCTGATCGAACTGATCCGCGCCGCGGCCCTGCGCCAGACGATCCGCCGTCCGACTCGCCCGACCCTGGGCTCCGAACGACGCCGGATGGCGGCGAAGACCCAGCGGGCGACGCTGAAGCGCCTGCGCGGGCCGGAGATCATCGAGTAGCTGGCGCCCTTTGGCTAGACATATGGAGCTAATGGCTAGCCAAAGGACGATGGAGACGCTATTTCAGAGGCGAGGAGTTGCCGATGTCCCGCACCGATCCTGTCCAGTTCAATGTCCGATCCGCGTTTGCTCGGTCGCGGGCCCATGATCTGGCGCAGCGGACCGGCATGACCGTCACGCAGGTCGTCGAGGAGGCTTTGCGAGGCTATGTGCCGCCGGGTGCCGCGATCAAGGTGGGCCGGCTGGCGCAGCGTGGACTGATCCTGGTGCTGCCCGCCAAGGAATCGAGCATCAGTCTCGCCGAGGCGAACGCTGCGTTGAACGAGGTGCGCGAGCGCGATCTTGAGGATTGAGGCACTCCTCGACAGCAACGTCTTGATCGCGATGCTCGTCGAGGCGCATGAGCATCACGGTCCGTCGCTAAAGCTTCTGGTCGACGGCACCGAGATGCAGTTCGCCATCGCCGCGCATAGCTATGCCGAGACGTATAGTACGCTGACCCGCAAAGGCGAGCGTTCGCCGTTCCGCTTCACGCCCGAGGAGGCTTGGGGCGCCCTGGAGAGCGTTCGTGCCGTGACGGGGCTCGTCGGCTTGACTGCCCCACAGACCTTCGAGGCGATCAGGAGTTATGCGCAAAACGGCGGCATCGGCGCACGCCTCTACGATCGCCTCATTGGCGAAGCCGCGGTCGCGCACGAAATTCCGGGAATCGTGACGTGGAACGCCGGGCATATGCGAAGCTTGTTTCCGGACCTGCGCATCACCACGCCGTCGGAATTCGGAAAGGGAGGGGGCGTGGCAGAGACCCAGAGGGCGACGCCGAAGCGCCTGCGCGGGCGGGAGATCATCGAGTAGAATGGAGTTTCCAAAAGCCCGCAGCTTTGGAGGGCGTTTGCCACCGATACATAAGGCGACATTTGGAAACGGTGTATCAGCCGGAAGGAACAGCATGGCGGACGAACAGACCCTTCCCCTGGGCTCGGCCCCCAACAACCAGTGGCGCGTTTCCACCACGGCGGTCGATCTGGTGCGGCGGCCCGTGGCGCCGCGGCCGGTGACGATCGCGGCGGAGCCGCAGCGGGTGACGCTCGATCTGGCGCGCACGGCGATGGTGGTGATCGATATGCAGAATGATTTCTGCCATCCCGACGGCTGGCTCGCCCATATCGGCGTCGATGTGGCGCCGGCGCGGGCGCCGATCGACCCGCTGCGCGCGCTGTTGCCGGCGCTGCGCCGGGCCGGCGTGCCGATCGTCTGGGTGAATTGGGGCAACCGGCCCGACCGGCTCAATCTCAGCCCCTCGCTGCTGCACGTCTATAAGCCGACCGGGCAGGGTGTCGGGTTGGGCGACCCGCTGCCGGGCCGTGGGGCTCCGGTGCTGGAGGCGGGTTCCTGGGCCGCCGAGATCGTCGACGAGCTGGCACCGGATCCCGCCGATATCCATGTCGCGAAATACCGGATGAGCGGGTTCTGGGATACCCCGCTCGACTCGATCCTGCGCAATCTGGGGGTGACGACTCTGTTGTTCGGCGGCGTCAATCTGGACCAATGCGTGCTGTGCACCCTGCAGGACGCCAATTTCCTGGGCTATGATTGCGTGCTGGTCGATGATTGCGCGGCGACCACCTCGCCCGCTTATTGCACCGACGCGACGCTCTATAACGTCAAGCAATGCTTTGGCTTCGTCGCCCGGTCGGCGGCGCTCATCGAGAGACTTGCCCGATGATTTTCCCCGCCCCGATGATTCTACCAGCGATGAAGAAGACCCTGCGGGATTGTCCCGCCTATCGGATCTCGCCCGAGGATTCCAACTATTTCGCCCTGGTGTTCGACGGGGTGGGCGAGGGCTGTCCGTTCGTCGCCGTGGTCGAGATCTTCGCGGTCGGGGGGCGGACGCCGCCCAACACGCATCACGCGGCCCATGAGATGTTCTTCGTGCTGTCGGGCGAGGGTGTGGCCCTGTGCGACGGCATGCGCGTGCCGATCGGCCGAGGCGATGCCCTCGTGGTGAAGCCCGGTGGGGAACATGTCGTCGAGAACACCGGCATGGACAAGCTGTACTGCCTGACCATCATGGTGCCGGACGAGGCCTTCGCGGCGCTGATCCGCGCCGGCACGCCGGTGGTGCTGGACGAAGCGGATCGCCTTGTGCTCGGTGGCCAGGGCGGTCTCTCGTGACGCTGTACGAGTTGCGGCCGCGTGAGGACGTGTCGATGCACTGCCGCGACGGCACGCGGCTCGACGCCCATGTCTATCGTCCGGCCGATGCCGGCGATTTCCCGGTGCTGCTGATGCGCCAACCCTATGGTCGCAGCATCGCCTCCACGGTGACCTATGCGCATCCGAGTTGGTATGCCCGGCAGGGCTATCTCGTCGTGATCCAGGACGTGCGCGGGCGGGGTATTTCCGAGGGCGCCTTCCGGCTGCTGGCCGACGAGGTCGCCGATGGCGAGGACACGGTCGCCTGGGCCGCGGCGCTGCCGGGCTCGTCCGGTGCTCTCGGCATGTACGGCTTCTCCTACCAGGCGATGACGCAATATTTCGCGGCGGCCGGCGGTCATCCGGCGCTGAGGACACTGGCGCCGGCCATGGGCGCCTGGGATCTGCATCACGACATGGCGTATGAGGGCGGCAGCATCCGGCTGCAGACCGGCATCGGCTGGGCGATCCAGCTGGCGGTCGAGGGTGCCAGGCGGGCCGGCGACGCGGCGGCGCATCGCGCCCTCTACGCGGCCTCGCGGGCCCTGCCGCTGCACGAGGCGGTGCCGTCCTGGCCCGCCGTGCTGCGCGAGCATGAGCGGTATGCCCATTGGGGCGATTGGTTGCGGCATCCCGATCCCGAAGACGCGTATTGGGCGGAGCGTTCTCCCCGCCATGTGGCGGCCGGCATCGACCTGCCGATCCTGCATATCGGCGGCTGGTTCGACCCGATGCTGACCGGCACGCTGGCGGCCTATCGGCATTTCGCGGCGCGGGGCAAGGCTCCGCAAAAGCTGATGATCGGGCCCTGGGCGCATATCCCCTGGGGGCGCCGGGCGGGCCAGATGGATTTCGGGCCGGCGGCGGCGCGCAGTATGGATCGCCTGCAGCTCCGCTGGTTCGATCATTGGCTGAAGGGCCTCGATACGGGGTTGCTCGACGAGCCACCGGTCGAGCTGTTCGAGATCGGCCGAAACGCCTGGCGCGGCTTCGATCGCTGGCCGGCTGCCACGGAGGCGTGTTTTCTTCACAGCGATGGTCTGGCGGCGATGGACCCCGCATCCGGCGGCCTGGCGGCGACGGAGCGGCAGGCGTCGGGCGAGGATGTTTTGGTGCTCGATCCCTGGCGGCCGTTTCCGACCACCGGCGGGCATCTCACCCATCCGGCCGGTCCGGCCGATCGGGCGGCGGTCGAGCAGCGCAGCGATTGCCTTACCTTCACCACGCCGCCGCTCATGACGGAACTATCGCTGGCCGGCGATGTGGTGGCGGAGCTGTTCGCTGAGGCGGATCACCCGTCCTTCGACCTCGCCTGCGTGCTGTCCATGGTGCAGCCGGATGGCAAGGTCCTACCGCTGACCGAGGGCTATGCGCGGATCGATACGCCCGGCCAAAAGCCGATCCGGATCACCCTGCGCGCGGTGGCGGTATGGCTCCCGGTGGGCGGCGCCCTGCGGCTGACGGTGCAGCCCTGCTCGTTCCCCGCCCATCCGGTCAATCCCGGCACCGGCCAGCAGGCCTGGGAGACAAGGCTGATCGACCAACGGATCGTGACCGTGACCCTGCGCCATGGCGGCGACACGCCGTCGCGCCTGCTGCTGCCGGTACTCTAGTAAAGCCGGGCATCCCACCAAACCGGTTGGTGGAGAGACGCGCGGAGCTTTGGGAATTCGGGGTGCTCGGGGTTGATCAGGATGTTCCGTTCGAGGCGTGCCACGACGCTCGGAACGATCAGCAGGAGCGACCGCTTCTCGATTTGCCAAGCCTCCCCATAAGCCTTGGAGGACGTGCACGCGGCATCGGCCCAACTGGGCAGGTGAGCGGGGTTCAGCGACTCGTATGTGACGCCGTTGGGAATGGTGATTTCGATAAAGTGCTGATTCGGCGGGAGATCGCCGCTGCCATGCACGAGCTTTTCCAGCATCGCCGTGGAATAGTGTTCGCTCGTATAGATCATCGGGCTGGCAGGCGTGTTCCAGCGGCCGGGACTTATCTTCGATCCAGCGGCGTCGAAAATCGGGAAATCGCCATTTGGATCGCCGATTCTGTAGGTTTTGAGGACCTCTTGAAGGGTCTGCGCCTTCAAGCCGCGGAGCCGTATTTCAACCGGCCCAGGATGTCCTTGACGATCTGTGCCCCCACCTCGGCTTGCAAGGCGACGTTGATGGGTGGCCTGCCATCGAGCATCGCGTGCGGCCGAAAGAGGAAGGCGCGGGCGGCTTCGCCGGTCTTCCACACATCGACCGCGGTGGTCCATACATCGGTCAGCCTGACCAGCCGCTCGCTTTCATCCGTCGAGAGCCGATCATTGTCGTGCTTGCGCCGGCGGGCGAGGGTCGTCTTCGATACGATCCGATATTTGAAGGCGCTGTCGGCCGGTGCCACGGTTTCGGATACACGGTCGAGGGCCGAGACCGGGAAACCCCGGACGATCAGGTCGAGGAAGGAGATGGGTGTCACCGGCGGCGTGGCGGTGAAGCCAAGCATCGTCGCCGTCTGCGGATTGTGAAGCATGGCCGGCCTCGATCAGTTCCATATGGAACTATGATTAGGACCGAGTGGGTCGAAAATCAAGGAATGCGAAATGTATCCCCCATCGCGCCCGTTACACCCGTGGTGACGGGGCTGAAAAAATGCCAGGCTCAAGACGTCGAGGTGTTGAGGGAGATGCGACGTGACTCTGATGACTGACCGGCAGGAAGCGAAACTCTTCCCCACCCAAATCCACGGCGATGCCGAACGCGCGCTGGTCGAGACGGCGCGGCGGGTGCTCCCCGCCGGCGGCTTCGGCAATTGGTCCTCGGACATCGTCATCGCCAAGGGGCGCGGCGGCCGTGTCTGGGATGAGAGCGGCAATGAATACGTCGATTTCCTGCTCGGTTCCGGCCCCATGGTGGTGGGACACGCGCATCCGGAGGTGACCGCCGCGGTGCAGGCGCAGATCCCCGAGGGCACGACCTTCTTCGCGAACAACCGCCACGGCATCCTGCTGGCCGAGGAGATCGTCCGGGCGATACCCTGTGCCGACCAGGTGCGCTTCGTCTCCAGCGGCTCGGAGGCCGATCTCTATGCCATGCGGGTCGCGCGCGCCTTTCGCAAGCGCGACAAGATCCTGAAATTCGAAGGCGGCTATCATGGCATGAGCGATTATGGGCTCATGAGCATGGCGCCCAAATCGCCGGGCAATTTCCCCCAGGCGATCCCGGATTCGGCGGGCATCCCGGCGTCGATACGCGGCGAGGTGCTGGTCGCTCCCTTCAACGACATCGATGCGGCCGTCAGCCTGATAAACGCGCATAAGGACGAGCTGGGTGGCGTAATCGTCGAGCCGTTCCAACGGCTTATCCCGCCGGCGCCGGGCTTTCTCGAAGCCTTACGGAAGGTCACCGCCGAGCACGGTATCCCGCTGATCTTCGACGAGGTGGTCACCGGCTTCCGCTTCGCCTATGGCGGGGCACAGGAATATTACGGCGTGGTGCCGGACCTGTGCACCCTGGGCAAGATCTGCGGCGGCGGGTTTCCGCTCGCGGCGATCGCCGGCCGGGCGGATATCATGGCGCATTTCGATCGCGCCCAAGTCGGCGATGACGGGTTTCTCATGCAGGTCGGCACCTTGTCGGGCAATCCGGTGGCCGCGGCCGCCGGCCTCGCCACCCTGGCGATCCTGCGCCGGGACGGTGCCTATGAGCAGCTGTTCGCCACGGGCCGCGAGCTGATGGCCGAGCTCGGCGCGCTGCTGCGCAGGGCGGATATCCCGGCCACGGTGATCGGTGAGCCGCCGCTGTTCGACCTAGTGTTCGCCACCGGCGATCTGCGCGACTATCGCGCCACGCTCAGGGGCGATGCCGCCGCCATGAAGCGGTTCAATGGCTTGCTGCGCAGCCGGGGCGTGCTGAAGGGCGAGTCCAAATACTACGTCTCGCTCGCCCATACGGCCGAGGATGTGCGCCACACCAAGGAAGCCTGGGCCTCGGCGATCGAGGAGTTCGTCGCGACGCGGGGATAGGCTCCCGCATTCCTCATCGGAGGGCGACGGCAAACCGGCGTTCTCCTCCTTAGCTCCGTACGGGTCGGGCGGGGCTTTCCGGCTCGAAGCTGATACGCAGGCGCGTGTGCGTGGCTTTGGCGAACCGCTCAAGGGTGCGGGTGGACGGTTTGGTCCGGCCGCTTTCCAGCCGGGCGACCACGGCTTGGGTTGTGCCCATCGCCTTCGCCACGTCTTCCTGCGTCATGTCGGCATTGGCGCGCGCCGTGATAAGGGCTTCGGCGAGGGCGAACTCTTCCTCAAGCGAATCATAGACCGCCACATACTCCGGGTCCGTCCGCCACTTGGCGAAGGTCTCCGCGACAGGGATGGCTCTTTGGGTCACACGACCTCCTTTGCCCTTTGCAGGGCGATGTCAATTTCACGACGGGGCGTCTTCTGTGTCTTCTTGGGAAACACATGCACCACCACCACACGGCGTCCGGTTGCGGTGACATAGGCGGCACGGGCTATCCCGTCCTTGCCTTTCATCCGCATTTCCCATACCGGCCCCTCCAGATGCTTCACATAGGGCTCACGCATCAGCATGAGGCCATGAGCTTCGATCAGATGGACAATGCGCTCGAAGCTCGCCCGGATGTCTCTGGGCAAGGCCGACAACGTGGCTTCAACTTCGCCATTTAGAAATTCGACCGACCATTTCACCCTTTTTGAACATACCTTTTTTGCAATAATCTGCAAGTGGCCTCAAAAGCCGAGAACCGATCCCTCATCCAAGCGGCCCTTTCTTCAGGCTGCTCAGCGGAAACCGGGCGACTTCGTCGAGCAGTTTTGCCAATCCGGCGGCGCGGAGGGTGATCAGCTGCTCGCCGCGCCCGGCATCCGCGTCGGTCGCGTCGCCGACGGCGCCGGCGGGGTGCAGGTCCTGGGTTTGCCAGCCGAAGCCGACGGCATGGCCTTCCGGCCGCAGGAAGTCGTAATCCCGCTCCCAACCGATCGAGGCGGGGGCGAAATCGCGCCGTTCCGCCTCGGTCACCAGATCCGGCCGCAGGTACAGGATTTGGGAGGTTTCCGACGACCCGCCATGGATGCCGTGGCGGTCTTCCAGCTCGGTGAACAGGCCGGGGACGCGGCCGAGGCCGCCGGCATTGGCGGTGACCACGAACAGGCCGAGCCGAACGCGCAGATCGCGGGCGACGATGTCCATGATCTGCGGCTGCCCACCATGGCTGTTCAGCAGCACCAGCTTGCCGATGCCGGCGCGCGCGACGCTCTCGCCGATCTCGGTCCAGAGCCGGGTCAGCGTCTCGGCCGACAGGGTGAGGGTGCCGGGGAAGGCCAGGTGTTCGTTCGATTTGCCGACCGGCATCGCCGGCAGCACCAGCACGCTGTCGGGCATCAGCGTCATCGCCCGCTCGACGATGCCTTCGTTGATGATGGCGTCGACGCCGACCGGCAGATGCGGCCCGTGCTGCTCGATCGCCGCCACCGGCAGCAACGCAACGGTTCGCTCCCGGTCCAGGCCGGCGAATTCGATGGTCGATAATTCACGCCAATACCGCGCCATGGAGGCCCCCGAACCTGACGAATACCCGAACTTAGTACCGGTGCCCGCCGAGCCCCAGATAGCTTTCGATCACCCGTGGATCATTGGCCAGGGTCGCGGCCGGCCCCTCTAGGGTTATCTCACCGGTTTCCAGCACGTAAGCGTAATCGGCGATCTGCAGGGCGGCCCGCGCGTTTTGTTCGATCAGCAGGATGGCGACGCCGGTGGCGCGCAGTTCGGCGATGATCTGGAAGATGTCTTTGACGATCAGCGGCGCCAGGCCGAGGCTGGGCTCGTCCAGCATCAGCAGGCGCGGCCGGGCCATCAGCGCGCGGCCCATCGCCAGCATCTGCCGCTCGCCGCCGCTCAGGGTGCCGGCCGCCTGGCGGCGCCGTTCGCGCAGCCGCGGGAACCGGTCATAGACCCGGTCGAGGTCGCCACCGCCGCCCGCGACGCGGAAGGCGCCCAGCCGCAGATTGTCCTCCACCGTCATGGTGCCGAATAATTCGCGTTTTTCCGGCACCAGGCTGATGCCGGCGGCGACACGCGCCTCGACCGGCAGGCGCGCTATCGATCTGCCGTCGAAGCTCAGCGCGCTGCGGGACGGCAAGATGCCCATGATCGCGTTCAGCAGGGTCGATTTGCCGGCACCATTGGCGCCGATCACCGTGACGATCCGCCCGGCGGGAACCTCGATCGTGGCGCCCCGCACCGCGTCGACCTTGCCGTAGCTCACGGCGAGGTCGCGCACCGACAGCATCTCGCCACTCATTCCACACCGCCCAGATAGGCTTCCAGCACCACCGGATTGGCCTGGATTTCGGCCGGTATGCCCTCGGCCAGCTTGGTGCCGAAATCCATCACGACCAGCCGGTCGGTGACACCCATGACGAAATCCATATCGTGCTCGACCAGGAGGATGGTGACGCCCTCCGCGCGCAGCCGGCGCAGCAGGTCGGCCAGCGCCTGTTTCTCCTTGTGACGCAGCCCGGCCGCCGGCTCGTCGAGCAGCAGCAGGACCGGCGACAGACACAGCGCACGGGCGATCTCCAGGATGCGCTGCTGACCGAGCGCCAGGTTGCCGGCCAAAAGATGCATCTCGGCGCCGAGGCCGACGCGCTGCAACTGCCCGGCGGCCTCGTGCAGCAATTGCCGCTCGACCGCGCGGTCCAGCCGCAGGATGGCGCCCAGCACGCCGCCGCGCAGGCCGGACGGCGCGCGCAGGCTGGCGCCGATCGCGACATTCTCCAGGACGGACATGCCGGGCAGCAGGCGGACATGCTGGAAGGTGCGGCCGATGCCCAACCGGGCGATGCGCCGGACCGGCAACCCGTCGATCCGCGCGCCCGCGAAGCGCACCTCGCCCGCCGTCACTGGCGCCACGCCGGTGATCAGGTTGAAGGTGGTGCTCTTGCCGGCGCCGTTCGGGCCGATCAGCCCGACGATCTCGCCGGCCCGCACATCGAAGCTGATGTCGTTGACCGCGATCAAGCCGCCGAACTCCTTGCGCGCAGCGGTCACCTGGAGCAGCGGAGTGTCCGGCGGCGGCATCGGCCGCCGCGGCAGGGGCGGAGCGGCATCCGCTGCCGCGCGCGGGCCGCTTCCAGGCGGCACCAGACGCCGCAGGAACGGCCACAGCCCGTCGCGCATGGTCTGCAGCAGCACAACCAGCAGGATGCCGAAGACGATCAACTGGAAATCGCCGCTGGTGCCCAGCAGCCGAGGCAACACATCCTGCAGGATGTTCTGGATGATGGTCAGCACGCCGGCGCCCAGCACGGCCCCCCAAACATGGCCAGATCCACCGACCACGGCCATGAACAGGTATTCGATGCCGGCATCGATATCGAACGGCCCCGGACTGACCGCCCGCTGCAGATGCGCGTAAAGCCAACCCGACAGGCCGGCGAGCATGGCCGCGATGACGAACACGACGATTTTCATCCGGGCGGTGTTGATGCCGAATGCCTCGGCCACCAGGGTGCCGCCCTTGAGCGCGCGGATCGCCCGTCCCGGCCGGCTGTCCAGCAGGTTCACCATGCCCCAGGCGACGATCAGCACCACGATCCAGATGATCGCATAATATTCGCGGCCGCTGGACACCGGATGGCCGCCGATCCGTAGCGGCGGCAAGCCGTTCAAGCCGTTATGCTGGCCCAGCCATTCGATGTTGCCGAACAGATAGTAGAGGCTGATGCCCCAGGCGAGCGTGCTCAGCGACAAATAATGGCCGGACAGGCGCAGCGTGATGGCGCCGATCAGCCAGGCCGCGAGGCCGCTCAAGACGAGGGCCACCGGCAGGGTCAGCCAGGGCGAAACGCCATAGACGGTGGTCAGCACGGCGGTGGCATAGGCGCCGATGCCGACGAAGGCGGCCTGGCCGAACGAGGTCAGGCCGGCGACGCCGGTCAGCAGGACCAGCCCGAAGGTGACGATGCTGTAGAGGCCGATATAGTTCAGCAGCGTGATCCAGAATTCCGGGATCGCCGGGATCAGCGGCAGCGCCGCCAGGGCGACGACGAACGCCCCAAGCACCAGACGGGAGCGCATGCGCTACTCCTCGTCGTCGACGGCGACAGCGGCGAGCGACCGCCACAGCAAGACGGGGATGATGACGGTGAAGACGATCACTTCCTTATAGGCGCTGGCCCAGAACGAGGAGAACGCCTCGATCAGGCCGACCAGCAGGGCGGCCAGCACGGCGGCGGGATAGCTGCCCAACCCGCCGATGATCGCCGCGACGAAACCCTTGAGGCCGATCAGGAAGCCGCTGTCGTAATAGATCGTCGTCAACGGCGCGATCAGAATGCCGGACAGCGCGCCGATGAAGGCGGCCACGGTGAAGGCCATGCGGCCGGACAAGGCGGTGCTGATGCCGACCAGTCGGGCGCCCAGGCGGTTGACGGCGGTCGCGCGCAGGGCCTTGCCCCAGAGGGTGTGTTCGAAAAACAGATAGAGTGCCACCATGAAGCCCAAACTGGTGGCCAGCACCCAGAGGCTTTGGCCGGTGATGGTGAGGATGCCCATATCCATTCTGGCATCCGAGAAGGCGGTGGTGCGCGACCCTTCGGCGCCGAAGAAGATCAGGCCCAGCCCCATCAGCGCGAAATGGATGCCGACCGAGGCGATCAGCAGCACCAGCACCGCGGCCTCGGCGAGCGGCTGGTAGGCGATCCGGTAGATCAGCGGGCCGAGCGGGGTCACCAGCACCAGGGTGATCAGCACCTCGGCGGCCAGCCCAAGCTTCATCGGCGCCAGCCAACGGCCGAGCGCCAGCAGCACGAGCGGTCCGACGATATAGAGGCCCAGGATCCGCAGCATGGCGCGCGCGGTCAGCGACCGTCCGGCCTGGGCGAGATCGAGCACCGCCGCGATGACGCCCAACCCGACCAGCAGCCAGGCCACCACGGGCGGCTGGCCCAATTCCAGCCCCGCCAAGGTCAAGGCACCATAGGAGACGAATTCGCCTTGCGGGATCAGGATTACGCGGGTGACCGCGAAGACCAGTACCAAGGCGAGGGCCAGCAGCGCATAGACGGCGCCATTGGTCACGCCGTCCTGGGTCAGGATCAGCAGGATCGACTGGTCCAACTCGATGCCTTTTCTACAGGCTAGCAGCGTTATTCGGAGGAGATCCGCTCCTCTCCGCTCCCGGGGGCGGAGAGGAGATGCAAGCTATTGCAGCAGCTTCCAATGATTGTTCTCGACCGTCACCATGACGCGGGCGCGGTCGTCGAAGCCGTTATGGTCGGTCGGGGTCATGTTCATGATGCCGTGGGAGACGATCAGATTGGTGGTCTTCTCCATCGCGTCGCGCAGCGCCTTGCGGAATTCCGCCGTGCCGGGCTTCGCCGTTTCCAGGGCAGCCGGGACGGCGGCGAGGATCAGGCGATCGGCGTCGAGGGCATGGGCGCCGAAGGTCGCGACGGATCCCACCCCGTACATCGCCTCGTAGCGGGTGACGTAATCCAGCGCGATCTTCTTGATCGGATTGCCGTCCGGCAGCTCCGCCGCGACCAGCACCGGACCGGCGGGCATGATCGTGCCCTCGACATCCTTGCCGCCGACGCGGAGGAAGTCGCTGTTGGCGGCGCCATGGGTCTGGTAGATCGGACCCTTATAGCCGCGCTCCTTCAAGGTCTTGGCCGGCAAGGCGGCGGGCGTGCCGGCGCCGGCGATCAGCACCGCATCCGGATTCGCCTGCATGACCTTCAGCACCTGACCGGTGACGCTGGTATCGGGCCGGTTGTACCGCTCGTTGGCGACGATCTTCAGCCCTTTGGCCGTGAAGGCCTTTTGCGCCTCGGTGTACCAGCCGTCGCCATAGGCGTCGGAGAAGCCGATGAAGCCGATTGTCTTGAGGCCCTTCGCCGCCATGAAATCGGCGAGGGCGGTGGCCATCAGGATGTCGTTCTGGGGGGCTTTGAACACCCAGGCCTTCTTCTCGTCCATGGGCAGGATCAGCGAGGCGGTCGCCGCCAGGGCGACCATCGGGACCTTGTTCTCGGCGACGACGTCGATGATGCTGATGCTGGCCGGCGTGGTCGAGGAACCGATGACCGCGTCGACATTATCCTCGGTGATCAGTTTGCGGACATTGGTCACGGACTTGGTCGGGTCGCCGCCATCGTCGAGCACGATGTATTGGATCTTCTGCCCGGCGATCTCGGTCGGCAGCAGGGCGACCGTGTTCTTTTGCGGAATGCCGAGGGAGGCCGCGGGCCCCGTGGTCGATAAGGTCAGGCCGATCTTGATATCGGCGAGAGCGGGGCCGGCGGCGAGCCCGGCGATCGCCAGCGACAAGCCGAGAATTTTGAGCGTCTGCACGTGATGTTCCTCCCGTTGGGTCGTGCCGTTTATTGCTTCGTACCGCGACTATCGTGGCGTCGTCGCGGCTGTCTATAGCCGAAAACTCCCGGTGCCGACATATCCGCGCCGATCAAGTCCGATATGACGGGTCAAGGCGGTCGATCACCCGGGTCAACGCATCGAAAACGTCCTGGCCGGCGCCATAATCGGGGTTGAACAGCAGGCGCGGCCCCTCATCGACATGCACCATGATGCCCTCGAAGTCATAATAAGCAAGCTTATCATGGAGCTGCGCCGCGTAGAAATTGCTCATCGACAACCCGGCGTGACTACAGGCCACGGCCATGCCTGCGGTCGCGTGCGTGTGCATCACGCAATGCGCCTGGGGCAAGCCCGGATGGATCGCCGCGTGCACCGTGAAGCCGGCCGGATTGACCGGCCGACGAGCCGTCCGTCGATATCGATGCGTACCAGATTGGACGCGCGAACCTCGCTGTACATCAGGCCGAACGGGTTGATCAGGAGGCGCGAAATCCAGCGCGAAGCACTCTTGATCGACCAGGAGGATATTTATGGTAGTCTCCGTTCTCAACTTTTGGGAGAGTGAAAGCACATGCGCTTTGCAGCGATCATCGTTTGTGCCGCGTTGCTCAGCGCATGCGTCCCGCACGAAATCATCGTCATGAAGAACCCGGCGACGGGCGAGACCGCGCAGTGCCAGACCAACAGCGGTCCGTCGTTCTTTCCCATCGCGCAGACGATGATCGACAATTCCGCCGCGCGGAGCTGCGCGGAAGGCTACAAAGCTGCTGGATGGCAGCGGATGAACTGAGCCGCTAAGAAACTTCGCCGTACAATGCGTGTCCGGACCGGGCAGGCGCAGGGTGATGTGGTTGTAGATCAGCTCGACCCAGCCCAGATGGGCGAAGATTCGGTGGCACGCGGCCAGTTGGACCCGCATTTCCCACTCCGCCGGATCGATATGCGCGGGCCGGCCGCGCTGATCCGACGGGCTCATCTCCAAGATCGTCATCGGCCTTTCCATCCCATAAGCCGCGCGGCAATTCGCCGCATTTCCCCTAAACTAGGGGTTTTGCGGAACGCGCGTTACGAAAAAGAATCAAGAATTGACGTTCAAGCAGCGTATTAGTCGGCGATGCGATGTCGCCTGGCGCTTCCCCCGCTTCGTCGAACCGTCCTTATTCTGGCCCTGTTGCAGGGCTTGTCCGCCTGCTCGTCGCTGCTCGGCGGATCGGCGCCGGCTCCCGAGGAACCACCGGCGCCTGCCGAGCAGCCCGCACCCAGCCCAGGCGAGCAGCCGAGCCTGAGCGCCGTTGGCATCGCGTCCTGGTATGGCGCGCGGCATCACGGCAAGCGGACGGCGAGCGGCGAAGCCTTCGATATGGCCGCGATGACGGCGGCCCATCCGACCTTGCCGTTCAACACCATCGTCCGCGTCACCAATACCGCCACCGGTGCCATGATCAAGGTGCGGATCAACGATCGCGGTCCATCGACCAGGGCACGGCTGATCGATTTGTCGCGTGCCGCCGCCGTGGCTCTGGAGGGGAACCGGCTGGGCGCCCTCGCCGTCCGGATCGAGGTATTCGCCTCCGATCAACCGCGGAAGGCCGGAACGTGACCTCCAGGCGACGCTGTCGGTCGGCTCAGGATAGCGGCTTGTGGGCTGTTTCAGGGGCGCTCAACGCCGCGACAAGCGTGATCATCGCGAGCGTGATGAGGTAGAGCGAGATCGCCCAGGTGGCGTTCCCGGTCGCACTGAACAGCGACGTCACGATGAGCGGCGTGAAGCCGCCGCTGAGGGCCGCGCCGACCTGAAAGCCGAGCGAGGCGCCGGTATAGCGGATGCCGGTGTGGAACAACTCCGACATGTAGGTGGCGCCGACCCCGAACATGACGCCCTGACCCACGCCGATGGCGATCGCGACGGCGAGGGTGATCGCGCCGGAGGTGGACATGTCCATCAGCCAGAACATCGGGAAGGCATAGGCCATCGAGAACAGGCAGGCCCCGATATACATGGGCCGGCGGCCCAACCGGTCCGACATCCAGCCGTAGAGCGGCGTGATCACCATTTGCAGGAAGGCCGCGATCTGAACGGCATGCAGGGCGGTCCCGCGCGGAAGATGCAGTTTGTCGGTCACATAGGCGATCGAGAACACCGAGCCGATGATCGCCCAGGAAATCTCGGAGACCTTCAGGCCGATCGCGGTGACGACCATGCGCGGATGCTGGGTCACCACTTCCATGAAAGGCGTACGGCTTGCCTCGACTTTCGACTGAAACCGCTCGAAGATCGGCGTTTCCGTGACCTTCAAGCGGATCCACAGGCCGACGAAGACCAGCGCGAGACTCAGCAGAAACGGCAGCCGCCAGCCCCAGGACAGGAAAGCGTCGTTGGACATGCTGCCCGACACGATGTTGAACACCAGGATCGACACCAGCACCCCGAACGGCGCGCCGATCTGGACGAGGCTGCCGAACAACCCCCGCCGCTTGGGATGCGCGTTCTCAACCATCAGCAGGACCGCGCCGCCCCATTCGCCGCCGATGCCGATGCCCTGCAGCAGACGCAGGATGATCAGCAGGATGGGGGCCGCGACGCCGATCTGCTCATAGGTCGGCAGGCAGCCGACGAGAAACGTGCCGACCCCCATCAAGATCACCGTGGCGACGAGTGTCTTCTTGCGACCGAGCCGATCGCCGAGATGTCCGAAGATGGCGCCGCCCAGCGGACGGGCGAGAAAGCCGACACCATAGGAGGAGACCGCCACCAGCGTGCCGATCAAGGGGGTAAGGGTGGGGAAGAACACCTTGTTGAACACCAGCGCCGTCGCCGTGCCGTAGATGGTGAAGTCGTACCATTCGATCATGCTGCCGATGATGCTGGCGAAGACGACCCGGCGCATCCGTTCCGGACCGATTCCGACCTCAGTCCCGGCAAGTTCAACGCTGCTCATGTCAGATCCCCTTTCCTGCTCGCTGGCTTGGCTCCGTCCGCGCGACGGAAAGGCGGAGGCGTTCCCCCAGTCGGCTTGTTCGCCGCCCTCTGGTCGTGAGGGCAATGTTCGTGCCAATGCGTTGTTGCCTTTTATCCGATGACAGAGGCCGCTATTTTCTGAGGATCTTTGCGTCCGTTTCCCGTACTGATAGACTATTGGGCAACAAGTTGCCCCAATCGAAAGCAGAATGAATGTCGATCTCCCCTACATGGCTCGGTGCCGTCGCGCACCTTCACATCACGCCCCGCGCCTTCCTGCCGATGCAGGCGCGGGACACCATCGAGCTGGTGGCCGGGCAGGGGGTTCTCGGCGATCGCTACTGTATCGGGGTGGAACAGGGCTTCTATTCCGAGAAACCGGAGGACGGGCGGCAGGTGACGCTGTTCGAGGTGGAGGTCCTCGGCGACATCCTGCGGGACTACAAGATCGATCTCTCGCCGGAGGAACACCGGCGCAATATCACGACCCGAGGCGTGCCGCTGAACCACCTGGTCGGCAGACGCTTCCGCATCGGTGGCTGCGTCGTGGAGGCGACGCGCCTATCGATTCCCTGCCGGCACATCGAGGAAATCCTCGGCAAGCCGGTGTTCGACCCGCTCGTGCATCGTTCCGGGCTGAATTGCCGAATCCTCGAAGGCGGCACGGTACGCCTTGGCGATCCTATCGGGCCGCTGTAAAGAGCCGATCATGCCGCGCCATATCACCCTCTGCGTGGTCGCGTCGCGCCCAGCCGGGCCCGGCGTGCGTCGCCTTACCCTGCGTGATCCGGACGGTTACCCACTGCCGCGCGTCAAGCCCGGCGCGCATCTGGACTTGGCGGTTCCCGACGTCGGAATGCGCGCCTATAGCTTGTGCGGCGATCCGGCGGTCGGCGACCGCTGGGAGATCGCGGTAAAGCGCGAGGCGGCATCCCGCGGCGGCAGCGCCTGGCTGCACGACGGGGTGACTGTGGGTGATCAGCTGGCTGCGTCGATGCCTCGCTGCACCTTTCCGATCGTCGATGGGGCCGCGCGTCATGTCATGATCGCGGGCGGCATCGGCGTGACGCCCTTCCTCGCCATGGCGCCCGTTCTCGAGCGCGCCGCGGCCGATTGGGTGCTGCATGTGCTGTACCGGGGCGGGCCGCCGCCCTGTCCCGATGATCTCGCCCCTTGGATCGCGGCCGGCCGCGCCGTGCCGCATGACACGCTGGCGGTACCGCGCCCGGCGCTCGCCCTGCTTCTGGGGGGCCATACGCCCGGTCTCCAGGCCTATTGCTGCGGCCCCGAGGCGATGCTTGATGCCTTCGAGCAGGCCACCGCCGATTGGCCGGATGGTGCCGCGCGCGTCGAGCATTTCGTGCCGCCGGCGCTACCGCCCGACCCTGCCGCGCGACCCTATACCCTGGCCCTCGCCGCCTCCGGCTCGACGATCGACATCCCCGCGGGAGGGTCCATGCTGGAGGGGCTGCGCGCCTTGGGTGCCAAGGTGGAGTCATCCTGCGAAGGCGGCATCTGCGGTGCCTGCGAGGTCCGCTGGCTCGACGGCGCGCCGCTGCACCGTGACCGGGTGCTGTCGCCGGCACGGCGCGCCACGCATCTGCTAAGCTGCGTCGCCGGCTGCGCATCCGGCCGACTGGTGGTGGAGGCATGAGCGGCGCGAAAGCGTCTCGTCCGTCGCCCGATGGTGCCATGACCGCGCTCGCGGCGCGGCTGGGCGTCCTGCGCCAGGAACGGGGCCTGACACTGGATGCCCTCGCCGAGGCCACCGGCCTCGACAAGGGGTACCTGTCGCGGCTCGAACGCGGGCTGAAAGGGCCGTCCATCGCCACCTTGCTGCGCTTGTCCCAGGCACTCGATGTCCCCGTGGCGGAACTCCTGGGTGAGCGCCTGGCCGAACATGCCGTGCGCGTCACCCGCGCCGCGTCCCGGTTGGTCGGGGCGCCGGTCAGCGACACCACCCATGGCTTCGAGGGGCTGAGCCGCGCTGGCGCTGCGCTGGAGGCTTTCGTGGTCCATCCCGCCGCCGAGTTCCGCACCGATGGTCCCATAGCCGAGCATGCCGGCGAGGAATTGTTCTACGTGCTGACGGGCACGATCGAGCTGCGCTTCGTCGATCGCGGCTTCGTGCTGGAAGCGGGCGATTGCGCGCAATTCCCAGGCTCCCTGCCGCACCGCCTGCGCCGCATCGGCCCGGAACCGGCCTCGGCGCTCGTCGCTGTGGCTAAGACCCGGACTTCCGGCCGGCGCGGCACCGCCACGTGACGGGACCGGCCGCGAGCTGAGGCAACCGCTCGTATCTCCGCGGTGTTTTTGGCGGTTTGAATTTGCGACTTGCAAAAGGAACATTTAGCGAACATTATCCCGTATGTTCTTGTTTTGATCTTATCAAGGGAGGGTTTGCGCATGATCACGGGTGTCCCGCGGACCATGTACAAGCTCTCCAATCAGCCCGGTAGCCTTGGGTTGAGTTGCACGGCGGCGGGTTTGACGTTGGCCGGGGTGTCGCTTCTGAGCAAGGGCCTCGGCGGCTTCGCGCCGCGCTCGCGGGGCGAGGTGGAGCGGCTGTTGCACCGGGCCTATGCGACGACGGCGGATGTGGGGCCGGTCATGAGCGGGCTGGGCGCCGTCGCCCGTGCGCTGAATGAGGGTGCGGAGGGCCGCGCGATGATCGCGGCCCTGCATCTGAAGCTGCCGGAGCTGGATTGGAATGCCGCCAGCCGCATCGCCGGGGCCGAGGCGGCCCTTGGCAAATACGACCCGGACGAAGCGCGCGACGGGCATGGCCGCTGGACCTCGGGTGGCGCCGGATCGGCAGCCGCGATGCCGTCCGAAACCCGGCCGAACGTCGGGGTTGCGCCGACACCGATGTCGTTCGATGACCCGAAGGGGTCGCCTCCCCAGGGGAGCGCCCGATCGGACGAGAACACCCCCGTCGCCCTGCCGGCCGTCGAGGGCGGGCACCAGCAGCAGCGCGACCTGCTGACGCGCCTCGCCAACGCGACCCCCGACCAGGAGGCGAGCCTGCGCGCCGAGATCCGGGAGGTGTACTACAACCAGGGCGACAAGCGCGGCGGCGAGGCGATGGACCGCGCGCTGAGCGACGCGCTGGACCCGTCGATCGATCGGGCCGGCCGGCAGAATATCCTCGATACCTTCGAGATCTACACGCATCAGGATCCGGCAGAGGCCGGGCAGGTGGCCCGCGACTTTATCTCCGGTGCCCTGCTCACGCCACCCATGGTAGTCGAAGGCCGCGCTGGCACCGCCGCCGCCGAAGCCACGGCTGCGGAAGAAGCACGGATCGCTGAGGTCGCCGTGGAAGAGGCGCGGGTCGCGGCAGCGGCGGAGCGGGCCAGGCAAGCCGGGTTTTGGAAAGAACAACCTGTCGAACGCGGAAACCTAATCCATGAATTATGGCGACAAAGTTTGGGGAACCACCCGGCAATTGACCAGGCCATCGGAAAGACGATTAGCAGCTTCAAATCGATCGATCTGGGGGCACCCTCTTATGCAAGGGCTGGATACCTTAAGAGTAAGCTCAACGGATTTATCAATGACCTTGCTAAATACAAGGCGCGGCCCTGGGGAGTGCATGACGTTCAGGTAGATGAAAACACGGCGCGGGAACTCAGGGTCGCTATCCCGCCGAACCCGCCCTCCAATTCCCAGCGGGCGATTATGGATGAGATGATCGAGGTAGCTCGCAAGCGCGGCGTCACGTTGAACTTCGTTCAGGTCCCGGAGTAATCATGAACCTATACAGATGTTATCTGCGAAAAGGCGTCGTATATCTCCCCACGACCGGGCGGATCTGGCGCAGTGATATCGCCTTCAGGATCATCGAGCCGGTCGAGGTCATATCTGTCGGCGATACAGCGGCGTTGAAACGCGGGCTGGTCGAAATGATCATCCGGGGCAATCAGCCGCTTTCGTTGGAGGAAAGCCGGGACTCGACGATGCTGATGCCCAAATACGCCGGAGTGAAGACCCAGAGGAGTTTCGAACGGGGTACGCTCACCTGGAGCATCAAGGATCGGGATGGTGTTTTGACCATCGATCCCTATCGCAGACATCCGCAGGGTGGCTGGGAAATCGATGAGAAGGGGATCATCGCGCTGCCGCCGGGCACTACCACGGGGCAGCTCTGCGACCGAATGGTGGCGATCCTGCAGGCCTACGCGGCCAATCCCGCCCTGGCCGCCGCCCATGAGGCGCCGCCGGTCGAGCCGGAGCCGTTCGGCACGGTCTATGACGGGTATCTGATGCCGCCGGACAATGAGGAGCGGCATGAATCCGTCGAAGGGCTGATGGCGACCATCGTCAATCTGGAACCTGGGGACGTTCCGGACGTCCGCGCCAATATCAAGCGGGTGTTCTACGATGTCGGCGATCGTCAGGGCGGCGATGCCTTTACCCGCGCCCTGGCGGAGGCGCTGGAGCCCGGGATCGACCTCGACGGCCGTCGGCGCATCCTGCAGACCTATGACCCCTATACCATCGGCCTGCCCGTCGACGCGGTCCGCTATGGTCGCGATCCGGTCACGGGCGCCATCCTCGGTCCCAAGCGGCCCAGCAACAATCCTTATGACGTTGTTGATCCGGATGATGAGGCATAGAGGCCCCAATCGGATCTGCCCCTCTCCGCCGGCGGGGTAGGGTATCCTCGCCTTTTGTCGATAATGGCCTGTCAGGAGCCTGTCGGCGGACTGATCGCGCGACTGCGAGGATGCTGATCCTCACTCTTACCCGTCGTTACGTCCCAGCGCCGCTTGGCGTGCCTGCGTCGGCTGCTACAGGCCTATCTTGAAGCCCGTGTGAGTGGGCGAAAACCCGATCCTGTTCCAGAAGCGATGGGCCGCTGCGCGCGCATTGTCAGAGGTAAGCTGGACGGAAAGGCACCCAGCCGAGCGGCATTCGTCGAGCGCCCAACGAACGAATGCTTCGCCAAGACCGCGGCCGCGCTGGTTTGAGGCAATTCTCATCGCCTCGATCTGACCGCGCCAACTACCGCCCCTGGAGACAGCTGGGATCAACAGCAGTTGCATTGTCCCCACGATCTTCCCGCCCTCCGTCGCAACGATCAGCCGTTGGTAAGGTGACACCGCTATCGCCCTGAACGCGGCGTGGTAGGATGGTGCCAATGGCAAGCTGGGATCCTCACGGCTTGCTCCAAGCGGATCATCCGCGAGCAATGCGATTATTTCCGGTAGATCTTCCTCTGTTGCATCGCGGTAGCTCACCATAATGGGCGGAACACTAGGATAAGGGCCGGCAGGCAGCAACTGAGGCGGCAATATTTTTCGCTTGAAAATAGAACAATTAAGGAACATTCTAGCGGAATATTCCTGAACGAAGGCTGGTGGAGCGTGGGACCCGGTCGATGACGCATCGGGAGACATTGATGTCCATCCATCGCGGGATATTCTACTTTCCCGGAAACTGGGTCCACAGCTTCAAGTCGATCGATCTGGGTTCCGCCGCGCAGGCGAAGCCGGGATATCTTCGCGGCAAGCTGAGTAGCTATATCGAAGATCTTGCGGACTACTCCGAGCGTCGATGGGCGTCCGTTACCGTCTGCATCGAGGACGATACGCAGCGTGAGCTGAGAATTGCCATTCCGCAGGGACCGCATCCCGCTTCGCAGAAAGCGATCATGAAGCAGATGAAGGTGCGCGCCCTAAAGTGCGGCGTCACTCTGAATTTCGTTCGGTTCCCGTAGTCATGAAGTTTTACGGCTGCTACCTCCGGGAAGGGCTCGTCTATCTGCCGACGAACGGGCGGATATCGAACACCACTACTGCCTTTCGCGATGTCGAACCGATCGAGGTGGTACCCGTCCGCGATACCACGGCGCTGCAGCGTGGGTTCGCCGCGATGATTGTCCGGGGGCATCCCCAGCTTTCGCTTGAAGAAGGCCGTAGCTCGGTGACGCCCCTGTTGAAACATGCTGGGGTGAAGAGCTTGCGCAGTTTCGAGCGGGGCACCCTGACCTGGGCCATTAAGGATCGGGATGGCGCGTTGACCATCGACGCCTATCGCAAGCATCGCGACGGCGGCTGGGAAATCGATCGGAGCCGCGCCATCGTGCTGCCGAGTGGCACCACCATCGCAGAGGCATACGACCGGCTGATCGCTATTCTGCAAGCTTACGCGGCCGACCCGGCGCTGGCCGCCGCGCATGAGGTTTCCCCGCTCGAACCGAAGCCATTCGGCACGGTGGAAAACGGCTTCCTAATGCCGCCGCTCAATGGCGAGCGGCATGAATCGGTTGAAGGGCTGCTGGTGACCATCGTCAATCTGGAATCCGACGATGTGCCGGACATCCGGATCAATATCCAGCGGGTCTTCTATGCTGTCGGCGACCGCGAAGGCGGCGATGCCTTTACGAGCGCTTTGGCCGAGGCATTGGCCCCCGAACTCGACCTCGCCGGCCGTCGGCGCATCCTGGAGGCCTACGCCCCTTACACCATCGGATTGCCAGTCGACGCTGCCCGCTACGGCCGCGACCCGGTGACTCACGTCATCCGCTCTCCCCGGAGGGTCGGCGACAATCCCTATGACGCCGAGGCGGAGTTAGGTGCTTCAGGGAATAACACTGCCGAGCGGGGGATTTTCTCCGCCGTTCTCGCTTTCGCTGTACGGCATGTTGCGAATTTGACGTATCGGATTTTGGGGCCGTTCTTCGGGTAGGAGGGCACAATCCCGCTCGCAGAGGGTAGCGATGCCTTCATCCCGCGCTCTGGCGGAGGCGCAGAAACCTGGAAGTCACTCGCCGGCCGCCGGCGCATCCAGCGGACCTGCGACTCCTATACCTTCGCGCCGAACCGCCCTTTGGATCGTCATCCCCGCGTAGGCAGGGGATCCATGGATCAGCCGCCGCACGGGTGGATAGATGAATCCCCTGCCTACGCGGGGATGACGGAAAAAGAGCCCAAAAAGCGGCAGATTATTGACGAAGCCTAAGGCCGATCCGATCGGCCTTTCCCTATCTCCGCTCGTATAGGAACCGGGCGCGGATCGTGCCGGGGATGGCGCGCAATGCCACCAGGATCTCCTCGGTATCGAGGTCGCCCTCCGCGTCGATCACCGAATAGCCGATCTCCGCGTCGGTCTGCAGGTATTGCGCGGTGATGTTCGCATCCTGGCAGGCGAAGACCTCGATCACGCGGGCGAGCAGGCCCGGCACGTTGTGATGCAGATGCAGGAACCGCACGCCGGCCGGACGGGGCGGCAATTGCGCCTGCGGGAAATTCACCGCGCCGAGGCTGCTGCCGATATCGCTCCAATCGGTCAGCTTGCGGGCGACCTCGACGCCGATGCGCTCCTGCGCCTCGGCAGTGCTGCCGCCGATA
>DATMGU010000129.1:0-3658 GCA_035555315.1 Allostellaceae bacterium
GCCCGGCTTCATCCGCAAGGCCGAGCTGTCGCGGGAGCGCAGCGAGCAGCGTCCCGACCGGTTCGCCATCGGCGAGAAGGTCGACGCGAAGATCACGGCGCTCGACAAGGCGACCCGCAAGCTCACCCTGTCGATCAAGTCGCGTGAGGTCGATGAGGACAAGAAGGCGATGGCCGAGTTCGGTTCGTCCGACAGCGGCGCCAGCCTGGGCGATATCCTGGGTGCCGCGTTCAATCGGGCGCGCAACGAGAAGGAAGGTTCCGGCTCGTAAGAGTTTAGGGCTTTCTAATTTAGCGACCCAACGGGCGGCTTCGGCCGCCCGTTGCATTTCCGGCGGCGGCATAGGCGCCATCGATCGCGAAAAACCGTTGCTGATCCATGGCTTATCTTGACGGCGGTGGCGTGGTTTGGCACTTTGTCCGGTGGATCGAATAGGCCGTGATGGCCGTGCGCCCCGGGAGGATCAGCACCATGACCAAGTCGGAGCTCATCCTGCGTCTGGCGGAGAGCAACCCCCATCTGTACCACCGCGATGTCGAACGCATCGTGACGACGATTTTCGACGAGATCGCCGCCGCCCTGGCCCGTGGCGACCGGGTCGAGCTCAGAGGCTTCGGGGCTTTCTCCGTCAAGCGTCGTGACGCCCGTGTCGGCCGCAATCCGCGGACCGGGGACAGCGTCAGCGTCGATGAGAAGTTCATCCCGTTCTTCAAGACCGGCAAGCAGCTGCGCGATCGTCTCAACACGGACGAAGCCTGAGCCTAACTGGCGGGGCATGATTTTGCCGCTCCTGGCGGCATGCTGATCTAAGGTGATCCCATGAAGGTGTTCCACTGGTTGGTGACGCTGCCGCTGGCCGTCATCCTCGCCGTCTTCGCGGTGTCGAACCGCGTGCCGGTCGATCTTACCTTCTGGCCGCTGCCGTTCTCGCTGCAGGCGCCACTTTATCTGGTGACGCTCGTGCTGGTACTGGTCGGGTATGGGGTGGGCGAGGGGCTTGGCCTGATGCGTTCCCTCGGTCTGAAACGCCGGCTGCGGCGCCAGGCCAAGCGGATCGTGGCGCTGGAGGCCGCATTGGCCGAGGCTCGGGCAAAGCCGCCCGGCGTGTCGCCGGCGCCCATCGCCGTCCCCGCCCTGCTGGAGCGGGTGTAGCGACAGGACCGTTTGGGGAAGGAGCCCCCGTCAATGCGGGTAACCATCATCGGCGCGGGCATCATGGGCTTGTCCTGCGCCTGGGAACTGACCCGGCTCGGCCATCAGGTGACCGTGATCGAGCAGGCGACGATCCCCAATCCGCTCGGCTCGTCCGGCGACGAGCACCGGGTGATCCGCTACGCCTATGGGGCGGAATTGGGATATCAGCGCATGGTGGCGGAGGCCTATGCCGCCTGGGAGCGGCTTTGGGCCGATCTTGGCGAGCGGCTGATCGTCGATACCGGCACCCTAGCGCTCGACGACGAGGACGGCGACTGGGCGAGCCGTTCGGCCGAGGGGCTGGAGGCCGAGGGCCACGCGGTGACCTGGCTCGACCAGGCGACGCTGGTTCGTCGGTTCCCCTTGATCAACGCCGTCGGCGTCGAGCGCGCCTGCCACTTGCCGACCGGTAGCGTGTTGTTCGCCGAGCGGATCACGGCCGCGCTCGCCCGGTATCTCGCGGCGCGCGGCACCGTGCTGGGCCTCGGCATCGCCGCGCAGTCCGTCGATCCCGAGGCGGGGCGGGTGGTGCTGGCCGACGGCTCGGCGATCGATGCCGATGGGGTCGTGATCGCGACGGGGCCCTGGATCGACCGGCTGGTGCCCTGCTTTCGAGGCCGGGTCACGCCATCGCGCCAACTCGTGGTCTATCTCGACCCGCCGGCGGCGATCGCGGAGCAATGGCGGTGCATGCCGATGCTGCTCGATATCGGCCTCGCCAGTGGTTTTTACGCGGTACCCCCGGTCGGCGGCACCGGCCTCAAGGTCGGCGACCATAAATTCACGCTCAGCGGCGATCCCGACCAGGACCGCGTCGCCACGCAGGACGAGGTGGCCTCGATTCTGGCGGATTGCCGCCGGCGGCTCGCCGGCTTCGACGACTATCGGGTGGCCCGGGTGAAGACCTGCTTCTATATGGTCCAACCTGAGGAGCGTTTCCTGATCGAGCCCATCGGCCGACGTGGTTGGGCGATGAGCCCGTGCTCCGGCCATGGCTTCAAATTCGGCGCCTTGCTGGGCTCGACGGTCGCGCACGCGGTGGTCGGCGATGTCCGACCCGACTTGGCCAATTGGGCGGCCGGGGTGGCGGCTTGAGCCCGATCTTGGTGAATCCCGTCTTTTGCGCCATCGACACGACCGATGTCGACAAGGCGACGACCCTGGCCCGCACGGTTCGGGGCCTGGTGGGTGGCGTCAAGCTCGGGCTGGAGATGTTTTGTGCGCAGGGCCCGCTCGCGATCCGGCGGATCGCCGGCGAGCAGCCGCTGTTCCTCGACCTCAAGCTGCACGACATTCCGAACACCGTGGCGGCGGCGGTTCGCGCCGTAGCGCCGATCCGCCCCGATTTTCTGACGGTGCATGCCTCGGGCGGGGCGGCGATGCTGCGCGCGGCCGCCGAAGCGGCGGCCGAGACCGCGGCGCCTGATGGCAACCGGACCCGGCTGCTGGGCGTTACCGTGCTGACCAGCCTCGATGATGCCGATCTCGATGGGGTGGGACAGCGGCCGCCGGTGGCAGGCCAGGTGGCCCGGCTCGCCGATCTGGCGCAGCGCTGCGGTCTCGACGGCGTCATCTGCTCGCCGCATGAGGTCGCCGCGTTGCGGGCGCAATGTGGCCCGGATTTCCGGCTGGTCGTCCCCGGCATCCGGCCGGCCGGTGCCGCGACCGGCGATCAAAAGCGGGTGATGACCCCGGCCGAGGCAATGAGGCTCGGTGCCGATCACTTGGTGATCGGCCGGCCGATCACCGCCGCCGCCGATCCCGCCGTGGCCGCGCGGGCCATCCGCGACGAGCTGACCGGACCATGACCCGGACGAACGCCATCGCTGTCAAGATCTGCGGCTTGTCGACACCGGAGGCCGTGGCCGCCGCGGTCGACGGGGGTGCGGCGATGGTCGGCTTCGTATTCTACCCACGCAGCCCCCGCGCCATCCCGCCCGCCGTGGCGGCGGGGCTTGCCGGCGCCGTCCCCGGCCATGTCATCCGGGTCGGGCTGTTCGTCGATCCCGACGACGCTCTGCTCGATCGGGTGCTGGGCGAGGTGCCGCTCGATCTGGTGCAGCTGCATGGCGAGGAAGCGGTGGAGCGGGTCGCGGCGATCCGGCGCCGGGCCGGCCTGCCGGTGATGAAGGCGCTGAAAATCGCCGGGCCGGCGGATCTCGATCGGGCCGCCGGCTATGCCGATGTCGCCGATCGCCTGCTGTTCGACGCCGCATCGCCCGCCGGCTCCGCCGCTTTGCCGGGTGGCAATGGCTTGGCGTTCGATTGGCGTCTCCTCGCCGGGCGGTCCTGGCCGATACCCTGGATGCTGTCCGGCGGCCTCACCGTGGCGAACCTGGCAGAGGCGGTAGCGACCACGGGGACCAGGGCGGTCGACGTATCCTCGGGGGTTGAAACGACACCCGGCCGTAAGGATATGGGGCTGATCCGGGAGTTCTTGGCGGCGGCGCGAAGCATTGCCGGT
>DATMGU010000130.1:0-59345 GCA_035555315.1 Allostellaceae bacterium
GTCCAGCGGCGGCGATTCGAAGAACACCCTCTACTGCTCGTTCTGCGGTAAGAGCCAACACGAAGTGCGCAAGCTGATCGCCGGTCCCACGGTGTTCATCTGCGACGAGTGCGTCGAGCTCTGCATGGACATCATCCGTGAAGAGCATAAGACAACCCTGGTGAAATCCCGCGACGGGGTGCCCGGACCACGCGACATCTGCACGGTCCTCGATGACTACGTGATCGGCCAGAGCCACGCCAAGCGCGTGCTGTCGGTCGCCGTGCACAATCACTACAAGCGGCTGGCGCACGGCGCCAAGAACAACGACGTGGAACTGGCCAAATCCAACATCTTGCTGGTCGGTCCGACAGGCTGCGGCAAGACGTTGCTGGCCCAGACCCTGGCGCGCATCATCGACGTGCCGTTCACCATGGCCGATGCGACGACCCTGACCGAGGCGGGCTATGTCGGCGAGGATGTTGAGAACATCATCCTGAAGCTGCTGCAGGCGGCCGACTACAATGTCGAGCGGGCGCAGCGCGGCATCGTCTACATCGACGAGGTCGACAAGATCAGCCGCAAATCCGACAACCCGTCGATCACCCGAGACGTGTCGGGCGAAGGTGTGCAGCAGGCGCTGCTGAAGATCATGGAAGGCACGGTCGCCTCGGTCCCGCCGCAGGGCGGCCGCAAGCACCCGCAGCAAGAATTCCTGCAGGTCGACACGACCAACATCCTGTTCATCTGCGGCGGCGCCTTCGCCGGCCTGGAAAAGATCATCGCCAACCGCCGCCAGGGCACCTCGATCGGCTTCGGCGCCGATGTGAAGGGCCCGGACGAGCGACAGACCGGCGAGATCCTGCGTGATGTCGAGCCCGAGGATCTATTGAAGTTCGGCCTGATCCCGGAATTCGTCGGTCGTCTGCCGGTCGTGGCGACGCTCGACGATCTGGACGAGAAAGCGCTGATCGACATCCTGACCAAGCCCAAGAACGCCCTGGTCAAGCAGTACCAGCGCCTGTTCGAGATGGAGGAGGTCAAACTCGGCTTCAACGAAGAGGCGCTGAAGGCGATTTCCCGCAAGGCGATCCAACGCAAGACCGGCGCCCGCGGCCTGCGGTCGATCATGGAGTCGATCCTGCTCGACCCGATGTTCGAGCTGCCGGTGCTGGAAAACGTCGAGGAGATCGTCATCAACAAAGAGGTGGTCGAGGGGCGCGCCTCGCCGCTCTACATCTACGCCGATCGACGCGGCGATGTCGGGACCGGAAGCTAAGTCTCTGATCTGTTACGGCTCGGCCGGGCTTGGGATGGCTCGGCCGTTGGTCCAGGGGCGATCGAGAAGGGCTGGCATGCGGTGCCGAAACTCATCGTCGCGAAGCGCCTCTCTTGAACCGGCGGCCTATCGGGCCACGTAGTTTGTCGTAGAGGCCGTTTCGAGGCATGCTCTGAGAGACCGTTCCGCCGCTCTAGGGGGACGGTCCAAGTTAGAAAGAGGCATTATGTTGGAACTACCGCGCGGCACGTTGTACCCGGTCCTCCCGCTTCGCGACATCGTTGTCTTCCCGCACATGATCGTGCCGCTGTTTGTTGGCCGGGAGAAATCGGTCCGGGCGCTCGAAGACGTGATGAAGGAAGACAAGCAGATCCTGCTCGTCACCCAGAAGAACGCCTCGCAGGACGATCCTAACTCGGCGGACATCTATACGGTCGGCACGGTCGGTACCGTGTTGCAGCTGCTGAAGCTGCCGGACGGCACCGTCAAGGTGCTGGTCGAGGGCGGCCAGCGCGCCCGCATCCTGCGGTTCAACGAGAACGAGACTTTCTTCCAGGCCTATGCCGAAGTCATCTCGGAGAAGCTGGGCGATCAGCGCGAGCTTGAGGCATTGTCGCGGACGGCGGTGGCGCAGTTCGAGCAGTACATCAAGCTGAACAAGAAGATCCCGCCGGAGGTGCTGGTCTCGATCAATCAGATCGACGATGCCAGCAAGCTCTCCGACATGGTGGCCTCGCATCTGGCGTTGAAGATCCCGGAAAAGCAGGAACTGCTCGAGACCGAGACGGTGAGCGAGCGGCTGGAGAAGGTCTTCGCCTTCATGGAAGGCGAGATCGGCGTCCTGCAGGTGGAAAAGCGCATCCGCAACCGCGTCAAGCGGCAGATGGAGAAGACCCAGCGCGAGTACTACCTCAACGAGCAGATGAAGGCGATCCAGAAGGAGCTGGGCGAGGGCGAGGACGGCAAGGACGAACTCGCCGAGCTCGAGGAGCGCGTCAACAAGACCAAGCTCACCAAGGAAGCCCGCGACAAGGCGCTGGCCGAGGTCAAGAAACTGCGGACGATGAGCCCGATGTCGGCCGAGGCCACGGTGGTACGCAACTATCTCGATTGGCTGCTGACCATTCCGTGGCAGCAGCGGACTAAGGTGAAGCGCGACATCAAGCTCGCCGAGAAGGTCCTGCATCAGGATCATTTCGGGCTCGAGAAGGTCAAGGAGCGGATCCTCGAATACCTTGCCGTGCAGCAGCGGATGAAGAAGGTGAAGGGCCCGATCCTGTGCCTGGTCGGCCCTCCCGGTGTCGGCAAGACCTCGCTCGGCAAGTCGATCGCCAAGGCGACCGGCCGTAATTTCGTGCGCATGTCGCTGGGCGGCGTGCGCGACGAGGCGGAGGTTCGCGGCCATCGGCGCACCTATATCGGCTCGATGCCCGGCAAGGTCATCCAGGGCATGAAGAAGGCGAAATCCTCCAATCCGCTGTTCCTGCTCGACGAGGTCGACAAGCTGGGCGCCGATTGGCGGGGCGATCCGTCTTCGGCGTTGTTGGAGGTGCTCGACCCCGAACAGAACGCGTCGTTCAACGACCATTATCTGGAGGTCGATTACGACCTGTCGGACGTGATGTTCGTGACCACGGCCAACAGCCTGCGGATGCCGCAGCCGTTGCTGGACCGCATGGAGATCATCCGCATCTCGGGCTACACCGAGGATGAGAAGGTCGAGATCGCCAAGCGCCATCTGATCAAGAAGCAGATGGAAGCGCATGGTCTGAAGCCGACGGAATGGTCGATCACCGATGATTCGATCCGCGATCTGGTGCGCTATTACACGCGCGAAGCCGGCGTGCGGAATCTGGAGCGGGAGATCGCCAATCTCACGCGCAAGGCGATCAAAGACATCCTGATGAAGAAGCTCGCGAAGGTGGCGGTGACCCGTCGCAATCTCGAGAAATACGCGGGTATCCGCCGCTTCAATTACGGCGAGGCGGAAGCCGAGGATCAGGTCGGCGTGGTGACCGGTCTCGCTTGGACCGAGGTCGGCGGCGAGTTGCTGACCATCGAATCGGTGACCTTGCCGGGCAAGGGCAGGGTCACCGCGACCGGCAAGCTGGGCGATGTCATGAAGGAATCGGTGCAGGCCGCCGAGAGCTATGTGAAATCGCGCGGCAGCGCCTATGGCATCAAGCGGGCTTCGTTCGAGAAGAAGGACATCCATGTCCACGTGCCGGAGGGGGCGACTCCGAAGGACGGCCCGTCGGCGGGTATCGCCATGGTGACCTCGATCGTCTCGGTGCTGACCGGCATTCCGGTCAGGCGCGACGTGGCGATGACCGGCGAGATCACCCTGCGCGGCCGGGTCTTCCCGATCGGCGGGCTCAAGGAAAAGCTGATGGCGGCGCATCGCGGCGGCCTGAAGACGGTCTTGATCCCCAAGGAAAACACCAAGGATCTGGCCGAGATTCCGGACAATGTGAAGCGTGGCTTGACGATCATCCCGGTGGCCCATGTCGACGAGGTTCTGCTCAACGCCCTGACCAGGCCGCTGGTGCCGATCGAGTGGGAGGAGGATCCGGCGACGCCGGTGGCGTTGCCCACGGAACCGGAGGATCGGTCGGGTGTTGTCACTCATTAGTCGAGTCGACTACTGATCGAGTCGGCGACAGCCGAATCGGTGCCAATCCGTTAATATACACCGCCCTAGGCCCGGTCAGAACTGACCGGGCCTAGTCGTTTCTGGAGGGCGTGGTCGCACAGCGCGACTTTTCTGCCGAAGACAGCGAAAAATCGGCGGTTTCCCTGGGTTTTAGCCGCTCGCCGCGATTGACGGCCAAACGAACCGCGATCTAAGGTGCTTACCAGATGGGGGCCGTCCGGTTCCCGTTCTATTTGATTTTTCCGATTCTGAGGGGGGTCTTGTGAACAAGAACGAGCTCGTTGACGCTGTGGCGACTGCGACTGATCTGAAGAAGTCCGAGGCCGTTAAGGCCGTGGATTCGGTGTTTGATTCGATTGCTGGTGCCTTGAAGAAGGGCGACGAGGTCCGTCTCGTCGGCTTCGGCACGTTCAGCGTCGCCAGTCGTGAGGCATCCGAGGGGCGCAACCCGCGGACGGGCGAAAAGATTCAGATCGCCGCCTCCAAGCAGCCCAAGTTCAAGCCCGGCAAAACGCTGAAAGACGCGCTGAACTAAACCGATGCCATCCGGCGCGCGTCGCCGGAACACGCATATTGAGTTCTCGTCGGCATAGGCCGACGAGGCGTATTCCCAGGCCGGACATTAACCGGTATCTGGCGACCGTACCCAACCGGGCGATTAGCTCAGCGGTAGAGCGTCTCGTTTACACCGAGAGGGTCGGCGGTTCGATCCCGTCATCGCCCACCATGGCCGTTGCCGCGGGAAGCTCGGCTTCCATACCGCCTCGGGACGTGGGTCACCCCATTTTACCTCGCAAAGGTGCCGTCATCGATCCCTCTCGCCGGTGATCGGGGGCAGGTATGCGTGCCACGACAGGGTTTGGTGGTTGAAGCGCAGGTCTGCTCCGCGGAGTGACTTCGCGGGCTTGACTTCGCGTCGGGAAGGAGGGTAGTCATCCGCCCTCGCCGCGCAGATGCGGGGGGTGTAGCTCAGTTGGTTAGAGCGCCGGCCTGTCACGCCGGAGGTCGCGGGTTCGAGTCCCGTCACTCCCGCCATTTCCGCCTCGCGGCGGGCCCCCGAGGTTAAGTCGTCTCTGTCACCATGCCGCACTCGGCGGCCAGCTACCGCATGCTGCAGTGCGGCCTTTCCTTTCCCGGTTGATCTGCCTATATGTTGGCGCGGCGCCAATGTTTCGACGGGGCAGGTCGCCCCGTACGCCATGTGATTTTTCGGGCAAGCCAAACGGGACCGAGCGATCGACCATGTCATTGAGTTTGCTGCGCGACTATCTACCGATCTTGCTGTTCCTGGGTATCGCCGTCGTCGTGGCGTTGGCCGCGGTCGGGATGTCTTTCGTCGCCGGAAAGCAGCATCCGGATTCCGAGAAGCTGTCGCCCTATGAATGCGGGTTCGAGCCGTTCGACGATGCGCGGTCGCGCTTCGACGTCCGGTTCTATCTGGTGGCGATCCTGTTCATCATCTTCGATCTAGAGGTCGCCTTCCTGTTTCCCTGGGCGATCTCGCTCGGCGATATCGGCCTGTTCGGCTTCTGGTCGATGATCCTGTTCCTGGGCGTGCTGACCATCGGCTTCATCTATGAATGGAAGAAAGGCGCCCTCGAATGGGAGTGACCGGACCCATCGTCCCGACCCCGGGCGGCTTGGCACCGCTGCCGCCCGGCACCCAGCAGGATGTGCTGTTGCGTACGGTGTCTGATGAGATGCAGGAAAAGGGCTTCGTCGTCGCCCAGATGGACAAGCTGGTGAATTGGGCGCGTACCGGGTCGCTCTGGCCGATGACCTTCGGCCTCGCCTGCTGCGCCGTCGAAATGATGCACACCGCCGCCAGCCGCTATGATCTCGACCGCTTCGGCCTGGTGTTCCGGCCGAGCCCCCGGCAATCCGACGTCATGATCGTCGCCGGCACGCTGACCAACAAGATGGCGCCGGCCCTGCGCAAGGTTTACGACCAGATGGCTGAGCCGCGCTGGGTCATCTCCATGGGCTCCTGCGCCAATGGCGGCGGCTATTACCACTATTCCTATTCGGTGGTGCGTGGCTGCGATCGGATCGTGCCGGTCGACATCTATGTGCCTGGCTGTCCGCCGACCGCCGAAGCACTCCTCTACGGCATTTTGCAGTTGCAGAAAAAGATCAAACGCACGAGCGTCTTCGCTCGCTGATTGGGCGTCTCGTCGGCCGGGTCCTGTTTCGCGATCCGGTAGCCTGTTCGTCCGCCTCCGTGCCGTTCGTGTGTCGCCTGCCCAGTTTCCCGTCGCGAGTTTTCGTATGACCCAAGCCTTAGCCGAACTCGGCTCGACCGTCTCCGCGGCGCTTGCCCAGGACTTCATCCGGGCCGAGACCAGCCGTGGCGAGTTGATCGTCTGGGTCCGGCGCGAGGCGATCGTGCCGGTCCTGACCTTCCTGCGCGACGATCCGCGTTGCCAGTTCAGCGTGCTGGCCGATGTCTGCGGCGTCGATTATCCCGACCGACCGGAGCGTTTCGAGGTCGTCTACAATCTGCTCAGCCTCAGTCACAACACCCGCATCCGGGTCAAGCTCGCGACCGATGAGGACACTCCCGTACCCTCGGCGACCGGCGTCTACAGCGCTGCCGGCTGGTGGGAGCGCGAGGCCTGGGATCTGTTCGGCATCTATTTCTCGGATCATCCGGACCTGCGCCGCATCCTCACCGATTACGGCTTCGAGGGGCATCCGCTGCGCAAGGATTTCCCGCTGACCGGTTATGTCGAGGTGCGCTACGACGAGGAGCAGAAGCGGGTGATCTACGAACCCGTCAAGCTGAAGCAGGAATTCCGCAGCTTCGACTTCCTGTCGCCCTGGGAAGGCATGAACACCATCCTGCCGGGCGACGAGAAGGCGACCCCGGCGCTGACGGATGCCTCGGCGTCAGGCCCAGCGGCACCAAGCCCGGCGGCACCGACCCCGGCGCCGAAAGATGCACCCAAATCCGGAGGGGCCGCGTGATGGCCACCGAGACGCAAACGCTCCCCGATACGGCGAAGATACCGCTCGATCGGGCGGCCAACCTGGTGGAGGGCGATGCCCCGCCGGTGCAGATCAAGAACATGACGATCAATTTCGGCCCGCAGCATCCGGCGGCGCATGGCGTGCTGCGCTTGGTGCTGGAGATGGATGGCGAGGTCGTCGAGCGAGCCGATCCGCATGTCGGGCTGCTGCATCGCGGTACCGAAAAGCTGATCGAATACAAGACCTACGTCCAGGCCTTGCCGTATTTCGACCGGCTCGACTACGTCTCGCCGATGTCTCAGGAACATGCCTTCGCGCTGGCGACGGAAAAGCTATTGGGCATCGAGGCGCCGCCGCGCGCTCAGCACATCCGGGTGCTGTTCGCCGAGATCTCGCGCATCCTCAACCATCTGCTCAACGTCACCACCTTCGCCCTCGATGTCGGCGCCATTACGCCGCTGCTCTGGGGTTTCGAGGAACGCGAGCGGCTGATGGAGTTTTACGAGCGCGTCTCGGGCGCTCGGCTCCATGCCAACTACTTCCGGCCCGGCGGCGTGCATCAGGATATGCCGGCCGGTCTCGCCGAGGACATCTACGCGTTCATCGAGTCTTTCCCCAAGACGCTGGACGATCTGGAGCATTTGCTGACCGAGAACCGGATCTTCAAGCAGCGGACCGTGGATATCGGCATCGTCAGCGCCGCGGATGCGCTGGATTGGGGCTTTTCCGGCCCGATGCTGCGCGGTTCGGGCGTGCCGTGGGATCTGCGCAAGTCGCAGCCCTACGACGTCTATGGCGAGCTGGATTTCGACATCCCGATCGGCAAGAACGGCGATTGTTACGATCGCTATCTGGTGCGCATGGAGGAGATGCGGCAGAGCCTTCGGATCATGCGCCAGGTGCTCGACCGGATGCCGACCGGGCCGATCAAGGTCAACGACCGCAAGGTCGCCCCGCCGCCGCGCGCCGAGATGAAGAGCTCGATGGAAGCGCTCATCCATCACTTCAAGCTCTATACCGAGGGCTATCACGTGCCAGCCGGCGAGACCTATACGGCGGTTGAAGCGCCGAAGGGCGAGTTCGCGGTCTATCTCGTTTCCGACGGCAGCAACCGCCCGTATCGCTGCAAGATCCGCGCGCCGGGATTCGGCTTCATGCAGGGCCTCGATTTCATGTCGAGAGGTCACATGCTGGCCGATGTGGTGGCGATCATCGGGTCGATGGATATTGTGTTTGGTGAGGTTGACCGATGAGTTCCAGCGCTGACGATACGATCGTCGAGCAGCCGCCGAGCTTCGATTTCACGCCGGAAAACCGCGCTGAGGCGGATCGGATCATCGCCAAATACCCGCCGGGCCGGCAGGCCAGCGCCGTGTTGCCGCTGCTCTATATCGCCCAGCGCCAGCATCATGGCTGGCTGCCGCGCGCGGCGATGGATCGGGTGGCGGTCATCCTGGATATGGCGGCGATCCGGGTCTACGAGGTCGCGACCTTCTACACGATGTTCAACCTGAAGCCGGTCGGGAAGTACCATCTGCAGATCTGCACGACCACGCCGTGCATGCTGCGCGACTCCGATTCGGTGGTCGCGACCTGCGAACGCAAGCTCGGGATCCATGAGGGGCAGGTTACCCCGGACGGGTTGTTCAGCATGATCGAGGTGGAATGCCTGGGCGCCTGCGTCAACGCGCCGGTCATCCAGGTGAACGACGATATGTACGAGGATCTCGACGGTCCGCGGACCGAGGCGCTGCTCGACGCCCTGGCGCGCGGCGATGTGCCGCCGGTCGGCTCGACTCTCGGCCGCAAGGCCTCCATGGCGATCGGCGGCCGGACCACGCTCGCCGCCTTCGGCCCCGAACCCGGGAAAGCCGCCCCAACCGATACCGCTGCCCCTGGAGGGTCCGATGCTGCGCGATGAAGACCGCATCTTCACCAATCTCTATGGCGAACAGGATTTCGGCCTGGCCGGGGCCCGCGCGCGGGGCGATTGGGACGGCACAAAGGAGCTGATCCTCAAGGGCCGCGAATGGATCGTTGAGCAGATGAAGACCTCCGGCCTGCGCGGGCGCGGCGGTGCCGGCTTTCCGACCGGCATGAAATGGTCGTTCATGCCGAAGCAGTCGGACGGACGGCCGAGCTATCTGGTGGTCAACGCGGATGAGAGCGAGCCCGGTACCTGCAAGGACCGCGACATCATCCGCAATGACCCGCATAAGCTGGTCGAAGGCTGCCTGCTGGCCTGCGTCGGCATGGGCTGCGTCGCCGCCTATATCTATATCCGCGGCGAATTCTATAACGAGGCGCAGCGGCTGCAATTCGCCATCGACGAGGCCTATGCGGCGGGGCTGATCGGCAAGAACGCCTGCGGCTCGGGCTTTGATTGCGACGTCTATCTGCATCGCGGTGCCGGCGCCTATATCTGCGGCGAGGAAACCGCGCTGCTGGAAAGCTTGGAGGGCCGTAAGGGCCAGCCTCGGTTGAAGCCGCCGTTCCCCGCCGCGGTCGGCCTCTATGGCTGCCCGACCACCGTGAACAACGTCGAGACCATCGCCGTGGCGCCGACCATCCTGCGGCGCGGCGGCGAGTGGTTCGCCGGCATCGGCCGGCCGAAGAATGTCGGCACCAAGGTGTTCTGCATCTCCGGTCATGTGGAGCAGCCCTGCAACGTCGAGGAGGCCATGGGCATCCCGCTGCGCGAGTTGATCGAAAAGCATGCGGGCGGCGTGCGCGGCGGCTGGGACAATCTGCTGGGCATCATCCCCGGCGGCTCGTCGGTCCCGGTCCTGCCGAAATCGATCTGCGACACCGTGCTGATGGATTTCGACAGCCTGCGCGACGTCAAATCCGGCCTCGGCACGGCGGCGGTCATCGTCATGGACAAATCGACCGACATCATCCGCGCGATCGCCCGCCTGTCCCGGTTCTACAAGCATGAGAGCTGCGGCCAGTGCACGCCGTGCCGCGAGGGCACCGGCTGGATGTGGCGCGTGATGGAGCGGATGGTGAAGGGCAACGCCTCGGTCGAGGAGATCGATACGCTGCTGGATGTCTCGTTCGAGATCGAAGGCCATACGATTTGCGCGCTGGGCGACGCCGCCGCCTGGCCGGTGCAGGGTCTGATCCGCCATTTCCGGCCGGAGATGGAAGCGCGGATCCACCAGTACCGCGCCGCCGCCAAGGCGGCCTGAGGAGAGTTCGTCCATGCCCAAGCTGACCATCAACGGCGCCGAGGTCGAGGTTCCGGCCGGCACCACCGTGCTGCAGGCGTGCCAGACGAGCGGCGTCGAAGTGCCGCATTTCTGCTTCCACGAGCGTCTGGCGATCGCCGGCAATTGCCGGATGTGCCTGGTCGAGATGGAGAAATCGCCGAAGCCGATCGCGTCCTGCGCGATGCCGGTGGCCGACGGGATGGTAATCCATACCAATTCCGAGCGGGCACAGAAGGCCCGCAAGGGCGTCATGGAATTCCTGCTGATCAACCATCCGCTGGATTGCCCGATCTGCGATCAGGGCGGTGAATGCGATCTGCAGGACCAGGCGATGGCCTTCGGCTTCGATCGCAGCCGGTTCCTGGAGAACAAGCGAGCGGTCAAGGACAAGAATCTCGGCCCGCTGGTCAAGACCAGCATGAACCGCTGCATCCATTGTACGCGCTGCGTGCGCTTCGCCACCGAGATCGCCGGCGTCGAGGAGCTGGGTGCCACCGGGCGTGGCGAGACCATGGAGATCGGCACCTATGTCGAGCATGCGCTGACCTCGGAACTGTCGGGCAACATGATCGACCTGTGCCCGGTCGGCGCGCTGACCTCCAAGCCCTACGCCTTCGCGGCGCGCTCCTGGGAGCTGCGCAAGACCGAATCGGTCGATGTGCTGGACGCGGTCGGCAGCAACATCCGGCTGGATTCGCGGGGACCGCAGGTCATGCGCGTACTGCCCCGTCTGAACGAGGCGGTGAACGAGGAATGGATCGGCGATAAGAGCCGATTCGCCGTCGACGGGTTGATGAAGCGCCGGCTGGATCGGCCCTATGTGCGCGTCGACGGCAAGCTGGTCGAGGCGAGCTGGGGCGATGCCTTCGCCGCGATCGCCAAGCGCCTCGACGGTCTACCGGGTGAGCGGATCGCCGCGATCGCCGGCGACCTGGTCGATGCGGAGGCCATGGCGGCGCTCAAGGATCTGATGGGCCTCCTGGGCTCGCCGCATATCGATTGCCGGCAGGACGGCGCCCAGCTCGCGGCCGCGCCGCGCGTCGGCTACCTGTTCAACACGACGATAGCCGGGATCGAGGAGGCGGATGTCTGCCTGCTGATCGGCACGAACCCGCGCTGGGAGGCACCGCTGATCAATGCGCGGCTGCGCAAGCGGTTCCTGCGCGGCGGCTTCAAGGTCGCCAATATCGGCCCGCGGCTGGATCTCACCTTCCCGGTGACCGAACTCGGCGCCGGACCCGAGGTATTGAGCGACCTGGCGGAAGGCAATCACACCTGGGCCGCGCTGCTGAAGGACGCCAAGCACCCGATGCTGATCGTCGGCCAGGGCGCGCTCGCCCGGCCGGACGGGGCGGCGATCCTGGGTCAGGCGCGCAGCCTGGCGGAGGCGGCCGGCCTGGTGCGCGAGGGCTGGAACGGCTTCAACGTGCTGCACACCGCGGCGGCCCGTGTCGGCGGCCTCTATCTCGGGCTGGTCCCCGGTGCCGGCGGCCGCGATGTCGCCGGCATTCTGGAGGGGGCCGAATCGGGCGCGATCGAGGTCGTGTACCTGCTGGGGGCGGACGAGATCGACACCGCGCGGCTCGGCAAGGCCTTCGTCATCTATCAGGGCCATCATGGCGATGCGGGTGCCGCCCGAGCCGATGTCGTGCTGCCCGGTGCCGCCTATTCCGAAAAGCCCGGGACCTACGTCAACACCGAGGGACGGGTGCAGCTCGGCCGGATGGCTGTCTACCCACCCGGCGACGCGCGCGAGGATTGGAAGATCCTGCGCGCGCTGAGCGATATGGTCGGCCATAAGCTGCCCTACGACAGCCTGGCCCAGCTCCGTCAGCGGCTGATCGAGCTCAACCCGCTCTTCGCCCATGTCGATGACGTCGTGCCGGCCGACTGGGCACCGTTCGGCGGCGCCGACGCGCCGTCGGCCGAGCCGTTCGCGCCGCCCATCCGGAACTACTACATGACCGACCCGATCAGCCGGTCCTCGCCGACCATGGCGGCCTGCACCGAAAGCTATTTCACGACGATCGCGGCGCAACACGCCGCCAGCCCGAAGACCGGCACCCATGGATAATTTCTGGACGAGCTATGGCCTGCCCGGCCTGACCACGATCGTCGAGATCGTGGCCCTGATCATCGTGCTGATGATCGTCATGGCGTATCTCACCTTCGCCGAGCGCAAGGTGCTGGCGGCGGCGCAGCTGCGCAAAGGCCCGAACGTGGTCGGCCCGTTCGGCCTGCTGCAGCCGATGGCCGATGGTCTGAAGCTGCTGACCAAGGAAACCGTGATCCCGTCCGGCGCCAACAAGATCGTCTTCATCATGGCGCCGATGCTGACCTTCATCCTGGCGTTGATCGCCTGGGCGGTGATCCCGCTCGGCCCCCGGATCGTGCTGTCCGACCTCAATGTCGGCGTGTTGTATCTGTTCGCGATCTCGTCTCTGGGCGTCTATGGCGTGATCATGGCCGGCTGGGCATCCAACTCGAAATACGCGTTCTTGGGCGCCCTGCGATCGGCGGCGCAGATGGTGTCCTACGAGGTCTCGATGGGCTTCGTCATCGTCACCGTGCTGCTTTGCTCCGGCTCGCTCAATCTCTCGCGGGTGGTCGAGGCGCAGCGGACGATCTGGTTCTTCATCCCGCATCTGCCGATGTTCGTCGTCTTCCTGGTGTCGATCCTGGCGGAAACCAACCGCTCACCCTTCGATCTGCCGGAAGGCGAATCCGAGCTCGTCGCCGGGTTCTTCGTCGAATACTCCTCGATGAGCTTCGCCCTGTTCTATCTCGGCGAATACATGAACATGATCCTGATGAGCGCGCTCACCAGTATCCTGTTCCTGGGCGGCTGGCTCGCGCCCTTCGATATCGCGCCGCTGAACTGGGTGCCGGGACCGATCTGGTTCGCCCTCAAGATCGCGCTCGTGCTGTTCTTTTTCCTGTGGGTGCGCGCCACGTTCCCGCGGTTCCGCTACGACCAGCTGATGCGTCTGGGCTGGAAGGTGTTTTTGCCGCTATCGCTGTTCTGGGTGGTGCTGACGGCCGGGGTGCTGGTCACCATGGGCTGGCTGCCGAAACCGCTGTGAGTATCGCCGTGAGTGCTGGCGTGGATAGGCTTGCCATCAGCCGGTGGGCCGGTATGGTACGCGCGATTTCGCACGCGCCCATCAGTGCAACCCGCTCGTTCGCCCTCGTGCCGCGCTTACGCGGCCGGCGTTAGCCAAGGGAAGGAAGTCGATCATGGCGTTTCTCGACCGCGGCGTCCGGGGTCTGCTACTGACGGAGTTGATCTCCGGCATGGCGCTGACCCTGCGCTACATGTTCAAGCCGTCGGTGACGGTGAACTATCCCTACGAAAAGGGCCCGATCAGCGCGCGCTTCCGCGGCGAGCACGCCCTGCGCCGCTATCCGAACGGCGAAGAGCGGTGCATCGCCTGCAAGCTGTGCGAGGCGATCTGCCCGGCGCTGGCGATCACCATCGAGGCCGAACCGCGCGACGACGGCAGCCGCCGGACGACGCGCTACGACATCGACATGACCAAGTGCATCTATTGCGGGCTCTGCGCCGAGGCTTGCCCCGTCGATGCCATCGTCGAGGGGCCGAATTTCGAATTCGCCACCGAGACGCGGGAGGAGCTGTTCTACAACAAGGATAAATTGCTGGCGAACGGCGACCGGTGGGAAGCCGAGATCGCGCATAATCTGGTGGTCGATGCCCCGTACCGTTGAGTCCCCCCGTACCATTGAGCTATCGCGACCTTTCCGCCGGGAAGCTTCAGGAATGACCAGCTTGCTTTGTCCGATCGTTGCATGCCGTGGGGCAGGGGGGCGGCCATGATCTTGCCGGCCCTCGCGTTCTACGTCTTCGCCTGCGTCACCGTTGCCTCGGCGGTGCTGGTGATCTCGTCGCGCAACCCGGTGCATTCCGTGTTGTTCCTGATCCTCGCCTTCTTCAACGCCGCCGGGCTGTTCGTGCTGCTGGGCGCCGAATTCCTGGCGATGATCCTGGTCGTCGTTTATGTCGGCGCCGTGGCGGTGTTGTTCCTGTTCGTCGTCATGATGCTGGACATTAACTTCACCGAGCTGCGCGCGGGCGCGCTGCAGTATCTGCCGGTCGGCGCCTTGATCGGGATCATCCTGCTGGCCGAGCTGGTGCTGATCTTCGCCGGTTGGGTGACCGGGCCGGGTGTCGCCACCGCCGGTGTCGGCGGCGCGCTGGCTCAGCCGGGCGGCGTCACCAATACCCATGCGCTGGGCGCGCTGATCTACACCCGCTATGGCTATGCGTTCCAGGCATCGGGCCTGATCCTGCTGGTGGCGATGATCGGCGCCATCGTGCTGACCCTGCGGGCCCGGGTCGGTGTGCGCCGCCAGAATATCGGCGTGCAGATCGATCGGCGCCGCGCCGAGACCCTGGAGATCGTCAAGCAGCCGGTCGGTGCCGGCGTGGATATCGCGGGTGCCGCCAGTACCACGGCGGTCGCGCGCCTGACCAGCGGCCGCGGTTGATGGGAGAGGCATCGTGATCATCGGCTTGGCCCATTATCTGATCGTCGCCGCGATCCTGTTCACGCTCGGCATCTTCGGGATCTTTCTGAACCGGAAGAACGTCATCATCATGCTCATGTCGATCGAGCTGATGCTGCTGGCGGTGAACATCAATTTCGTCGCCTTCTCGGTCTATCTGAATGATTTGGCCGGTCAGGTCTTTGCCATGTTCGTGCTGACCGTCGCCGCCGCCGAGGCGGCGATCGGTCTGGCGATCCTGGTCGTGTATTTCCGGAACCGCGGCACCATCGCGGTCGAGGATATCAACCTCATGAAGGGTTGAAGCCATGGCCGTCGCCACCGTCTTCCTGCCGCTTATCGCGGCCATCATCGTGGGCCTGTTCGGTCGTTCGCTGGGCGACCGGTCGTCGCAGCTCATCACCACCATCGCCGTCGGCGTCGCGGCGCTCTGTGCGATCGTGAATTTCTGGGACGTGGCGCTGGGCGGTCACGCTCAGTCGCTGCAGCTGATGACCTGGATCGATACCGGGCCGCTCTCGGTCAATTGGGCGCTGCGCCTCGACACGTTGAGTGCGGTGATGATGGTCGTGGTGACCCTGGTTTCGTCCATGGTCCATATCTATTCGATCGGCTACATGTCGCATGATCATTCGATCCCGCGCTTCATGGCCTATCTCAGCCTGTTCACCTTCTTCATGCTGATGCTGGTGACGGCCGATAATTTCGTGCAGATGTTCTTCGGCTGGGAGGGGGTCGGCGTCGCCTCATACTTGCTGATTGGCTTCTGGTTCGACCGGCCGACCGCCAATGCCGCGGCGATCAAGGCCTTCGTGGTCAACCGGGTCGGCGATTTCGGGTTCTCGCTCGGCATCTTCGCGGTGTTCGTGCTGTTCGGTACGGTCAATTTCGATCCGGTCTTCGCCGGTGCGCCCGCGATGGTCGGCAAGACGATGCATTTCCTGGCCTGGGATGTCGATGCGCTGACCGTCGCCTGCATCCTGCTGTTCATCGGCGCCATGGGTAAATCGGCGCAGCTCGGCCTGCATACCTGGCTGCCGGACGCGATGGAGGGGCCGACCCCGGTCTCGGCGCTGATCCACGCGGCAACCATGGTGACCGCCGGCGTGTTCATGCTCGCGCGCCTGTCACCGCTGTTCGAATACGCGCCGATCGCCCGCGACGTGGTCGTCGTGATCGGCGGCACCACCGCGATCTTCGCCGCCAGCGTCGGCATGGCGCAGAACGACATCAAGCGGGTCATCGCCTATTCGACCTGCAGCCAGCTTGGCTACATGTTCTTCGCGGCCGGCGTGTCGGCCTATCCCGCCGCCATGTTCCACCTCGCGACCCACGCCTTCTTCAAGGCGCTGCTGTTCCTCGGTGCCGGATCGGTCATCCACGCGATGTCGGGCGAGCAGGACATGCGCAAGATGGGCGGCTTGTGGAAACTGATCCCCGTCACCTACGGCCTCATGTGGATCGGCAATCTGGCGCTCGCCGGCATCCCGCCCTTCGCCGGCTTCTACTCCAAGGACATGATCCTCGACGCGGCCTACGCCGCCCATACCGGTGTCGGCTACTATGCCTATAGCCTGGGAATCCTGGCGGCGTTCCTGACTGCGTTCTATTCCTGGCGGCTGCTGATCATGACGTTCCATGGCCGCTCGCGCGCCGATCATCACACCCTGGACCATGTCCATGAATCGCCGACGGTCATGGTCGCACCGCTGATCGTGCTCGCGATCGGCGCGGTGACCGCCGGATTCCTGGGTTTCGAGCATTTCGTCGGCGAGGGCCAGGCCGCGTTCTGGGGCAAATCCATCCTGATCCTGCCGGAGCATCCGGCGCTGGAGCATGCCGAGGCGATCCCGTTCCTGGCGAGCCAGGCGCCGCTGATCGCCGGCGTGCTGGGCATCGCCGTGGCCTATCTCTGCTACATGCTCCGGCCGGGACTGCCCGCGATGGTCGCACGGCACACGCAGGTGCTCTATCAGGCGCTGCTGAACAAGTGGTACTTCGACGAGATCTACGACTTCCTGATCGTCCGTCCGGCCTTCGCCCTGGGCTTGGGCTTCTGGAAGGGCGGCGACGGCGCGGTGATCGACGGGCTCGGCCCCGACGGCATCGCCACGCTCACCCGCGGGCTGTCGCGCCGGGCCAGCCGGCTGCAGACCGGGTACCTCTATCACTACGCCTTCGCCATGCTGATCGGCGTCGTCGTGCTCGTTTCCTTCTATTTGTTGCGCGGGGTTTGACCGGCGAATGCGAGCGAGCCACACCATCCCAGCGACGTTCCAGCCGGCTTCGCCGGAGGGCCGGGCATGACTAACTGGCCGTTGCTGACGCTCGTCACCTTCCTGCCGCTGGTCGGCGCCGGCTTCATTCTGGTCATGCGCGGCGACGAGGCGTTGGTCGCGCGCAACGCCCGCAACATCGCGCTGATCACCTCGGTGATCGTGTTCGTGCTGTCGCTGTTCCTGTGGAGCGGGTTCGATTCGCGCGAAGCCGGCTTCCAGTTCGTCGAGAAAGTCGACTGGGTGCCCAGTTTCGGCATCAGCTATCACCTGGGCATCGACGGCATTTCGTTGTTCTTCGTGCTGTTGTCGACGTTCCTGACGCCGCTTTGCGTGCTGGCGAGCTGGATCTCCGTGCATAACCGCATGCGCGAATACATGATCGCCTTCCTGGTGCTGGAAACGCTGATGGTCGGCATGTTCGCCGCCCTCGATTTCCTGCTGTTCTATGTGTTCTTCGAGGGCGTGCTGATCCCGATGTTCCTGATCATCGGGGTCTGGGGCGGCCCGCGGCGCGTCTACGCGGCGTTCAAGTTCTTCCTGTTCACGTTGCTGGGTTCGGTGCTGATGCTGCTCGCCATCCTGGCGATCTATTTCCAGCTTGGCTCGACCGACATGGTCCAGGCGCTGACCTTCAAATTCCCGGTCGGACTGCAGACCTGGCTGTGGCTCGCCTTCTTCGCGTCTTTCGCGGTCAAGGTGCCGATGTGGCCGGTGCATACCTGGCTGCCCGACGCGCATGTCGAGGCGCCGACCGCCGGGTCGGTCATCCTGGCCGGCGTGCTGCTGAAGATGGGCGCTTACGGTTTCCTGCGGTTTTCCGTGCCGATGTTCCCGGAGGCGACGCACCTCTTCACGCCGCTGGTCTATGCGCTGAGCGTCATCGCGATCATCTACACCTCGCTGGTGGCGCTGGTGCAGCAGGACATGAAGAAGCTGATCGCCTATTCGTCGATCGCCCATATGGGCTTCGTCACGATCGGCATCTTCACACTGACCGAACAGGGCATCCAGGGGGCCGTGTTCCAGATGTTGAGCCACGGCATCGTGTCGGGCGCCCTGTTCCTCTGCGTCGGCGTCGTCTACGACCGGCTGCACACCCGCGAGATCTCGCGCTATGGCGGTCTCGCCGAGCGGATGCCGCGCTATTCGTTCGTGTTCATGATCTTCATGCTGGCGTCGATCGGCCTGCCGGTCACCAGCGGCTTCGTCGGCGAGTTCCTGGTGCTGATGGGCGCCTTCCAGGCGAATACGCTGGTCGCGTTCTGCGCAACGACCGGAACCATCCTGGGGGCCGCCTACATGCTGTACCTCTATCGCCGGGTGATCTACGGCAAGCTGACGCGCGACGATCTCAAGACGATGCTGGATCTCAGCCCGCGCGAGATGCTGGTGTTCGCGCCGCTGCTCGTCCTGGTGTTCTGGATGGGGATCTATCCGTCATCCTTCCTGCGGCCGATGCAGCCGGCGATCGGCAGCCTGATCGACCATGTCCAGACCGCGACCCGGGATAGCCTCAAGGCGGCGCAAGTCGCCGTCGCGGTGGAGAAGCCCTGATGCCCGTCTACGCGCTGCCGGATTTCACCCCGGCCGTTCCGGAAATCTTCCTGGCCGTGGCCGCCATGGCGCTGCTGATGTTCGGCGTCAGCCGGGCCGGGGCGAAGACGCGGCCGGTCGCCTGGATCGGCGTGGTCATCCTGGCGATCGCCACGCTGCTGCTGGAGCATGTGCCGGCCGGTCGCCTGGTGACGTTCAATGGCATGTTTGTGACCGATGCTTTCGGCACCTTCATGAAGAGCCTGATCATGATCGGCTCGGCCATCTCGATCATCCTGGCGATGCGCTACAACGAGCGGGAGGGGATGGACCGGTTCGAGTTCCCGGTGCTGATCCTGTTCGCCACCGTCGGCATGATGATGATGGTGTCGGCGAATGATCTCATTTCGCTCTATATCGGCCTTGAACTGCAAAGCTTGGCGCTCTACGTCGTCGCGGCGTTCCAGCGCGATAGCGTGCGGTCGACCGAGGCGGGGCTGAAGTACTTCGTCTTGGGCGCGCTGTCCTCGGGCATGATGCTCTACGGCGCCTCGATGGTTTACGGCTTCACCGGCACCACCGGCTTCGATCAGATCGCCCAGGCGCTGTCGGCGCCGTCGGCGGTCAATTCGATCGGCCTGATCGTCGGCATCGTCTTCGTCTCGGTCGGCCTCGCCTTCAAGAGTTCGGCGGTGCCGTTCCATATGTGGACGCCGGATGTCTATGAGGGCGCCCCGACACCGGTCACCGCCTTCTTCGCCGTGGCGCCGAAGATCGCCGCCCTGTCGCTGTTCGTGCGCGTGTTGATCGAGCCGTTCGGTCATCTGATGGTGGATTGGCGCCAGATCATTCAGTTCGTCGCCGTGGCCTCGATGATCTTGGGTTCGCTGGCGGCGATCAACCAGAAGAACATCAAACGGCTGATGGCTTATAGCTCGATCGGCCATGTCGGCTACGCGCTGATCGGCCTGGCCGCCGGCACGCCGACCGGCGTGCAGGGCCTGATGGTCTATATGGCGATCTACCTGTTCATGAATCTCGGCACCTTCGCGGTGATCCTGACGATGCGCCGGGACGGGCATATGGTCGAAGGCATCGCCGATCTGGCCGGCCTGTCCAAGACCAAGCCGATGGTCGCCGCGGCCCTCGCCATCCTGATGTTCTCGATGGCCGGTATCCCGCCCTTCGGTGGGTTCTGGTCCAAGGTCTTCGTGTTCCAGGCGGCGATCCAGCAGCATCTGATCGCCTTGTCGGTGATCGGCGTGGTGACCAGCGTGATCGGCGCCTACTACTACCTGCGCATCATCAAGCTGATGTATTTCGACGATGCGGAGCGCCCGTTCGAGGCGTCGGGCATCGAGCTTGGGGCGGTCATCTTCCTCGGCACGATCGGGACCGTCCTGCTCGGCATCTTTCCGGGACCGATCGTGGCCGCGGCGCAGACCGCTGCCGCGAGCCTCTTTCCCGGATGACCGAGGCCGGCGATACGGCCGGTCCGTGCGCGGCCCTCACGCTGGCGGAGCCGTTCCGCGCCGTGTTTTTCGAGACGATCGGCAGCACCAGCGCCGAAGCGAAACAGCGCGCCGCCGCTGGGGCCGTCCATGGAACGGTGATCTGGGCGGCTGAACAGGCGGCCGGCCATGGCCGGCGCGGCCGACCCTGGCGCTCGCCCCCCGGCAATCTCTACATGTCCGTCGTGCTGCGCCCGCCGGTCGTCCCGGCGCGTGCCGCCGAACTCGCCTTCGTGGCCGTGGTGGCCCTCGCGGACGCGGTCGCGCCGGTGCTGCCGCCATCGGTCGACATCGCGTTGAAATGGCCGAACGATCTGCTGCTCGACGGGGCCAAGACGGCGGGCATCCTGCTGGAGGCCGAGGGCGGTGCGCAGGATACGGCCTCCTGGGTGGTGCTGGGGATCGGCGTCAACCTGGTATCGGCACCTCAGGGTACCCCTTATCCGGCGACCTGCCTCGCCGAACTCGGTGTATCCTCGTCGCCGGCGGCGATGCTGCGTCGGCTGATCGACGCGCTCGATGCGCGGTATCGCGAATGGATCGAGGGTGGGTTCGCGCCGATCCGGGCGGCCTGGCTGGCGCGCGCCCGGGGACTCGGCGGCCCGATCGAGCTGCATCGGGAGGGCAGTCTCGTCGCCGGGCGCTTCGCCGATCTCGACGCGACGGGCGCGCTGGTCTTGGACACCGCCGAGGGTCGCCTGCGGATCACCGCCGGCGACGTGTTCTTCGCACCGACTTGAGGGAGGCGGAGCATGCTGCTTGCGATTGATGTCGGCAACACCAATATCGTGTTCGCGGTGATGGATGGCGACCGGGTCGCCGGCTCGTGGCGCGCCTCGACCGATGCGCGCCGGACCGCGGATGAATACGCCGTCTGGCTGACCCAGTTGATGAGCCTGAAAGGGCTGACGCCGGCCGATATCGATGCCACGATCCTGGCCAGCGTCGTGCCGCAGGTGGTGTTCAACGTGAAGACGCTGTGCCGCACCTATTTCAACTCCGAGCCGATGACCATCGGCGAACCCGGTGTCGATCTGGGCGTCAAGATCCTGATGGATCGGCCGAGCGAGGTGGGTGCCGACCGGTTGGTCAATGCGGTCGCCGCCGTCGACCGCTTCAAGCCGCCGCTGATCGTCATCGATTTCGGCACGGCCACGACCTTCGACATCGTCGATGGCGACGGTAACTATGCCGGGGGCGTCATCGCGCCGGGCATCAACCTGTCGCTCGAAGCGCTCTACATGGCGGCTGCCAAGCTGCCTCGGGTGGCGGTGCACCGGCCCGACCGGGTGATTGGCAAGGGTACCGTCGCGGGCATGCAGTCCGGCGTGTTCTACGGCTATATCGGCCTCATCGAAGGGCTGGTTACCCGGATCCGCCAGGAGTTCGGGAGCGCGATGCAAGTCGTCGCGACCGGTGGCTTGGCGCCGTTATTCGCCGATTCGACCGATATTATAGACGCCGTGGATGGCGAGCTCACCCTGTGGGGGCTGCGCCTGATCCACGCTAGAAACAAGGTTTCATGAGCAGATCAAAACGTAATTCCGCAGCCTCCGGCCCGCGCGCCCCGGCTGATAAAGTCATTCCCCTGGTCAAAATCCCCTACGCCGCTGCCAATCGTTCGGACGAGTTGGTGTTCCTGCCGCTGGGCGGTGTTGGCGAGATCGGCATGAATCTCAGCCTCTACGGCTATGCCGGGCAGTGGCTGATGATCGATCTGGGTATCTCCTTCGCCGACGACACGATGCCGGGCCTCGACATCATCATGGCCGATCCGACCTTCATCGCCGAGCGGCGAGAGCAACTGGCCGGGTTGGTGGTGACCCACGCCCATGAGGATCATATCGGCGCCATCCAGCATCTGTGGCCACGGCTGCGCTGCCCGATCTATGCGACACCCTTCACCGCGTCGGTGCTGCGGGCGAAGCTGGGCGAGGCGGGGTTGTTGACGTCGGTCCAGATTCACGAGGTGCCGCTCTCCGGCCATTTCACGGTCGGCCCGTTCGACCTGGAACTGATCACGCTGACCCATTCGGTGCCGGAACCCAATGCCGTCGTGCTGCGCACGCCGCTCGGCACCCTGCTGCATACCGGCGACTGGAAATTCGACCCGGAGCCGCAGGTCGGCCCGACCGCCGATCTCGCCGCGCTGACGCGGCTGGGCGAGGAGGGGGTGCTGGCACTGATCGGTGATTCGACCAATGCGCTGCGCGCCGGCGAGGCCGGGTCCGAGGCCGATGTGCGCGCCTCGCTGATCGATCTGGTCGGGCGCTACGATCAGCGGGTGGCGATCGCCTGCTTCGCCTCGAACGTCGCCCGGCTGCAATCCGCCGCCGCCGCCGCCGCCGCCAATGACCGGCGCGTCGCCTTGGTTGGCCGGTCGCTGTGGCGGATGGAACAGGCGGCGCGGGAGAACGGCTATCTGGCCGATACCGCCCCGTTCCTGACCGACGAGGAAGCCGCCTATCTACCGCGCGACAAGGTGCTGCTGATCTGCACCGGCAGCCAGGGCGAGCCGCGCTCGGCCCTGGCGCGGATCGCCGCCGACGATCATCCGCATATCGTGCTCGACCAGGGCGACACGGTGATCTTCTCGTCGCGCATCATTCCCGGCAATGAGAAGTCGATCGGCAAGCTGCAGAACCAGCTCGCCGGCCTGGGCGTCGACATCGTCACCGAGCACGAGCATTTCGTGCATGTCTCCGGGCATCCGGCGCGCGACGAGCTCACGCGGATGTACCAGATGATCCAGCCGCGCATCGCGGTTCCGGTGCATGGCGAGGAGCGGCATCTGATCGCCCATGCCAAGCTGGCCGAGGAATGCCAGGTGTCGGAGACGATCATCGCCGAAAACGGCGACATGATCCGCCTGGCACCCGGCCTGGCGGAGATCATCGATCGCGTGCCGGTCGGTCGCCTCGGCCTCGATGGCAAGGCGCTGATCCCGCTCGACGGCGCCGCGATGAAGGGCCGTCAGCGCATGATCTTCAACGGCTCGGCGGTCTCGACCGTGGTGCTGGACGAGCGCGGGCACCTGCTCTCGGCGCCGCGCGTCACCGTGCATGGCTTGTTGGAGGCCGGCTCGGAGATCGCCAACAATCTGCCCGGTGAGGTGGAACGGGCGGTCAAGGGCATCCCGGCCAATGGGCGCGGCGACGACGAGGTGGTGCGTGAAGCGGTGCGCCTGGCGATCCGCCGCCATCTCAACATGACCATCGGCAAGAAGCCGGTGACCGACGTGCATGTGGTGCGGATCTAACAGGAGGGGCAACCATGATCGGGCGGCTCAATCATGTGGCGATCGTCGTCCCCGACCTCGCGGCGGCCGCGGCCCTCTATCGCGATGCGCTGGGGGCGACCGTTTCGGCGCCCCAGGCGCTGCCGGGCCATGGCGTGACGGTGGTGTTCGTCGAGCTGCCGAACACCAAGATCGAGTTGCTGCATCCTCTCGGCGAGGCCTCGACCGTGGCGCCGTTCCTTGAGCGCAATCCGGCCGGCGGCATGCACCATGTCTGCTACGAGGTGGATGACATTCTCGCAGCGCGCGATCATCTCAAAGCTACCGGCGCCAGGGTACTGGGCGATGGCGTGCCGCGCCTCGGGGCCCATGACAAGCCCGTGCTGTTCCTGCACCCGAAGGATTTCTGCGGCACGCTGGTGGAGTTGGAACAGGCGTGAACTGGGTTTCCGGAATCGTCGTCTATGTCATCGTTTGGTGGCTGGTGCTGTTCTGCACCTTGCCGCTCGGCATCCGGCCGGCGCAGGAGGGCGATGTCGGCCGTCAAAGCGGCGCTCCGGCCAATCCGCGGCTATGGTTCAAGGTCATGCTGACCACCGCCATCGCCAGCGTCTTATGGGGGGGAATCTATCTGGTGATCATCTCCGATCTCATCAGCTTTCGGACGCCATGACCTCGGCCTATTGCACGGCGGCGCCTGGCCACCCGTTCCACGGGCCTTACCATGAGTCCGATTACGGCTTTCCTCAGCGCGACGATGCGGTGCTGCTGGAGCGTCTGACGTTGGAGATCAACCAGGCCGGATTGTCCTGGCTGACCATCCTGAAAAAGCGCGTGGCGTTTTACGAGGCATTCGATGGCTTCGACGTGGCCCGCGTGGCCGGTTACGGCCCGGCCGATGTCGCGCGGCTGCTGGGCAATCCGGGCATCATCCGCAACCGGCTGAAGGTCGAGGCGGTCATCCACAATGCCGGGGTGGTGCAGGCACTGGCGGCGGAGCATGGCTCCTTCGCGGCCTGGATTGACCGAAATCACCCGCTCGACAAAGCCGATTGGGTGCGCCTGTTCCGCAAGACCTTCCGCTTCACGGGCGGCGAGATCGTCGGCGAGTTCCTGATGAGCCTCGGCTATTTGCCCGGCGCCCACGGGCCGGAATGCCCGATTTATCACCGGATCCTGGAACTCGACCCGCCTTGGGCGAGGGCGGTAGGGTCAAAAGACTTGGCAACAGCCCCAGGAACCTGACGGGCGCGATCGTCCGTCGGATCGGCGCACAAAAAGAAAATGGCAAAACCATTTAGGTCTTGCCATCGTAAAGTGCAGCTTTATCTTCGTTCTTTTAGTCGAGATCTAGGTCTCGACCTGACGTTTGGCTGCGTTTCCTCCCCAAACTTGAGCCGGGCTGGTCCGCTGATGCGGCTCTCTTTTTTTGTGCAACCACTGTACGAATAATTGGCAGCTTCGTCACGCGTTTTTTTGAGGCAAATCACGGAAATCATGAAGTTTTTGTTGCACAAAATCGAGGCGTCAATTCGAAGAGCACATAAATAGAGCAGATATGCGGCGGCTTTGGAGACCGCACCCGCCAATGCCGCCGGCCGCGTAGACAGCGAAGGGTTGCTTCACTAGAGTCCGCGCGGTTTTTATCGGCCCTTACACCCCCGAGGCCTCATGCGTTTGTCTGCCTATTTCCTGCCGACCCTTCGGGAAAACCCGAGCGAGGCGCAGATCGTGTCGCATCGCCTGATGCTGCGCGCCGGGATGATCAAGCAATCCTCCGCCGGCATCTATTCCTGGCTGCCGCTCGGCTTTCGCGTGCTGAAGAAGATCGAGCAGATCGTGCGCGAGGAGCAGGACAGCGCCGGCGGCCTAGAATTGCTGATGCCGACGATCCAGCCGGCGGAGCTGTGGCGTGAAAGTGGGCGCTACGACGATTACGGCAAGGAGATGCTGCGGATCACCGATCGGCACGAGCGCGACATGCTGTACGGCCCGACCAACGAGGAAGTGATCACGGATATCTTCCGCTCGTCGGTCAAAAGCTACCGCGACCTGCCGAAGAACCTCTACCACATCCAGTGGAAGTTCCGGGACGAGGTGCGGCCTCGGTTCGGCGTGATGCGCGGCCGCGAATTTCTGATGAAGGATGCCTATTCCTTCGACCTGGACGAGGCGGCGGCCAAGATCTCCTACAACAAGATGTTCCTGGCCTATCTGCGCACCTATGCGCGGCTCGGCCTCAAGGCGATCCCGATGCGGGCGGATACCGGCCCGATCGGCGGCGATCTCAGCCATGAATTCATCATCCTCGCCGAAACCGGCGAGTCCGAGGTGTATTGCGACCGGGAATGGCTCAGCAACGACGTGCTGGCGGCCGGCCTTTCCTTCGAGGACGATCTGGAGCCGTTCTTCCAGAAATGGACCGGCGTCTACGCCGCGACCGACGAGATCCACGATCCGGCGACCTGCCCGGTGCCGGCCGACCAGCTGGTCACCGCGCGGGGCATCGAGGTCGGTCATATCTTCTCGTTCGGCACGAAATACTCCGCGCCGATGGGCGCCACCGTCACCGGTCCCGCCGGTGGGGAAGTGCCCGTGATCATGGGCTCCTACGGGATCGGCGTGTCGCGGCTGGTCGGCGCCATCATCGAGGCGAGCCATGACGACGCGGGCATCGTCTGGCCTGAATCGGTGGCGCCGTACCGCATCGCCCTGATCAATCTGCGGCCGTCGGATGCCGGCTGCACCGCGGCGGCCGACCGGCTCTATGCCGAACTCGGCGCGGCGGGCGTCGAGGTGCTCTATGACGACCGAGATGAATCCGCCGGCGCCAAATTCGCCACGGCGGATCTCATCGGCCTGCCCTGGCAGGTCGCCATCGGGCCGCGCGGCCTTGCCAAGGGCATCGCCGAGGTGAAGCAGCGCGCGACGGGCGAGCGGCAGGAAATCGCACTCGACGCGGTGGTGCAACGGTTCACGGCACCCATGCTCGCGGCCCAGGCGCCGTGATCTTCGGCACCTTCGAGCGGATGGTCGCGTTCCGCTATCTGCGGGCGCGGCGACAGGAAGGCTTCATCTCGGTCATCGCCGGCTTCTCGCTGCTGGGCATCGCCCTCGGCGTGGCCACGCTGATCATCGTGATGTCGGTGATGAACGGGTTCCGCGCCGAGTTCGTCGGTCATATCCTGGGCCTTAACGGTCATCTCGGCGTCTATGGCGCCGGTGGGGCGCTGCCCGGTTTCGACGAGCTGGCGACCCAGATCCGCGGCGTGCCGGATGTGGTGCGCGTAACACCGCAGATCGAGGGTCAGGTCTTCGCGCAGACCGAAGGCCACGCCACCGGCGCCCTCGTGCGCGGTTCGCGCCTGGCGGATCTCAAGGCGCAGCCGGCGATCGCCAACGGCATCCGTGGCGGCTCGCTCGACGCGCTCGACGATGATGCGGTGATGATCGGCGACCGCCTAGCGCTGTCGCTCAACGCGCATGTCGGCGATACGATCACGCTGATCTCACCGGCGGGCAACGTGACACCCTTCGGCATGGTGCCGCGATCGAAGAGCTACAAGATCGCCGCCGTGTTCGATGTCGGGCTCATTCAATACGACAGCGGCTATATCTTCATGACGCTCCAGGCGGCGCAGCTGCTGTTCAAGGTGCCGAACTCGGTGACCTCCCTGGAAATCGTACTGACCGATGCCGATCACGTCGCCGTGCCGCGCCGGGCGATCGGCCAGATCGTCGGCAATCGGGCGCGGATCCTCGACTGGCAGCAGCAGAACGCCGCCTATGTCAACGCGATCGGCACCGAGCGGAACGTCATGTTCATGATCCTGACGCTGATCATCGTGGTCGCCGCCTTCAACATCATCTCCAGCATGATCATGCTGGTGAAGGACAAGGGCCGCGACATCGCCATCCTACGCACCATGGGGGCGACCCAGGGCATGATCCTGCGCATCTTCTTTCTCAGCGGCTCCATCGTCGGCATCATCGGGACCGTGCTCGGCTTCGTGCTGGGCCTATCCTTCGCCGAGAATATCGAAGCGATCCGCCAGGCGCTGCAGACGCTGACCGGCACCGATTTGTTCAGCGCCGAGATCTATTTCCTCAGCCAATTGCCGGCCCGGGTGGATGCGGGCGAGGTCGCCCTGGTCGTCGCCATCGCCTTCGGCCTGTCGTTTCTGGCGACGATCTATCCCTCCTGGCGTGCCGCCCGGCTCGATCCGGTCGAAGCGCTCCGCTATGAGTAGCCAAGGGCATGGATAGCCTGGTTACGACACAGCCGATCCTCGAACTCGACGGCGTCATCCGCACCTATCGCCAGGCGGATGCGGAGCTGCAGGTCCTGCGCGGCGCGTCGCTCAGCCTGCGGCCCGGCGAGCTGGTCGCCTTGGTCGCGCCCTCGGGCACCGGCAAGTCGACGCTGCTGCACGTCGCGGGATTGCTTGAACGGCCGGATGGCGGCACCGTCCGGCTGGACGGCCGGGATTGCGGCCAGATGGGCGATGCCGACCGCACCGGGCTCCGGCGCGACACAATCGGCTTCGTCTATCAGTTCCACCATCTGCTGCCGGAATTCTCCGCCCTGGAGAATGTCGTGCTGCCCCAGTTGATCGCGGGAAAGCCGCGCGCCGAGGCACGCGAGCGGGCGGCGCAGCTCTTGCGGATGGTCGGGCTGGCGGAGCGGGCGGCTCATCGTCCGGCCCGGCTGTCCGGCGGCGAGCAGCAGCGAGTCGCCCTGGTTCGCGCCCTCGCCAACGCGCCGCGCATCCTGCTCGGGGACGAGCCGACCGGCAATCTCGACCAGCACACCGCCGACGGGGTGCTGGAAACCCTGATAAATCTGGTCCGCAACCAGGGGCTTGCCGCCTTGATCGCGACGCATAATCTCGATCTCGCCCAGCGCATGGACAGGACGCTGGCGATCGAGGATGGTCGGTTGGTGGAGCGCCGCTGAGCCGGGCTCGACCGCCGCCAAAACCGCCAGCACCAACCCGGGAAGGATCGCCGCCGTGGCCAATGCGGATTTCATCCATCTGCGCGTGCACTCGGCCTATTCGCTGTCCGCGGGCGCGATCAAGCTCAAGGACCTGCCGAAGCTGTGCAAGCGCTCGAACATGCCGGCGGTGGCGGTCACTGATACGGGCAATCTGTTCGGCGCGCTCGAATACTCGCTCGCCTGCTCGGCGGAGGGTATTCAGCCGATCATCGGCTGTGAACTGGGTATAAGGCGGGTCGAACGCGACCAGAGGAACGGCACGGCGGCCCCGCCGGAACCTGTTGTGCTGCTGGTGCAGAACGCCGCCGGCTACCAGAATCTGCTGAAGCTGGTCAGCATGTCCTATATGGAGACCTCGGGCGGCGAGCCGCCGCAGGTCTCGCTCGCCGACCTCGAAGGCTTGAGCGGCGGTTTGCTGCTGCTGACCGGCGGCCCGGCGGGACCGGCCGGACGACTGCTCGCCGAGGGCCAGCGGGACGCCGCCGAGGCGTTGCTGCGCCGGCTGGCCGAGGCGTTTCCCGGCCGCCTCTATATCGAATTGCTGCGTCACGGCATGCCGGAGGAGGAGCGGATCGAGCCGGCGCTGGTCGATCTCGCCTATGAGCTGGATCTGCCGCTGGTCGCGACCAACAACTGCTTCTTCGGCGATCCGGAATTCTACGAGGCGCATGATGCGCTGCTGTGCATCGCCGACGGCACCACCGTGCAGACCGACCGGCGGCGGCGATTGACGCCCGACCACCATTTCAAATCACCAGCAGCGATGCGCGCGCTGTTCGCCGATCTGCCCGAAGCCTGCGACAACACGCTGGTCATCGCCCGGCGCTGCGCCTTCATGGTCAAGAAGCGCAAGCCGATCCTGCCGCCCTTCCCGGCGGAATCCGGCCGGCGCGAGCCCGAGGAACTGGCCCTGATGGCCCATGCCGGCCTGGATGATCGCCTGGCCAAGCAGGTCTTCAAGCCGGATTGGGACCAGGCGCTGCGGGATGAAACCGAGAAGCGCTATCGGGATCGACTGGTCTACGAGTTGGGCGTCATCGACGCCATGGGCTATCCCGGCTACTTCCTGATCGTCGCCGATTTCATCCAATGGGCGAAGCGCCAGGACATCCCGGTCGGGCCGGGCCGCGGCTCGGGAGCGAGCTCGCTGGTCGCCTGGTCGCTGACCATCACCGATGTCGACCCGATCGCGCTGACGCTGATCTTCGAGCGCTTCCTCAATCCCGAGCGTATCTCGATGCCGGATTTCGACATCGATTTCTGCCAGGACCGGCGCGAGGAGGTGATCGACTACGTCCAGGGCAAATACGGCCGCGACCGGGTGGCGCAGATCATCACCTTCGGTAAGCTGCAGGCGCGCGCGGTGCTGCGCGATGTCGGCCGCGTGCTGGAAATGCCGTATGGCCAGATCGACCGCATCTGCAAGCTGGTGCCGAACAACCCGGCGAAGCCGGTCACCCTCCAACAGGCGATCGACAGCGACGAGACGCTGCAGCAGATGCGCGATCAGGACGAGGGGGTCGGCCGGCTGATCACCATCGCGCTGAAGCTCGAAGGCCTCTATCGCCACGCCTCGACCCATGCGGCGGGCGTGGTGATCGGCGATCGGCCGCTCAACGAGTTGGTGCCGCTCTACCGCGATCCGCGTTCGGAGATGCCGGTCACCCAGTTCAACATGAAGTATGTCGAGGATGCCGGGCTGGTGAAGTTCGACTTCCTCGGCCTCAAGACCCTGACGGTGCTGCAGCGCGCGGTCGAGCTGATCCGCGCGCGTGGCACGCCGATCGAGCTTACGACCCTGCCGCTCGATGACGGCAAGACCTTCGCGGCGCTCACCCGCGGCGACACGGTCGGCGTGTTCCAGTTCGAAGGCGCCGGCATGCGCGACCTGCTGAAAAAGCTGAAGCCGACCCAGTTCGAAGACCTGATCGCGGTGGTCTCGCTTTATCGGCCGGGTCCGATGGACAGCATCCCGGATTACATCGCCCGCAAGCACGGGTTGGAGGCGCCGGATTATCTGCACCCGACGATCGAGCATATCCTGAAGGAAACCTACGGGATCATGACCTATCAGGAGCAGGTGCTGCAGATCGCGCAGGTCATGGGCGGCTACAGCCTGGGCGCCGCCGATCTGCTGCGCCGCGCCATGGGCAAGAAGATCAAGTCGGAGATGGATAACGAGCGCGCCAAATTCGTGGCGGGCTCGACCGAGCGGGGGGTCAGCAAGGCGCTGGCCGATCACATCTTCGACCTGATGGCGAAGTTCGCCGGTTACGGCTTCAATAAAGGCCATGCCGCACCCTATGCGCTGCTGTCCTATCAGACGGCCTATCTGAAGGCGAACCACCCCGTCGAATTCCTGGCGGCTTCGATGACCCTGGATCTCGGCAACACCGACAAGCTCAACGTCTTCCGACAGGAACTGCAACGGGTCGGCATCAAGCTGCTGCCGCCGGACATCAACCGGTCGGGCGTCGATTTCACCGTCGAGGACACACCGGATGGCTCGGCCATCCGCTATGCGCTGGCCGCGATAAAGGGCGTCGGCGCGGAGGCGATGCGCAGCGTGATCGCCGAGCGGGACGCGCAGGGCCGCTTCGCCGATCTATTCGATCTCGCCCAGCGGGTCGACGCCAAGAGCTTCAACAAGCGGCAATATGAGGGGCTGGCCAAGGCGGGCGCGTTCGACGGCTTGAATCCGAACCGGGCGCAGAGCGTCGCCGCCGGCGATCTGGTGCTGCGCCACGCCGCCGCCGCCGCCGCCGAGCGGAACAGCCAGCAAGTGAGCCTCTTTGGCGGCGATGCCGGGACATTGCCGCAACCGGCGCTGCCGGCCCATGCGGATTGGGCGCCGGTCGACCGTCTGCAGCAGGAATTCGAGGCGATCGGCTTCTACCTGTCGGCCCATCCGCTCGACCCCTATCAGGCGGCGCTGAAGCGATTGGGCGCCGTGCCGTTCGCCCAGTTGCAAGCCCGGGTCGGTCATGGCGGCCCGACCCGCTTCAAGCTCGCCGGCATCGTGGTCGGTCGCAAGGAACGCACCTCGGCTAAGGGAAGCCGCTTCGCTTTCGTGCAGATGTCCGACCTTACGGGGATGTTCGAGGTGACCTTGTTCTCTGAGATCCTGAACCAATCTCGCGGGCTGCTGGATAGTGGCGTGCCGGTGGTGGTCACGGTCGATATCCGGCCGGAGGATGAGTCGCTGCGCCTCACCGCGCTGGCGATCGACAGCCTGGATGACCTCGCCTCGCTCAACGCCCCCGGCTTCAAGGTGTTCTTCGAGACCGAGGCGGCGCTGCCCAGCCTGTTGAGCGTGCTGGGCCGCGATCAGGCTCCCACCAATGGGCGAGGCGGGGCGATGCGGCTGGTGGTGGCCGATGACGACCGGGAGATCGAGATCGCCCTACCTGGCACCTATCGGATCGGCGCTCAGATGCGGGCGGCGATGAAGGCGATCCCCGGCGTGGTCGAGGTGCACGATCTTTAGACGCGTCCCTCCAGCCATGGCGAAAGAGATGACGGGGATGCTCCCGATTTTCGCGAGACCGCTTCCAGCGGAACATAATATGAAAAAATACGAATTTCTCATATTGATGGGAGGGTCATTATGAACATTTCGATCTCCCTCACGCCTGAGCTGGTCGGTCTCATCAAGGCCAAGGTGGAGTCCGGTCGATACACGTCGACCAGCGAAGTTGTGCGTGAAGCATTGCGATTACTGGAGCGCAACGACGAGCGTGAGATGCAGACGCGTGCCCGCTTGCGCGAGGCTTGGGATGACGGCCTAGCGAGCGGTGATGCCGGGCCGATCGACTTCGCAGAGCTGAAAGCGCAGGCGCGCAAGCGGCTGACGAAACCAACCAAGGAATAGCGTGGCACAGCTTCGCCATACCAGGCTTGCGCGGGCCGATCTGCTGGACATCTAGGGGATAATTGCCACCGAAAATTCGACGGCGGCGGACCGGCTTTACGATCGGCTTGAGGCACGCATACAAATATTTACGCGTTGGCCCGAAACTGGTGCTGCCTGCCCCTGGATTGCTCCCGACGCGAGAATGCTGGTCGAAGGGCGCTATCTGATCCTCTACCGCTTGATTTCGCAGGATGTCCGAAGAGCCGCCGAACAGTCGCCGGAGGCCGCAATCCAGCCGCGGCGAAACCGACGGCGGCGAAGCCCGTCGCAGCGAAGTCTTGCAAATCCGCGCTCAAGCTCCTAATACCTCGCAGCGTTAGAACCCTAACTTCTCACGCGGGATTGCAGTCCCCTCGGCCAAAGCGCCGGCGGGACCGCTCCGGTGTCCTCGTTTTCGAGGGCTAACTTCCCGCGGCGGCTCAACCGGAATAGGAAGATACTTATGGCGATACCTGATTTCACGATGCGTCAGCTCCTCGAAGCCGGCGTGCATTTCGGCCATCACACGCGGCGCTGGAACCCGAAAATGGCGCCGTTTCTGTTCGGCGTGCGCAACAACGTGCACATCATCGATCTCGAGCAGACCGTGCCCATGCTGCACCGGGCTATGACCGCCGTGCGCGATACGGTCGCCGGTGGCGGGCGTGTGCTGTTCGTCGGCACCAAGCGCCAGGCGCAGGAGCCGATCGCCGCCGCCGCCAAGCGCTGCGGCCAGTACTATGTCAATCATCGTTGGCTCGGCGGCATGCTGACCAACTTCAAGACGATTTCCCTGTCGATCCGCCGGCTGCGCGAGTTCGATGAGAAGATCAACCAGCCGGCCTCGGGCCTCACCAAGCGCGAGCTGCTCGAACTCACCCGCGACCGCGACAAGCTGGAGCGCGCGCTGGGTGGCATCAAGGAGATGGGCGGGTTGCCCGACCTGATCTTCATCATCGACACCAACAAGGAAGCAATCGCCATCGAAGAGGCCAACCGGCTCAACATTCCGGTCGCGGCGATCCTCGACAGCAATTCGTCGCCGGATGGGGTTACCTTCCCGGTCCCCGGCAATGACGATGCGATGCGGGCGATCCATACCTATTGCGATCTGATCTCGGGTTCGGTCCTGGCCGGCATTCAGGCCGAGCTGACCGCCTCTGGCGTCGATGTCGGCGAAGCCGACGAAATCGGCGAGGAGTTCCCGGTCGACGAGATCGCGTCGGAAGTGATCGCCGAAACGGTCGTCGAGCCGGTTGCCGAGGCCGCCGAGCAGGTTTCCGCGTAACCTCCGATCAGTGTGGCGGCGGTTTTCGAACTGCCGCGATGCGATGAACGCGGCGGCGTCGGCGATCTTGATGGATGGCCGACGCCGCCGCTTTTTTTAACGGCCGTGTCTTGGACGGCCGCTATTGTTCACATGCCGCGCCCCCGGGCGCTATTGTTCAACCGGTCGCTGCCCCAAGGGGCGCGGCCCCTGTCATTGATCTGGTACGCGCGCCCGAGGGGCGGTTCCGGATTGTTCGAGGAGACGAGCCATGGCTGAAATCACCGCGGCCCTTGTCAAGGATCTGCGCGAGAAGACCGGCGCGGGCATGATGGATTGCAAGCGCGCGCTGACCGAGAGCGGCGGCGAGATCGAGGCCGCGATCGATTGGCTGCGCAAGAAGGGCCTCGCCGCCGCGGCCAAGAAGGCGAGCCGGGTGGCGTCCGAGGGTCTGGTCGCGGTGATGACCGCCGGCACGATCGGCGCCGCCGTCGAGGTGAACTCAGAAACGGATTTCGTCGCCCGCAACGAGGCGTTCCAGGAACTGGTGCGCGGCATCGTCGAGGCGGCTGTGCAGCATGGCGGCGATGTCGAGGTGCTGAAGGGCCTGCATCTGCCGGTGTTCGATCGCACGATCGACGCCCACCTCACCCATCTTGTGGCGACGATCGGCGAGAACATGAACCTGCGCCGCGCGGAGCACCTGACGGTGCGGCATGGCGCCGTGGTTGGCTATGTGCATAACCCCGTTGCCCCCGGTCTCGGCAAGATCGGCGTGCTGGTGGCGCTGGAATCGGAGGCGGATGACGCCGCCCTGCAGGCGCTTGGCCGCCAATTGGCCATGCATGTCGCGGCGGCGGCGCCGGAATACCTCGACATCACCTCGGTCGATCCGGCGGCCCTCGACCGCGAGCGCGATATCCTGAAGGAACAGGCACGCGCCAGCGGCAAGCCCGAGGCGATCATCGACAAGATGGTCGAGGGCCGGCTCCGGAAATTCTACGAGGAAGTGGTCCTCTTGGAACAGGTCTACGTCATCGATGGCGAGACGCGCATCGCCAAGGTCGTCGAAAACGCGGCGAAGGCCGCGGGCAAGCCGATCGCGCTCACCGGCTTCACCCGGATGAAGCTCGGCGAGGGCATCGAGAAGGAAATCCAGGATTTCGCCGCCGAAGTCGCGGCGACGCTGGGCACCGTCTAACGTCAAGCCACCGAGACTGAAAGCCGATGCCGGTCGAACGGCATCGGCTTTCGTTGGGGGCTTTCATGTCGGATTCTCGTTTCGGGTTTGCCTCCGCCGGGTGGCCGCAGTATCACAAGGGCATCGTTTTCCCCGTCTCGAAAGGTCGAAACGCAGCCCATGGCGTCGAGCCTCGCCTATCAGCGTGTCCTCATGAAACTGTCGGGCGAGGCCCTGATGGGAGACCGGGAATTCGGCTTGGATCCGGCGCTGGTCCTGCGTATTGCCGAGGAGGTGAAAAGCGTCATCGATCTCGGCATCGAGGTGTGCCTGGTGATCGGCGGCGGCAACATCTTTCGCGGTATCTCCGGCGCCGCCGCGGGCATGGAACGGGCGACGGCCGATTACATGGGCATGCTCGCCACCGTCATCAATTCGCTGGCCATGCAATCGGCGCTCGAGCGCGTCGGCGTCATGACGCGGGTGCAGTCGGCGATTTCGATGCAATCGGTTTGCGAACCCTATATCCGCCGCCGCGCGATCCGGCATATGGAGAAGGGCAGGGTGGTGATCTTCGCCGCCGGCACGGGCAACCCGTTCTTCACGACCGATACCGCGGCGGCATTGCGTGCCTCCGAGATGAACTGCGATGCGTTGCTGAAGGCGACGAAAGTCGATGGCGTCTATTCGGCCGATCCGAATAAAATTGCCAGCGCGACACGCTACGAGCGATTGACGTATATGGATGTGCTATCCCAGGACCTTAAAGTGATGGATGCTTCGGCGATTTCGCTCGCGCGGGAAAACCAGATCCCGATTCTGGTTTTTTCGCTGCATAAACCGGGCGGTTTCGCCGATGTTGTTTCCGGCCGCGGCTTTTACACGATCATCACCGAACCAGAGGCTTGAGTACCGTGTCCGATGCGATCACCAAGGATCTGCGCCGCCGGATGGATGGCGCGCTAGAGGTTCTCCGTAAGGAGTTCGCGGGATTGCGCACCGGTCGCGCCTCCGCGAACCTGCTCGATCCGATTACCGTCGAGGCCTATGGCAGCACCATGCCGCTTAACCAGGTGGCGACCGTCACCGTGCCCGAGCCGCGCATGATAACGGTCCAGGTCTGGGACCGTGCCATGGTGAAGTCGGTCGAGAAGGCGATCCGCGATGCCGGGTTGGGGCTCAATCCGCAGGGCGACGGCCAGATGGTGCGTGTGCCGATTCCCGACCTGAACGAGGAACGGCGCCGGGAGTTGGTCAAGATCGCGAACAAATACAGCGAGCAGGCGCGCATTTCGATCCGCAACGTCCGGCGCGACGGCCTCGACGTGCTGAAGCGTCAAGAAAAGGATGGCGAAATCACCGAGGATGATCAACGCCGAGTAGCCGCCGAGATCCAGGCGCTGACCGATGATTTCATCAAGAAGGTGGATGACGCCTTCGCAGCGAAGGACCGGGAGATCCTGCAGGTTTGACCGCCATGGATGGGCTGCCCGAGCATCGTCCGGCTCCGCCGGTTCACGTCGCCATCATCATGGACGGCAATGGTCGCTGGGCCAAGGCGCGTGGCCTGCCGCGCATCGCGGGCCATCGCCGCGGTGCCGACGCGGTGCGCCGCAGCGTCCGCGCGGCGGCCGAACTGGGCGTCTCCTATCTGACGCTGTTCGGCTTTTCCTCCGAGAATTGGCGTCGGCCGCTCGCCGAGGTCGAGGATCTGATGGGGCTGCTCAGGCTCTATCTGCGCAGCGAGATCGCCGAACTGCACCAGAACGGCGTCAGGCTGCGGGTTATCGGCCAGCGCGGGCGGCTGTCCGAGGATATCCGCCGGCTGATCGAGAATGCCGAGCAACTGACCGCCGGCAACACCTCGCTCAACCTGACGATCGCCTTGAGCTATGGCGGTCGCGACGAGATCGTGCACGCCGCCCGCGCCGCGGCCGAGGCGGTCTTGGCCGGAAAGCTCGCGGCCGAGGCGATCAACGAGGACAGTTTCGCCGGGTTTTTGCTGACCCGCGATCTCCCGGACCCGGATCTGCTGATCCGCACCAGTGGGGAAAAGCGTGTCAGCAATTTCATGCTGTGGCAGACTGCTTACGCCGAATTCGTGTTTCTCGACACGTTGTGGCCGGATTTCAGCAAAGAAGATTTCGAGTTGGCTCTCCAGGAATACCATGGACGAGAACGCCGCTTCGGCGCGTCCGTCAGCACCCGCTAGCGGCGGGTCCTTCCGTCGACCGAAGGGGGCTCGACTGGGTGGCGGTCTTTGGGCGAGGGTCGTCTCGTCGGTGATCCTGGCGCCCGTGGCGCTGGCGGCCGTGTATTACGGTTCGCCTTGGTTCGCCCTGCTGGTGGCCGTGGCGACCGCCGGCATGACCTGGGAATGGGGACGCCTGATCGGCTGGACCGAGACCGGTGTCGAGGCGGCCTTGCTGATCGGCCTCGGTGCTGGAACGGCGCTTGTGGCGGGGCTTCTGTCGCCCTCCGGTGCCGTCGGCCTCGCCGTCGGGGCGACCCTGGCCATGTATGTGCTCAGCCGCCGTGCCAAGCGGGGCCCCTTATGGTTGGCGGCTGGTCTCGTGTGGATCCTGTTACCCTGTGCCGGGTTGATCTGGCTGCGCGATGATGCCGAGATCGGTTTGGCGACCACCATATGGATGCTGGCGCTGGTCTGGGCGGTCGATATCGGCGCCTATGTGACCGGCAAGAGCGTCGGCGGGCCCCGCCTGGCGCCTCGGATCAGCCCAACCAAGACCTGGTCCGGTCTCGGCGGCGGCGTCGTCGGTGCCGCGATCGTCGGCTTGGTCGCCGCTCTGGTGCTGGAGGTGCCATCGCCGTGGGTGCTCGTCGGGGCGAGTGGCGTGCTTGCCCTCATCGAGCAAATTGGGGATATCGCTGAATCCTATGCCAAGCGCCGCTTCGGCGTGAAGGATTCGAGCGATCTTATTCCGGGCCATGGCGGTATTCTCGACCGGCTCGATGGTATGTTGGCGGTGGCCGCCGCCGTGGTTGTGTTCCAGATCGTGACCGGTGAAAGCATTCTCCTATGGCATTAAGCCCGAACATCAATAAGCCCTCGGCGGCGGCGCTAACCGCTCGTCGCGTCACGATCCTCGGCTCGACCGGATCGGTCGGCTGCAACACGCTCGACCTGATCGAACGCCAGCCCGAGGCGTTCGAGGTCATGGCGCTGACAGCGAATACGGATTGGGAAACTTTGGCGGCGCAGGCGCGGCGGGTCCGCGCCAAACTGGCCGTGGTCGCCGATCCCGCCAGCTATCTGCCGCTGAAGGCGGCGCTGGCCGGCAGCGGCATCGAGACGGCGGCGGGACCGGAGGCTGTGGTCGAGGCCGCCGCTCGTCCAGCCGATTGGGTGATGGCGGCGATCGTCGGCGCGGCCGGCTTGGCGCCGACCCTGGCGGCGATTCGCCGGGGCGTCGTGGTGGCGCTCGCCAACAAGGAAGTGCTGGTCTGCGCGGGGGCGCTGGTGACTGCCGAGGTGGCCCGTCACGGCGCCACGCTGCTGCCGGTCGACAGCGAGCACAACGCGATCTACCAGGTTTTCGACTTCGATCGCGTCGAGGGCATCGACCGGATCATCCTGACCGCGTCCGGCGGCCCGTTCCGCGAGCGGGATCTGGCCTCGATGGCGGCGGTGACGCCGGCGCAAGCGGTGGCCCATCCGAATTGGAGCATGGGTGCCAAGATCTCGGTCGATAGCGCCACCATGATGAACAAAGGGCTGGAGCTGATCGAGGCCTGTCACCTGTTCGACATGCCGGGCGAGCGGATCGATATCGTCGTGCATCCGCAATCGGTCATTCACAGCTTGGTGTCCTATATCGATGGCTCGGTGCTCGCGCAGCTGGGATCGCCCGATATGCGTACCCCGATCGCCTACAGCCTGGCCTGGCCTCGGCGCATGGCCTCGCCCAGCGCGCGGCTCGATCTGGCGGCGCTCGCCAAACTGACCTTCGAAGAGCCCGATCCGGTGCGGTTTCCGGCCCTGCGGCTGGCGCGCGAGGCGCTCGCCGCCGGGGGGGCGGCATCGACCGTGCTGAACGCCGCCAATGAAGTCGCCGTCGAGGCTTTTCTCAAAGGCCGTATCGGTTTCCTCGACATCGCTAGGGTGGTTGAAGATACACTGGCGGCGATGCCCGGCGGGGCCATTGCAACACTCGATGACGTGCATAATTTTGACAAACAGGCGCGCGATGCTGCAACTAGCTTGATTCTGGGGGCGCGGACGATGACCCGGGTCGTCGCGGGTTCGGTAAGCGCATGAGCGTCCGTGGAGGGAGCGTCAGTCGATGAGTATCTTGAGCGGCGGCCTCGGCTACATCATCCCATTTCTGGTGGTGCTGACCGTTCTGGTCTTTGTGCACGAGCTGGGGCACTACCTCGTTGCTCGGTTCAACGGCGTGCGCGTCGAAACGTTTTCGATCGGCTTCGGGCCGGAATTGTTCGGCCGGTTCGATCGCCACGGGACGCGTTGGAAGATCAGCGCCATTCCGCTGGGCGGCTATGTCAAGATGTTCGGCGACGCGGACGCGGCATCGATGCCCTCGTCCTTGGTCGGCGCCATGAGTGCCGCCGACCGCGAGGTATCCTTTCATCACAAGCGATTGGGCCAGCGGGCGGCGATCCTGTTCGCGGGGCCGGCGGCGAATTTCCTGTTCGCCATCGTGCTGCTGACCGGCCTGTTCTCGACGGTCGGCGAGCCGTTCATGCCGCCGGATGTGGGGCAGGTCGTCCCGGGTAGCGCGGCGGAAGCCGGCGGTATCAAGGGCGGCGATGTCATCCTGAGCATCGATGGTCAGTCGGTCGAACGGTTCGAGGATGTGCAACTGGCGGTGATGCAGAACGCCGCGGGCACCCCGATGAGCGTCGTCGTTCGCCGCGACGACAAGCCGATCACCCTATCGGTGACGCCGCATATGACGGAGACGACCGACCGATTCGGTAACAAGTCGCATATCGGCGTTCTGGGGATCCAGCGCAGCGGCGTTACCTATCTGCGGCACGATCCGCTGACGGCGGTGTGGCGTGCGGCGCGGGAGACCTCGACGCTGATCACCGCGACCCTGAAGGGTGTCGGCCAGATGATCGTCGGCACGCGGACAACCGACGAGTTGGGCGGGCCGTTGCGAATCGCCCAGATGTCGGGCGAGGTGGCGCAGGGCGGAATCGTGCCGTTGCTGTGGTTCATGGCGGTGTTATCGGTCAATCTCGGCCTCATCAATCTGTTTCCGATCCCCGTCCTTGACGGTGGCCATTTGCTGTTCTATGCCGCAGAAGCCTTGCGGGGGCGTCCTCTCGGGCAGCGTGCGCAAGAGTTTGGTTTCAGGATCGGGCTTGCGTTGGTCCTCACCCTCATGGTCTTTGCGACGTGGAACGATCTTGTGCATCTCCAGATCGTCGCCTTCATCAAAGGTCTGGTGACCTGAGGGTGGGCGAGCTGAGGAATTGACGATCCGAGGCTCCGGGAACGTCTGCCCAGCATACGCGGGGCCGGGGCACGGTGGGGCGGACAAGTGAGACGTGCCGGCAACCTGCCGGCTAGGTGAATTCCTGGGGTTTGTGGGGGACGTTTTGCGGCCAATCATTGGGGGTTTCGCACGGTGCGCCGGTATGGTGGCCGCTGTCGTTGTGGTTGGTGTCGACGACAAGGCTTCGGCGGCGTCGCTCCAAACGGCTCAAATCCAGGAAGGCGGCACAGTTCAGGAAGTCCGTGTCGAGGGCACCGAACGGATCGAGCCCGAGACCGTGCGCTCCTACCTCGTCCTGCAGGCCGGCGACACGTTCGAGAATGCCAAAATCGATCAGTCGCTGAAAGCGCTGTTCGCGACCGGGTTGTTCGCGGATGTGACGTTGCGGCGGGACGGCAATGCCCTGATCGTCCGGGTGGTGGAGAACCCGATCATCAACCGTGTCGCCTTCGAGGGTAACAGCAAGTACGACGACAAGGCGCTGACCGATGAGGTGCAGCTGAAGCCGCGGACCGTTTATACCCGCACACGCGTGCAGGCGGATGTGAAGCGTATCCTCGATCTTTACCGGCGCGGCGGCCGGTTCGCCGCCACGGTCGAGCCGAAGGTCGTCCAGCTGCCGCAGAACCGGGTCGATCTGATCTTCGAAATCGACGAAGGCTCGACCACTGGCATTCGCAGCATCAATTTCGTCGGCAACCAGAACTTCGACACCAGCGAATTGCTGCCCATCCTCTCGACCAAGGAGTCGCGGTGGTATCGGTTCTTTTCGACGGACGACACCTATGATCCCGATCGGCTGACCTACGATCGTGAATTGCTGCGCAAATTCTATCTGCAGCACGGCTATGCCGATTTCCGCGTCGTGTCGGCGGTGGCGGAACTGACGCCGGCCAAGGACGGCTTCATCGTGACCTTCACCATCGACGAAGGCGAACGATACAAGTTCGGCAAGATCGATCTGGATGTGAAGCTGAAGGCGCTCACCAATGACGAGCTGCGTCCCCTCCTGCTGGACCAGCCCGGTGATTGGTACAACGCCGACGACGTCGAAAAGACCATCGCCGGCCTGACCGACGCGGTCGGCACCAAAGGCTATGCGTTCATCGATATTCAGCCGCAGATCAACCGGTCGCGTGAGGCGCACACGATCGATATCACCTATGTGATTTCAGAGGCGTCGCGCGTTTATGTCGAGCGTATCGACATCAACGGCAACGTGCGCACCCTCGACAAGGTGATCCGGCGCGAGTTCCTCCTGGCCGAGGGCGATGCCTTTAATACCTCGAAACTGCGTCGGTCTCAGCAGCGCATTAAGGATCTTGGCTTCTTCAAAAAGGCCGAAGTCACCAACACGCCGGGTAGCGCCCCCGACCGAACGGTGGTGAACGTCAATGTCGAGGAGCAGTCGACCGGCGAGCTGTCGATCGGCGCCGGCTATTCGACCAGCGACGGCGTGCTGGGCAATTTCGGCATCCGCGAGCGCAATCTCTTGGGGCGCGGTCAGGATCTCCGGCTCAACGGCACGCTCTCCCAGCGGTCGTCGCAGATCGATCTCAGCTTCACCGAGCCGTATTTCCTCGACCACCGCGTGGCCGCCGGTTTCGATCTGTTCGCGACCAACCGCAACAATCAAAAGCTGGACACCTACAGCCAGTTCTCCGTGGGCGGCGTCCTTCGGCTGGGCTACCAGATAACCGACAATTTACGTCAGACGCTGCGCTACACGTTGCGCAACGACACCATCACCAACATCTCGACGACCGCGTCACCTTACATTCAGGCCGAAAAAGGCGGACGGACCACATCGGCGGTCGGTCAGACCTTGCTGTATGATCGCCGCGACAACAGACAGGATCCGACCGAGGGATATTTCATCTCGTTCGACACCTCGGTCGCGGGACTTGCCGGTAATACCGATTACGTAAAGGGCGTGGTGCAGGGCGCTACCTACTATTCGATCGTGCCGGAATGGGTCATCACGGTCAGCGGCGAGGGCGGTTACGTCCAGGGCACCAACGGCCAGCCTGTCCATCTGAGCGATCGGTTCTTCATCGGCGGCGATAATCTGCGCGGTTTCTCGACCGGCGGTGTCGGGCCGCATGACGTCAATACGAGCGATAGCCTGGGCGGCAACAAGTATTATCTGGGATCGACCACGCTCGATTTCCCCTTGGGCCTGCCCAAGGAATTCGGCGTTACCGGCCGTGTGTTTACGGATTTCGGCAGCTTGTTCAGCCTCGACCAGCATGGCCCGGGCATCGCGGACAGCGCCGCGTTGCGCGTGTCGACCGGTTTCGGGATATCCTGGAAATCACCGCTCGGACCGATCAAACTCGATCTGGGTATTCCGATCAAAAAACAACCGTCCGACAGCACCGAAATCTTCCGCGTCGGCTTCGGAACGAGGTTCTAAATGTCCGCCTATGGTATGTTCCGCGCTATGGCGATACTCATCGCCGTGGCGCCCGTAGTCAGCTTCTCGGCTGTCGCCCAGCAGCCCGCGGCGGCACCCGCCGCGGCCGATCCCGCACCCGGCGCCGCGCAAACGCCGGCGGCACCGCAACCCGCGGCGCCTCCGGCAGCATCGGCACCGCTGATGGCGCCTGTCATTATCGTCGTCGATGTCGAAGGGATCATGACCGTCAGCAAGGCGGCCAAGGCGATCGATTCGCAGATCGAAGCGCAGCGGCAGATCTTCCAGAAGGATGTGGCGAAGCGCGAAGGCGATTTGCACAACGCCGAGCAGGATCTCGCCAAGCAGCAGAGCGTGCTGGCAGCGGATATCTTCGACCAGCGCCGAAAGGATTTTCAGCAGCGGGTGGCCGAGTTTCAGCGCGACGTCGCCGGCAAGCGCCGGTCGCTGGAGGTCAGCTTCAACGATGCGCGGGGCAAGGTGCAGGCCGTGCTGTTCGACATCGTCAAGCAGATCGCCAGCGAGAGCGGCGCCAATATGGTGTTGCCGAAAAGCCAGGTCGTGTTGTTCGCCAATTCGATGGACAAGAGCGAAGAGGCGTTGCGCCGGCTGGATCAGAAGATGCCGACCGTCAGTGTCGTGATCGCGAAGGCGACCCCCGATCCGGCGGTGGCCGGTGGCGCGCTCGCGCCTGCCGCCAATCCGGCCCCGGCCGCAGCCCCGGCGAAAACGCCGGCGAAACCCAAACCCTGATTCATGGCTGACCTCTGAGCCATGGCTGATCGGCGGTTCTTCGAGGCCGCGGGACCGTTTACCGCGGCGGAAATCGCCACCCTTACGGGCGCGTCGATCGGCGGGGTGATCGATCCCGCACGGTCGTTGGACGACGTGGCGCCGCTTGAGATGGCGGGGCCGCGTCATCTGGCCTTTCTCAGCAACCCCAAATACGTGGCGGCTCTGTCGGCTTGCCGGGCGGGGGCGATCCTGATGCTTCCGGCGCTGGCCGATCGCGCGCCACCGGGTGCCACCCTGCTCCTGACCGACCAGCCCTATTTGGCCTTCGCCTTGGCGGCGCAGGCGTTTTATCCGGTCGATACGGGGGGCGCATCGGTGGCACCCTCGGCGGTGGTCGATCCGACCGCTCGTCTCGGCGAGGGCGTGTCGATCGGTGCCCATGTGGTGATCGGTGCCCGGGCCGAAATCGATGCCCGGGTGGTGATCGGCGCCAATTCGGTGATCGGTCCCGGCGTGGTGATCGGCGCGGATTGCCGGATCGCTCCCAATGTGACGATAACCCATTGCCTGATGGGCGCGCGGGTCGTGCTGCACCCCGGTGTACAGATCGGCCAGGATGGCTTCGGCTTCGCGTCCAGTCCCGCCGGCCACGTCAAGATTCCACAACTCGGTCGCGTCATTATCGGCGATGATGTGGAAATCGGCGCAAACACGACGGTCGATCGCGGTGCCGGCCCGGATACGGTGATCGGTTCGGGATCGATGATTGATAATCTGGTACAAATCGGCCACAACGTCGTGTTGGGACGTGGCTGCGTGATCGTCGCCCAGGCTGGCGTAGCCGGCAGTACCAAGCTCGGGGATTTCGTCATGGTCGGCGGTCAAACCGGCGTGACGGGTCATCTGACGATCGGCGATGGGGCGAAGATCGCCGGAAAAAGTGGCGTGATGCGCGATGTTCCCGCCCAAGCCGCCGTCGGCGGGGTTCCGGCAGTACCGATGAGGCGCTGGTTGAAGCAGGTGGCATACCTCGATCGGCTGGTAAGTAAGAAGGATACTTAAGTTATGGATGCCGCCGAGCAAAACGGGCCGGTGCCCGATCTGGATGTGCTTCAGATCATGCAGCTCATTCCCCACCGATACCCGTTCCTGATGATCGAGAAGCTGGTCGAGATCGTTCCGCATGTGAGCGCCGTCGGCATCAAGAACGTGTCGATCAACGAACCGCATTTCCAGGGCCATTTCCCCAGTAAGCCGGTGATGCCCGGCGTCCTGATCATCGAGGCGATGGCGCAAACGGCCGCCTGTCTGGTGGTGCACTCGCTGGGCATGAATAGCCAGGGCAAACTGGTCTATTTCATGAGCATCGACGATGCGCGCTTCCGTCGTCCGGTGGGGCCGGGCGATACGCTGCGGGTGCGGGTGACCAAGCTGCGCAACCGGGCCAATGTCTGGAAATTCAGCGGCGAGGCCCATGTCGACGGCGTGCTGATGGCCGAGGCGACCTACACCGCCATGATCATGAACGATGCGCCCGGCGACGTCGGATGACCAAAATCCATGAGACGGCGATCGTCGATCCCGCCGCTCGCATCGCCTCGGACGTCGTCATCGGTCCCTATTGCTTGGTCGGTCCGGATGTCGAACTGGGATCGCGGGTCGAGCTCATATCGCATGTGGTGGTCGCCGGTCGAACCACGATCGGCGAGGCCACGCGCATTTTCCCGTTCGCCTCGATCGGCCATCAGCCGCAGGATCTGAAGTATCAGGGCGAGCCGTCGACGCTGAAGATCGGCGCCCACAACACGATCCGCGAATATGTGACGATGAACCCGGGCACCACGGGTGGCGGTATGAAAACCGTCATCGGCGATCACTGCCTGTTCATGGCCAGCAGCCATGTCGCCCATGACTGCACGGTCGGCGATCACGTCATCCTGGCGAATCAATCGACCCTAGCCGGTCACGTGACCGTCGGCGATTTCGCGTTCTTCGGCGGAATTTGCGCGGTTCATCAATTCGTGCGGATCGGCCAGCAGGCGATGATCGGCGGCATGACCGGTGTCGAAAACGATGTCATCCCCTATGGCCTGGTGATGGGCGACCGGGCGCGGCTATCGGGTCTCAACCTGCGCGGCTTGCAGCGGCGCGGTTTCGGTAAGGACGCGATCCAGTCGCTGCGCAGCGCCTATCGGATGCTGTTCGCGCAGGAAGGCACGCTGGCGGAACGGCTGGACGATGTCGCACGGCACTTCCAGGGCGTCGGCCCGGTGATGGAAATCGTCGCCTTCATCCGCGCCGATTCCAGCCGGGCGATCTGTCAACCCAAGCCGACGAATGGCGCGTAAAGCCGGTCGGATATGACCCTCGCCACATCGGCCGGAGCTACGCAGACCAAGCTCGGTATCCTCGCCGGCGGTGGCACCCTGCCGGCTCGCTTGGTGGAACGCTGCCGGCAAACCGGCCGGCCTGTCTTCGTGGTGGCCTTTCCCGGCGAGACCGATCCCGCCACCGTGGCCGATGTGCCGCATGCCTGGATTCGGCTGGGTGCGGCCGGAACGATCCTCGATACCCTGCATGCCGAAGGCGTCAGGACCTTGGTCATGGCGGGCGGCATGCGGCGGCCCAGCCTCCTCACGCTGCGCCCGGATCTCCGTGGTGCGCGAATCCTGGCCAAGATCGGCATGCGCGTGATGGGCGATGACGGCCTGCTGGCCGCCCTGATCAAGGAACTGGAAGCCGAGGGCTTCGCCTTGGTCGGCATCGATGCCGTGCTGACCGACGCCGTCGCCGTCGCGGGTGCCTATGGCCGGCATCTTCCCGACGAGCAGGCCGCGCGCGATATCGCGCGGGGCATCGAGGTCGCGCAGGGCCTCGGCAGGTACGATGTCGGCCAGGCGGTGATCGTCCAGCAAGGCATGGTGCTGGGCGTCGAGGCGGCGGAAGGTACCGACGCGCTGATCGACCGGTGTGGGCCGTTGCGTCGAGATGGGCCGGGTGGGGTATTGGTGAAGGCGATGAAACCGGGACAGGAGAAGCGGGCGGATTTACCGACGATCGGTCCGCGAACCGTCGAGCGGGCCGCCGCCGCGGGGCTGGTCGGCATCGCGATCGAGGCCGGGTCGAGCCTGATCGTCGACCGCGTGGCGCTGATCGAGGTGGCGGACCGGCTGGGCCTGTTCGTGACCGGCTGGACGCCGGAAACGGCCAAGTCGTGACGGTTCTCGGACCGGCCGATGCGCCGTTGATCTATGTGATCGCCGGGGAGCCGTCGGGTGATCTGATCGGCGCCAGCCTTATCCGGGCCTTGCGCCAACGCACCGACGGTCATATCCGCTTCGCCGGGATCGGCGGCGAGCAGATGGCGGAGGAGGGCATTCGCTCACCCATCGCCCTCTCGGACCTCGCGATCATGGGGATGGTGGAGGTCTTGCCGCAGGCCTTCAAGCTGCTTCGGCTGGTCCGCGAGACGGCGGATGAGATCGATCGGCTGGCCCCGGTGGCGCTCGTGACCATCGACAGCTCGGGGTTCTGCTTCCGCGTCGCCGAGAAGCTGCACCATAAGCCCCGGCGGCCGTTGCTGATCCATTATGTGGCGCCGATGGTCTGGGCTTGGCGCGAGCATCGCGCGCGGGAAGCGGCGCGGTGGTACGACCATCTGCTGACCCTTCTGCCGTTCGAACCGCCGCATTTCGTCAAGGTCGGCCTGCCGACGAGCTATGTCGGTCATCCGGTCATCGAAGGGGGCGCCGATCGTGGTGACGGGCCGGCATTCCGCGCGCGCCATGGCATCGTGGCCGAGGTACCTCTGCTGATCGCGCTGCCGGGCAGCCGCCGCAGCGAGGTGCGCCGCCTGCTGCCAGTGTTTCGGGCGACGGTCGAGCGGCTCGCCGCCCGGTTTCCCGATCTGCAGGTGGTGGTGCCCACGGTCGAAACCGTCGCCGCCACGGTGGCGGCCGGGATCGCCGATTGGCCGGTTCGTACGCTGCTCGTTTCCGGCAAGGCGGAGAAGTTCGATAGCTTTGCGGCGGGTAACGTGGCGCTGGCCGCCTCCGGCACGGTATCCCTCGAACTGGCGCTGGCCGGATTGCCGATGGTGATCGGTTATCGCATCTGGGCGGTGACCGCCTGGGCCCTGAAGTTCGCGGTCAAGATCCAGTATGCGTCGCTGGTCAATATCATCCTTGATCAGCCGATCATTCCGGAATTGCTGGCAGCGAAATGCGAACCGGTCGGACTTGCCGCCGAGGTCGAAACGTTGCTGACCGATGCCGACGCGCGACAACGCCAAATCGACGGATGCCGCGAGGCGCTGCGGCGGATCGGCCATGGCGAGATCGCCCCCAGCTTGCGGGCGGCGGATCGGATTCTGGAACTAACGGCCGAACGGGCCGCTTCGGAGTCCCAATAACATCAATAAGGTTTGCTTAGGGCGCGGACGCATTAGTGCTTAGCCAAATGCGGATAGACGTGAGCTTGAAGAAGGCCAGATAGTTGGCCGCTGCTTTGTCGTATCGGGTCGCGATACGCCGATATTGCGTGCGCGATAAAGATGTAGAGCTGTCATCAATGAATCAGAGCCTCTTACGCCCAGGTGTGGGATTCTTCGTGTTCTCTGATCGTGCTGTTCCAGCATCCGGTTCGATTCGTGTTTTTTACGCGTGCCCCCATTCAAATGTTCGCAATGCGCCAATCGTCATCGCTATGCATGGTCTTGACCGGGCGGCTGAAGCCTTTCGTGACGCCTTGGCCGATCGCGCCTCGCGCAATGGACAAATCGTCCTAGTCCCTGAATTCGGCATTCATCAGTTCCCCGATGTCTATGCCTACAACTTCGGTGGGGTGCGACTTCCTCCGCCGAGCAACAGCGTCTTTTTGAGAAATGAATGGAATTTTGGAATAGTCGACAGGTTATTCCAAGAAGTCCGACATGCGATCGGCTCCAATAGGACGACCTTCAGAATGTTCGGAAACTCGGCGGGCTCACAGTACGTGTTGCGATATCTCGCGCTCACCGAGGCCACTGCCGTCGATAGGGTGGTCGCTTCGAATAGTGGGGTCTACATGCTGCCTGATCTTCAGGCTGAATATCCCGTTGGCATGGGAGGCCTTGATCTGGATGAGAGCCATCTCCGCCGATATTTCGCCTGCCCGCTCGTACTCTTGCTGGGAGATGCCGACACGGATACGGCAGCGCCAGACTTACCCCGAAATGATGTCGCGATGGCTCAAGGACCACACAGACTTGCCAGAGGACACTGGCACTTCGAACATTGCACGGAGCTTGCCAGCCGTCTTGGCGTACAATTGGGCTGGAAGCTTGAAGTCGTGCGTGGCGCCAGCCATGTTAGCCAACAGATTTTCGACCGAGCTGCCGATATTCTGAGTTGCCGCACATAGAAGACATGACAGCTCATCTGCAACCATGACCACGCCTTTCGAATTTCGGAAATTCGATCGCGAAGCGGCCGAAACGAGAAACTCAATTAGTCGCGTGGTCGACGGTCGAAAATGGCACTTTTCGGGCCTCACGCAATGCCGACTTGAGTCCGAAAATACGCACCAAAAGCGGACCTCCGTCGACTACTCTCAATTTATGGGTTCACGCCCCGATTAGTGCAGCCTGGTCCAGGCCAGCCAGGCAGCGACGCAGATCGTCAGGATGAGCAGAGCGCGGCGCTTAAGGCGCAGCGCCAAGGGAAGCTTGTTGTCGTTGACCGGCACGCGGGAGCGGGATGCTGGTGCCGCCACCGGATCGGCGAGCCGATCCGGTGGCTTCGTACCGGAGCTGGTCCAATGAACGTGGGACGACCCGTTATCCACGCTTGGTGAGGGGCACATACGCCCGCTCGGCGGCCCCCGTGTAAAGCTGTCGAGGCCGGCCGATCTTCTGGAACGGATCTTCGATCATCTCGTTCCACTGGGCGACCCAGCCGACCGTCCGCGCGATGGCGAACAGCACGGTGAACATCGACACCGGGAAGCCCAGCGCCTTCAGGATGATGCCGGAATAGAAATCGACGTTCGGATAGAGCTTCTTCTCGATGAAGTAGTCATCCTCGAGCGCGATGCGCTCCAGCTCCATCGCCAGCTTCAGCAGCGGATCGTTGTGGCTGCCAAGCTCGTCCAGCACCTCGTGGCAGGTCTCGCGCATGATCTTGGCGCGCGGATCGAAGTTCTTATAGACGCGATGGCCGAAGCCCATCAGCCGGAAGCTATCGTTCTTATCCTTGGCGCGCTTGACGAATTCCGGGATGCGGTCGACATGGCCGATCTCGCCCAGCATCTTCAGCACGGCCTCGTTGGCGCCACCATGGGCGGGGCCCCACAGACAGGCGATGCCGGCGGCGATACACGCGAAGGGGTTGGCACCGCTGGAGCCGGCCAACCGCACGGTCGAGGTCGATGCGTTCTGCTCGTGATCGGCATGCAGGATGAAGATCCGGTCCATGGCGCGCACGACGGTCGGGCTCGGCTTATACGGCTCGCAGGGCACGCCGAACGTCATCTGCAGGAAGTTCTCGGCATAGCTCATCGAGTTGTTCGGATACATAAACGGCTGGCCGACCGAGTATTTGTAGGCCATCGCCGCCAATGTCGGCATCTTGGCGATCAGCCGATACGACGCGACCTCCCGCTGCCGCGCGTCATGGATGTCCGTCGAGTCGTGATAGAAGGCCGACAGGGCACCGACTACGCCGCACATGATGGCCATCGGATGCGCGTCGCGCCGGAAGCCGCGATAGAACGTCGTCAACTGCTCATGCACCATTGTGTGCATGGTGATGTCGTGCTCGAACTTGTGCTTCTGCGTTTCGGTCGGCAATTCGCCGTTCAACAGCAGATACGAGACATCCATGAAATCGCTTTGCTCGGCCAGATCCTGGATCTGGTAGCCGCGATACATCAGCTCGCCGACATCGCCGTCGATATAGGTGATCTTCGACTCACAGCTGCCGGTCGAGGTGAAACCCGGATCGTAGGTGAAATAGCCGAGCTCGTTATAAAGCTTGCGGACGTCGATGACCTTGGGACCGACGGACCCTGCCATCAGCGGCATGGTCATGCGGCGATCCGTGCTGTTGTCGATCAGGGTCACCGACTCGTTGCTTGTGACACTGGCCTTCGACGCGTTGCTGTCCATTCGGAAGTTCCTCTACGGAATCGTAACGATGCAGAACCTGTTGCAGTGCAGAATATGCCCCTCCGCGCGGGTAATCAAATGGCGTGCGAGGAGGCGCCGTCAAATACCGGCGCGGCTGGAAAAATCGGCGATCCGACCGAGCGTCTCCGGCCGTCCCAGAACCCGCATGATCTCGAAGATGCCGGGTGAAACCGTGGCGCCGCTCAAGGCCGCGCGTAGCGGCTGGGCGATGGCGCCCAGCTTCACGCCGGCGGTCTCGGCATGGCCGCGCACCGTCGCTTCGATCGCCTCGTCGGTCCAGGGCTCGGTCGTGGCCAAGGCGGTCGCCAGGCCGGCCAGCAGAACCGCCGTCGCCGACGTGGCCAGGGCGGCCGCCTTGTCGTCCAACGGGATCGGCCGTGCTACGGCGTAGAAGCCGGCGTTCTGCGCCAGTTCCACAAGCGTCTTCGCGCGCGCCTTGAGGCCATCCATGCCGTCCCGCAGCCGTCGGCGCTGCTCGGCGTCGAGCGGTCCCAGCCGGTCGGCGACGAGGTCGACCAGCCGACCATCCTCGGCCGCGCGCAGGTAATGGCCGTTGAGGTTTTCCAGCTTGGCGAAGTCGAGGCGTGCCGGCGAACGGCCGATGCCCGGCAGATCGAACCAGGCGATCGCCTGCTCGGTCGAGATGATCTCCTCGTCGCCATGACCCCAGCCGAGGCGCAGCAGGTAATTGCGCAGCGTCTCCGGTAGATAGCCCATATCGCGATAGGCCTCGATGCCGAGCGCACCATGCCGTTTCGACAGCTTGGCGCCGTCCGGACCGTGGATCATCGGGATATGCGAGAAGCCCGGCACGTCCCAGCCGAGCGCGCGATAGATCTGCACCTGGCGGAAGGTGTTGGTCAGGTGATCGTCGCCGCGCATCACATGGGTGATCCCCATGTCATGATCGTCGACCACGACAGACAGCATATAGGTCGGCGACCCGTCCGCGCGCAGCAGCACCAGATCGTCGAGCTGCTCGTTGCCGACGCGCACCTCGCCCTGCACGCCGTCCTGGATCACCGTTTCGCCGGTTTGCGGCGCGCGCAGCCGGATGACCGGCGGCACGCCGGCCGGCGCCTCGCTGGCCGGGCGGTCGCGCCAGGTGCCGTCATAGCGGATCGGCCTGCCCTCGGCGCGGGCCTTGGCGCGCATCGCCTCCAGCTCCTCGGGCGAGCAATAGCAGCGATAGGCGGTGCCGTTCGCCAGCATCTCGCCGACGACCGAGGCATGGCGCGGCATCCGCTCGGATTGCAGGACGATCTCGTCGTCCCAATCGAGGCCGAGCCAGCGCAGGCCCTCGATGATCGCGTCCGTCGCGGCCTGGGTCGAGCGCGCCTTGTCGGTATCCTCGATGCGCAGCCGGAACACGCCGCCATGGTGCCGCGCATAGAGCCAGTTGAACAACGCCGTCCGCGCGCCACCGATATGCAGGTAGCCGGTGGGCGAGGGGGCGAAGCGGACGACGACGGACATGACGGGAACCGATACTGGGAGAGGGAACGGCGTCATATAGCACCGTTGTCGCGGAGATCTCCACCAGGGCGCTTGTGGGGGAGCTTGGTCGGTACGTCATCCATTGGTCAAACCGAATGAGCGACCGTGGCCTTTGGTGGGATGCGGACATGGCGTGAATAGGTCGGGAGGATGGCGACAATGGCCATGGCTCGATCCTCGACGCTGGTCATTCGTGGCCGATTCGAGGTCCAGGGACTACCTGATCATGTAGTTGGATATCGATCTCGACCGGATACACATGCAACAACGCCATCACAAGGGCAGATCACCTCAAGCTATCGTGTTTTTCGTGATGGTAAGGATCGGTTCGTCGACAAAATCATGGCTGAGGGAGAAATTCCGCACGCCCGAAGGGGTTGTGATTGTCAGTGTCACCACGGCTTCAAGTCCGGTGACCGCGGTGTCGACGGGGATCAGCACGTGGACGAAGTCGATCATGTGCGATGCCACCAACGTCAATGAAGGCACCGCCAGAGCCGGTGCCTCAGCCAGCACAAAGGCGACGCTGATGGATGTAATCTTCGCAGTTGAAAAATCGATCGCGGCCTGCACGGTCAGGGCGTGTTGAATCTCCTGCACGGTTTGTGTGTTGAATTTGATGAACTCAAGCATTGTCTTTTTTGGGATCGGATTGGGCGCTAATAAGGAGCGTGCGACCACGACGGAAACCGCCCCGGTGGCGTCGGTGGTCAAAGTGGTTGACTGGCCGGCTCCCAGCGCTTTGCCGTGAAGTTCCGTTATGACCAACTGAGGCAGCAAGGCAAATCGATCGAGGACCAGGTCGAAAGGCCCCTTATTCGTCGCTGAAGCGACTGGAGGAGGGCCGGGTGCGATCTCGGCGCTGAGATCGTCCGAAACAGCCGTCTGGTGTAGGTTCAGCGTCGCCAGTGTTTCGACCGGTTCGACGAAGAGATCGTCAAGGCGAACGGTCAGGTTGGCGAACAGGGGCGCTTCGCCGGCCGAGGCAAGTTCGCCTAAGAAAAGATTCACGTTGGTGATTGATGGTACATCACGGTCATCAGCGATTTCGACCGAAACCTCTATGGTATGCGGAGAGAATCCATCCGCAAAGGTTGTCTTTGCCGAAGGAAATCCGTTAAGGGTCGACGGATTCCTCGGGTCCAGGCCACTGGGCAGAGCAAGGCGCAGGTCGCGGCCAGTCGCCTCTGGCGCTCCGCGCAACGCGGCCCCAAGCTTTGCCAAGTCGATTGGGTCCACCATCGGGGCGATGGTGAAGGTAAAATGAAAGCGACTTCCGGAGAGACTGCTGGATGGATCAACGACAGCGTCACACTCCGCCGACAAGCCCGAAGCTCCGTGAAGGATGCCATAGCGCGCAGGGACAGCAACAACAACTCCACTGATCTGCCCCAGATAGAGTCGCCGCAGCGAAGGGTAGTTCGTCTGCACATCACCTAAAGAGGTGAGTTCGCGGTATTCCGAACGATCTGCGGCAAATTCATCGAGATCGTTGGCGTCGATGATGGGACGGGTGTGTCCATCTCGCATCTTGATCCTAAACCGCGAGCGAAATGCGTCGGTAGCAAAGCTTAGCCCAATCGGTAACACACGAGGGGGCGGCGAAGGCGGGAGCCGCGCCGTTACCGGGAAGTATCGGAAATGGAACCCAGAATTGACGGGGATCGAAGCACCTTGCGAACCGTCGCCGAATGTCTTGAAGTGATAGCGACCCAACAGCGGATCTAGAATGACTTGCGTGAGTTGCCAACCGCTGTAAGTCAAAGAAAGTTCCAGCGTAGCGCCACCAAGATTGGTCAGGTGTTCGTATGCCGCTTCAACTGGGCCCTGCGACAATGCAAAGGTTGCCTGGTAGGTGCCATCGGATTGCCGCATGACTGTGCCTTGGGTCGTTTGACTCTGCAAGGAGCCATTCCGGGTGGTGACGGGTACCAATAGCGTCGCGATGAGGGTGAGGTCCGGCACGGTGTCGGCGTGCCCCGGCGCTCCCGGTTTGCCGATGATAGGTTTCAAGTTGGCGGGAATCTCGCTCTTTAAAGACAGGGTGAGCGTTGCCGCATTGACCGGCTTGCCCTCGGGAGTGACCCCGTCAGCACTTTGAACTACGTCAAAATGGAACGCCTCATCGTCTGCGAGCAGATCGAAGGCTGGGATGTACCAACTCTTATTTGTGCTCGACGACAACATATTGGCTGGAAAGACCGCGTCGAGCTGCGGCAGATCTAAGATGCCAGGCGGCAGCCTCGTGTCCGGTGTGGCGTCAACGCTGTCACCAGTGCGACTTGCGATCCACGGTGCGCCCCCCGTAGCCAGAAAATTGTCGAAAAATTGATCGATTTCGTCAGCCATGATCTCCTCTGATGAACATAACGGAGCTTGAAAGCAGGCAGTTGGCAGGTCGGGGGTGGCCGAACCATGCTTTGGTTGACTTGCGCACATGCCTGAAAGGAGTGAACAGCGTATTTACACGGGCGCCAAGGTCGCACTCTTCACATAAGCATTGACGATATCTTTTTTGTCGGCTGGAACATTCGGCAGTTGTACGGGCAGCATATGTAGCCACTTGACGGGGCCAATCGCTGGAACGACTACAGGCGCCGGCAAGGAATAGATCACTGGATCGTCGGTAAAGTTGGGTCCATCGATCTGGACTTGAACTGTGTAGGAAAATTCGGATTCAAGAGCGTATTTATCCGAAAAGATCTCCCAAATTGCATCCTTTACGTTGGATGATGTGACCACGATTGGCGAGTAGGTATCAGTTCCGATCTTCGGAGTGATCGTGACAGTAATGTTTGATGGAAGATGCTGGGTTAGATAGAATCGCACAAATATGTATCCGACCGCCGACGCGGTTAGAATGGGGAAGTGGTCGGCGGAGAGTTCTTCCAACTCGGCTATGGCTGGATCGTGCGGAGCTATAGCCTTAGAGAGGTTCACACGTGGATCTTGTCCGTCGAATATCAGTTTACGGCGCAGCTTGATCTGATCTTTTGGCCATTGTGGAACTGGATTGTCTAGGCGCAGGAAAGAAATACTTACCATGTCGTTTGGCGTGCCCGCGTCCCAGATGGCAGGCGAAACTGGCCCTTTCATAGCGGTTTGCGCTGGAAGATAATGCTGCCCTTCACCCAACATACGTAGATTCGGGACGCCGTTTTCGACCGGGCTCGAGAAATCCGGATAGCCAACTTCAATCTGTGCCCCGGCCAATGGATCTTTCAGGTCCGTGCCGTCAGGCAGCTTTTCACTGAAGTTGATCTTGCTGACCGCTACAACTTGCACTTTTTTGAAGAACTCACCGATATCGATAACGAAAAGGTACTTGTTCAGGTTGGCTCGCACCGCAGGCAGCAAGTCGTTGAGGTCTCCCGTGACCGCATGTTCCACGGAGATCGTCTCGTCGAGGATCAACGTCTGGGAAAAGTGCACGCTGCGGCGTTGATGGTCGGACTTTAGCGAGACAGAGGTTCCACCAAATATTTCGCTGAACCAGCCTCGACCAGAAGTCGTGGCCTTAGAATCGGTCTTGGATGGATCAAAGTCGAAGATTTCAGCCTTGACCAAATCCATTGCAGTTTGCTTCATTTTGTCTAGGTTTTCGTTGACCCACTTGGTAGTTCCCTCGTCGAGAACGGTCCCGTTTTGAGTGATGTGGGTCGTGACACCTCCACTGGTGAGGCAGCTAGACCATGCCGCCTCGGCGGTTCCTCCATCGATTCCGAAAAGGCTGCCCGTACTCACAGCGAAGGAGAAAGAATCGTAGACTTTGTCCACATCAACATTCACGACGATCGTGACGCCGTTGATGTAATAAGCCTCCTTGAGGATATTGATGACGATGAAAGGCGGCGATGCGCCGGCCTTTAGTGCTGACGCAATTTCGCCGGCAGCGAAAAGATTGCAACTGATAAGGAAAGTGCTTATTCCATGCTCTTCAATGCTGCCTTTTTGACTATATTGGGCAGTCATCAGGATTTTTCCACCCGTAATATTCGGATCCTGAACAGAACATACGACACTGCTGCTGGTTATTGGAACTATTCCTAACCCAGGATCGGGGTCACCACCTTGATAGTTGAAAAACGGCGCCAAACGAGGAATTGGCTCCGCATGCTCCCGCGTCTTGAGTTTGGCGATGACGCCATCGATGACGCTGGGCGGAATCGCGAATGTGGTGGAGAATGTACAGTAGCCACCGCCCAACTCAGTTGTGGAACCAGCGAGTTCTTCTGGCGTGATGCTGGTTTCTTCCGATCCCAGACCTTTGAAAAGAGTCATTACAAAATCGAAGTCGTCCGGAAAATCGTGTTTTCGTGCCAGATAAACTTGCGCTGGCTGAAAGTAATACTGAGTTGGAAATCCCGCTTGGTGCAGTTCAGGGTTGTGGGCGTCCGGATACACGTTGACATCGAATCTCGTTCCAGTCTCATCGTTCACGGTGATAACTACGAAATCTGGGCCAAACAGGGGCCCCACGCCTGAAACAAAATCAGCCATCTCAAATCCTTTCCATCAACTTGGTAATCTTTACAATACTTCTTTTGCGCGAATTTTTGGTTAGCCTGGGGTTTCCACCGAGCCTATTTTGAGGCAACGTACACAACGGTTCACGCGAGCAACCGCGCCGTCGCCCTGCCGATACGACGTCTCAATCTGTCGCAATGCCATATCAAAGACCCTTTGCCGAGAGGCGGAGCGGGTACATTGCCTTCCACCGGCTACCGTGAGTTAGCGCGGCCCGGCCGCAGGCAGGCGCATGTCAAGTCGCGGGAATGTCGACGGTCTGAATGCCGCACTGTGCCATGGCGGCCAATGTGAGCCCGAGCGCCACGCCTACGATAACCGCGCCGAGCGACTCCAGTGCGGAACTCAACAACGCCGCGGCCGAAGCACCTGTGACCCGGACAATGAAGGCTATGAGAGCGCTCCCACCCAACCCCGAAGTGAACAAGTTTACATAGGCTTTGGTCTGGGGCCCCTGTCGATCCCACCACAGTTGGAGATCCTTGAGAGGCTGAATCCACGCCACATCGATCGCCTCCAAATCAAGATTGGCCTGAGCCCGCATGCACTGTTTGAAATCGTCCCAAGATGCCATGATGACACTCCAGTCTGAAATTAGGTTGTGCGAACTAGTTGCTACGCTTCGGCGGAGCCGGCGTCGAAGGCCTGCCGCAGCATCGCTAGCGTCGCGGAAATCGAGAATGCGGCTGGCGCGGCGTCGACGGCCTTCAGAACAGGTCCGATGGCCGACACGATCGCAACCGACGGATCGGCCAGGCCCGCTTTTACCGGATTTTCACCGGACACCTGATCGATTGCTGTCATGGTGTCGGGCTCAAGCGACGCCAGCCAGGTCTGCAGCGAATCGAGATCCGACGAGACAGAGCTTTGATCAGGTATCAAGCTGGCATCAATCGAAATGCCTGCTTGGTTCAGCGATTGAGTAAAGCCATCCTGGAAAGACATGACGATCCTTTCTTCGTTTGTGACACGATCGGCCGACTTCGGCCCTCGGGGACGGCCGCTTGGCGGAGACATTCTTGACCGTGATCCGGAGCTTGACCGTGATCCGGAGTCCTCCTAGCTCGACCGAGAAATGGTGGACCGACGCGGTCAAGTTTGGCCCGATCGGATATGCTTCAAAACGGCGGCAAGAGCGCGGTTCCTTCGCCGGATGCTGAACAGCAATGTTCGGGGTTTAATAGCCTCGGCAGGACAAGCGACATAGAATGGAGAATACCGGCCCCCGAACGGCATGGTATATTCCAGGCCACCAGTTTTGCTCGCAGAATCGGAGACCCATATGGCTAGGATGTAGCGCACGAAGGTCGATTGCGCGACCATTCCAGACTCGCAACGACCCTTGCCAGCTCGATGAACAGTGACATAAGCAGTTCCTTCGCGAGTTGACTGGACCCTAATGCACAATCACCATAGATTGCGTTTTATAGGCTCGGCTTCATCCATTTGATGGAGGTGTGGCATGAATAGGCTAAAGGACGTTTTGCAGGTCGCGCAGCAACTCTCCAACGCTGCCACGGACGGATCTTGGCAGGCACCGCTTGCTGACATGGTTGACCTGCTGAGCGGCGAGCATGCCATGGTGATCGTCCACGACAAGGTCAGCGGCGAGAACACTGTCGCGACATGCGCACGAATGGGTGAGGATGAGTTCAAACGATTTCTCTCGCCGGAGGCGCATGTTCTTATGGCGCCCTTCGCACGCATGCTACCGCTCGCCCGCGTCACGTCTTGGTCGCAGTTGGTCGCTGACCGGCAATTCGAGCAATGCGATTTCTATAATGAGGTCGTGCGGCCGGCAAATGGGTTCTACGCGATAGCGCTGAGACACGAGGCCCAGCATTGGTCCAGCTTTCTCGCTGTTTGCCGGCCGCAGCGCTACGGTGATTTCGATCTTCAGGATATCTTAAATTTCCAGAGCCTTTCGCCCTTTCTGTCAACGAGCGTCGAGTTACACCAACGGCTGGTCGCTGCGCACGAAGACCGCGCAGGCTTTGGAGGTGTGCTCGATCGGCTTCGCGAGGGCGTTATTTTAGTGGATGGGAGGGGTCGGCCCTTATTCTTGAACGAACGGGCACGAGCTCTTGCCGCCGAAAGCGATGGCCTGACTGTGCGAGAAATTGGGCTAACAGCAGCGACGCCAATTGCCACGCGACAACTGCGTGAGGCGATCACTGCGGCGACTATAGGCAACGTAGATCAACAGTATAGGCTGATACGGCCATCAGGTCGTGTGCCTCTCGTTCTTACCTTGCTCCCAATAGGACAGGCTGAGACAATGCTCCCGGGCATACACAGGCCACAGGTCGCAATCTTCATCAAGGAACTGGATTTACCTATCCGGATTGACAGAATCGGGGCCGCGAAAGCTTTCGGGCTCACACCGCGAGAAACAGAGATCGCTGTATTACTCGCTGGCGGTCTTAATCTTAACGAGATCGCTGAGACCCTGCACCTCGGTCGCGCTACGGTACGCTCTCATCTCGCCCACGTCTTCGAAAAGACTGAAATGCACGGCCAGGGCAAACTTGTAGCGCTCATCCGTAGCTTCTCCGAGCGATGAGAGCCCGAAAGCTTCAAGGCGAGGGATACTCCGTTGTGCGAGGGTCTCCACAGGCAACTGCGGCTATGAAGCAGGGCTGTTCAACGCTTCTGATGTTAGATGCCTGACCGGCAGCAGCATTAGGCCAGGCGCATAGCCTGTTTCCATCCTTACCGCCCAATCCTGTTAACCCGGCTTCGGTGCCCGATCGCCATGCTGACTATGGATGGAAACACTAAAGCCATTGCCTAACTATCCGGGCTGTAATACTAAAGGATATGCTTAACCAATTATCGCCGCTCGATCTGACCTTCCAGGCCCTTGCCGATCCGACGCGGCGGGCGATGGTGGAGCGTCTGTCGCGGGGGCCGGTTTCGGTCAGCGATCTGGCGCGTCCGCTCGCCATGTCGCTGCCGGCGGTGATGCAGCATCTGGCGGTGCTCGAAAGCAGCGGCCTCGTCCGG
>DATMGU010000131.1:0-35988 GCA_035555315.1 Allostellaceae bacterium
TGGTCCTCGATCGGCGGCATGAACCGCTTCCTGTGGGGAGGCGGCGGTTTCGGCAACATCGTCGCCTCGTTCGGCCGCCCTGCCGTGCGGCACTGGACAGGCGTGGCCTGCGCCCAGGGACCGGCATGGGGATCGGCCCCCGCGCAGGCGACCCGGCTTATCGAGCCGATCGCCGCCGACGCCGATCCGACCGCGGCGGTCGAGGCGGCGCGCGGCCAGATGCGGCGGCGGGCAAACCTGCCCGGCGTCCATTCCAGCGCGCTGGCGATAGATCCGCTGAGCTGGAGCTTGGTGCATTTCACGCTCTGGCGGGATGCGGTCCACAAGACATCCGGCATCCGCTACCAGGTGCTCCATCTCTCCATGCCGGAGTGGGACGCTATCGTCGCGCCAAGCCCCGCGGGTCAGATGTGAACGATCACCCACCGAGGAATGCGACCGATGGTGCCTGCCCTAGGGGGCCGTCACTCGCTCGGGGGTGCGGTCAAGCGGCCTTCACCCCGGCCAGGAAGCCATCGACTTCCTGGCTAAGATCGACGGCGTGCCGCGACACGTCATCGGCGGCTGCGAGCACGTTTCGAGCCGCGGCACCGGCATCGGCCGAAGCCTGCTTCACCGTACCGATATTCTCGGTCACCTCACCCGTACCTTGCGCCGCCTGCTGCACGTTGCGGGCGATCTCCTGGGTCGCCGCCCCCTGCTCCTCGACCGCCGCGGCGATGGTTCCAGCAATCGCGCTGATCTCGGTGATCGTCGCCCCGATGCCCTGGATGGCGCTCACCGCCTGTTGGGTTGCCCCCTGGATCTCGCTGATCTGGGCGGCGATATCCTCGGTCGCCCGGGCGGTCTGGTTGGCCAGACTTTTGACCTCGTTCGCGACCACGGCGAAGCCCTTGCCGTGCTCGCCCGCGCGCGCCGCCTCGATCGTGGCATTCAGCGCCAACAGGTTGGTCTGGCTGGCGATATCGCTGATCAACTTGACCACCTCGCCGATCTTTTCGGCCCCGGTCGCCAGCGTCTGGACCGTGACATTGGTCCGCTGGGCGGCGTCGACCGCGCGGCTGGCGATCGCCGATGACTGCGCCACCTGGTGGGAGATTTCCTGGATCGAGGAGGCGAGTTGCTCGGTCGCCACGGCCACGGTCTGCACATTCGCCGCGGTCTGCTCGGCCGAGGACGCCACCATCATGGCCTGGGAATCCGTCCGCTGAGCGGTGGAGGCCATCGATTCGGCGGTCGTCTTCATCCCCGTCGAGGCCGTCGAGAGCGATTTCACCAATTGCCCGACCTTGCCCTCGAAGCTTCGCGTCAGCGCTTCAAGCGCCGCCGACCGACGCTCCTTCGCCTGGTGTTCGACCTGCTGCTCGGCGGCCAGTCGATCAGCATCGAGCATCGCTTCCTTGAAGACCTGGACCGCCCGGGCCATCAACCCGACCTCGTCCTTCCGCTCGGTCCCCGAGACCGACGCGGCATGATCGCCGCCGGCGAGGTTCCGCATATCCCCGGCCAGGCGGGTCAACCCACCGACGATCGACCGATACGTCAACGCGCCGATGCCGACCAACACGATCAGCAGCGGCGCGACGATCAGGCTGAGAGCACCGACCATGCGCACGAGTTCGTCATTGAGATCATCGAGGTAGATGCCTGAAAAAATCACCATCTGCCAGGGTGCGAAATCTTCGACCGCGCCCCATTTCAAGGCCGGCACCGTGGATCCCGGATGGGGATAATGATAGGCGAGCGGCCCGTGACCACCGGCTTTTGCCGTATCGACGATCTTCATGACGAGACTCGCGCCGTCATCGTCCTTGGCCGGATTCTTCGAGCCGACGAGGGCGGGTGACGGTGGTAGGGCAATCGTCACGCCGTCATACCCGTATGCACCGATGTAGTTACCGTCATCGAAGCGTTCGGCGTTCAGTGTGTCGCGAAACCGTTGAAGGGCATCCGGCTTACTGAGCGAGCCGGCCTGAACCTGTTTGTCCAAAGCGGCGGCCAAACCTTTGGCCATATCGACCGCGGCCTGGACCTTGCCATACCGGTCCGCGACCATTCGATCGTAGGAAAGATAGAGTGCCAGGGTCGAGGCCGATGCCAGACAGATGATCGCTACGCCGATCATGGCGCCGATTTTGACGGATAACCGCAGATTGTCGAATTTCATCGGAGAGCCCTTCGCGACACGTTTCCGCGACTGTGCTGCGAAGAGGATGAAGAAACCGAAAATCCTGGCGGGCCGAAAATCCTGGAACGCGGGGCCGCCAAGGGCTCACCCGGCCACCTCGACCAATTGGCGCAGCATCGCCAGGAAGGCCGGCCGGAACTCCGGCGCCAGCGGCTCCAACAACCGTTCCTGCGCGCGGAGCATATGCGCGTACATCTGTTCGGTCAGCGCTTCGCCGGCCTCGGTCAGGGACGCCACCTTGGACCGTCGGTCGCTGGCACTGCGTTCGCGCCGGATCAGACCCCGCTCCGCCAGTCGCTCCAACACATCGGCGGCATTGGTCCGATCGATCCCGACCTCGGCGCCGAGCGATGCCTGATCGCGACCGGGCTCGCGCCGCAGGGCGGTCATCAGCCCATACTGCACCGGCGTGATGGCGAAGTGCCCGCATTCTTCCAGGAACAACGCGGTATGGATCTGGTGCAGACGGCGGACCAGATAGCCCGGCCGGGATTGTAGCGGGACCCGCTCCGCCAGTTCCTTTTTCGACACACGCCTCTCCCCAAACGATCGATCGTCCTCCGGCGAGGATGTTGACATCGGGTGTCGGGGAAAGATAGTCAGTATACCCCGCTTTTTGGGGAGGGGGATTGTGCGATGAGCGGCACTGCGTCGACCGGCACCGGCATTGGCGCTCGGCTGGAACGCTTGGAGGATGCCCGGTTCCTGCACGGCAAGGGCAGCTATGTCAGCGACATCGCCATGCCCGGCCTGATGGATGTGGCGTTCCTGCGCAGCCCCTTGCCGCACGCCCGCATCGATCGCATCGCCGCCCCGGAAGGTGCCGAGGCCGTGGTGTTCCGCAACGAGGACCTGACCGGTGTCCGGCCGATCCAGGCCTTGTCCGGTCTGCCGGGCTTCAAGCCGTCCGACTTTCCGGTGCTGGCGCGCGGCAAGGTGTGTTTCGCCGGTCAGCCGGTCGCCATGTGCCTGGCCCGCAGCCGGGCGGCGGCCGAGGATCTGGTGCAAGCCGTGACGCTCGACCTCACCGAGCTGCCACCGGTCACCGATATGCTGGCGGCAAGGCAACCCGGCGCCCCTTTGGTGCACGAGGCGTGGGGTGACAACCTCTTCCTCACCACCAACGTCGCAGGCGATATCGAGACGGTGAGCAGCACCGCGCCCATCGTGGTGACGCGGGAATACCGCATGAGCCGGCAATGCATGTCGCCGCTCGAAGGCAAGGGCGTGCTGGCCTATTGGGACGACCGGCACGACCAGCTGGTCGTGGTGACCTCGACCCAAGTACCGCACATGATCCGCACCGGCCTCGCCGAGTGCCTGGGCATCGAGCAAGGCCGGCTGCGCGTCATCGCCCCGGATGTCGGCGGCGGTTTCGGCTATAAATGCATCCTGCAGCCGGAGGAAGTCTGCGTCGCCTGGCTGGCCCTGACCCGCCGCCACCCGGTCCGCTGGATCGAGGATCGGCGCGAGCATCTGGTCGCCGGCGCCAATACCCGGCAACACCACTATCGGGTCACCGCCTATGCCGATACCGAGGGACGGCTACTGGGCCTCGATGCCGAGGTGACGGTCGATGTCGGTGCCTTCTCGGTCTGGCCGTTCACCGCCTGTCTGGAGGCGGCCCAGGCCGGCGGCAACCTGCCGGGGCCTTATGTGGTGCCGATCTATCGCTGCAAGACGTTTTCGGTCGCCACCAACAAGCCGCCCTTTTCGCCCTATCGCGGCGTTGCCCGGCCGGGCGTGTGCTTCGCGATCGAACTCACCATCGACGCGATCGCCCGCGCGGTCGGGCGGGAACCGGCGGAGCTGCGCCGGTTGAACCTCGTGCCGGCATCGGCGATGCCCTATACCACCATCACCGGCAAGCATTACGACAGCGGCGATTATCCGGCGAGCCTGGCGCTGGCGCTGGAAAAGATCGATTTGCCCGGCATCCGCGCCCGCCAGAAACAGCCGGAACCGGACGGACGGCTGATCGGCCTGGGCCTGGCGACCTATACCGAACAATCGGCGCATGGCACCAAGGTCTTCGCCTCCTGGGGCATTCCGCTGGTGCCGGGATTCGAGCAGGCGACCGTGCGGGTCACCCCGGATGGCGGGCTCGAAGTGCGCGTCGGCACCCAATCGATCGGCCAGGGCCTGGAAACCACCCTGGCGCAGATCGCGAGCCAGATCCTGACGCTGCCGACCGGTGTCATCAAAGTCATCCATGGCGATACGGCGCTGACGCCGTTTTCGACCGGCGCCTATGCCTCGCGCAGCATCGTCATGGCAGGTGGTGCCGTGTCGCGCTCCTCCGCCGTCCTGGCGACGCGCCTCGCCCGGATCGGCGCGCATCTGCTGCAATGCGATCCAGCCGAGGCACGGCTGGCCGATGGCAGGGTATACGGACCAGCCGGCGACGTGTCGCTGAAGGAAATCGCCCAGGTCTGGTATCTGCGCCCCGAACAATTGCCCGAGGATGTCGATACCGGCGGGCTGGAGGCGACAGTAGGCTACAAACCCACGGTCGATACCGGTGCGTTCAGCTATGCGACCCATGCGGCGAAGGTCGCGGTCGACCCGGAAACCGGTATGGTCGAGATCCTGGATTACGTGGTGGTCGAGGATTGCGGCACCATGGTCAACCCGATGATCGTCGAGGGCCAAACTTATGGCGGGGCCGCCCAAGGCATCGGCACCGCGCTGTATGAGGAGCAACCCTACGACGCCGCCGGCCAACCACTGGCATCGACCCTGGCCGATTACGTGCTGCCCGGAGCGACCGAGGTGCCCGGCATCCGGCTGTTCCACCTGGAGACGCCATCGCCTTATACCGAACACGGCATCAAAGGTGTCGGCGAGGGCGGCGCCATCGCCCCGCCGGGGGCGCTGATCAACGCGATCAACGACGCGCTGTCCGGCCTCGGCGTCGAAATCGGCGAGACCCCGGCCAGCCCGCGCCGTATCCTCGCGGCGATCCTGGCGCGGGGCACCGGTACGACGGCGCCGGTCGCCGCGGCATGAAAGCCGCCGCGTTCGACTATGTCGCACCGACCGCTCTCGAAGAGGCAATCCGGCTGTTGGCCGGTGCCCCAGACGAGGCGAAGCCGCTGGCCGGCGGGCAATCGCTCGGGCCCATGCTGAACCTGCGCCTCGCCATGCCGGCTCTGCTGGTCGATCTCGGCCGGATCGAGGCGTTGCGGCGGGTGGAGGATCGCGGCGACCATCATGCGATCGGCGCCCTGGTCACCCACGCAACCCTGGAGGACCGGATACACCGCCTGGCCGATGGCGGCATGCTGGCACGCGTCGCGCGCGACATCGCCTATCGGGCGGTACGCAACCGCGGCACCATTGGCGGCAGCCTCGCCCATGCCGACCCGGCGGCGGATTGGCTGACCGCGCTCACCGTGCTCGACGCGCGGCTCGGCCTCGCCGGGCCGGATGGCCGGCGCGACATCGCCCTCGCCGACTTCGTGCGCGGCGCCTTCACCACCGCGCTGCGGCCGGGCGAGGTGATCGAGCGCGTGCTACTGCCCAAGCTCGGGGCCGGCGCGCGATGGGCCTATTACAAGATCTGCCGAAAACCCGGCGAATTCGCCGAGGCGATCGGCGCGGTGGTGCTGGACCCCGGCCGGCGGGTGGCGCGCATCGTCGCCGGCGCGCTGGGCGGCGCACCCGCCCGGCTGGACGATCTCGCCGCCCGCGTGGCGTCGGACGGCCCGGCATCGGCCGATCCCGAGACGCTCGACCGCGCGCTCGACGCGGCGGTGCCGGGGCTCGATCCGGTCGGTCGGCAGTTGCACGCGGTGGCGCTGCGCCGCGCGCTGGATCGGATCGCCCCGGGAGGCATGTCGTGACATCCCCATCGCTCACCAGAGCCCTGTCGCTCACCGTCAATGGCGAAACCATCAACCGGCAGGTCGAACCCCGGACGCATCTCGCCGATTTCCTGCGCGGCGAATGCCGGCTGACCGGCACGCATCTGGGCTGCGAACACGGTGTCTGCGGCGCCTGTACCGTCCTGCTGAACGGTGTGCCGGCCCGGTCCTGCATCACCTATGCGATCGGCTGCGAGCAGGCCGGTGTGCAAACCGTCGAGGGTTTCGACGGCGATCCGCTGATGGCGCGGCTGCGCGCGGCGTTTTCGGCGGAACACGCGCTGCAATGCGGCTTTTGTACGCCCGGCATGCTGATCACCGCGTATGACATCTGCCGTCGCCTGCCCGAGGCGGACGAGGCGCGCATTCGCCTGGAGCTCAGCGGCAATCTGTGCCGCTGCACCGGCTATGTCGGCATCGTCAACGCGATCAAGCGTGTGCTGGCCGAGAGCGACGCGACGGTGACGCCGACCGGCACGGTCGCCGAGGCACCACCACCCGCGGCACCAATCCCGAGTTTTGTGCCGATATCGGCATCGAGCGCGCCCGCCGCCACCGCGGCGATGGCGACCGCCGAGGGAAGCCAGGCGCTGGAGCCGGGCTGGACCCGGATCGCCGACGGCTTCGTCATCGATCGGGACGCGGCGGCGCTGTGGCACTTGTTCGACGACGTACCGCGGCTGGCGGCCTGCATGCCGGGGGCCGTGCTCGACGGCTTCGACGGCACCACCTTGACCGGCCGGATGCAGGTGCGCCTGGGGCCGATCAGTGCGAGTTTCCACGGCGAGGCACGTCTGGAACGCGATGCGGAGCGGCATGTCGGGGTGCTGTCCGGGGCCGGGGCCGATCAACGCGGCGGCTCTCGCGCCAAGGGCCGGGTGACCTATCGGCTGGTGCCGGCCGATACCGCGACCCAAGCGACGCGGGTCGAGTTGACCCTCGACTTCCAGCTCCAGGGGCTGCTCGCGCAATTCAGCCGCTCCGGCCTGGTAAAGGATTTCGTCGGCCGACTGGTCGGCGATTTCGCCGAGAACCTGCGGGCGAGCGTGGCCGGCAAGGGCGCACCACCCACGAGCGATAAGAGACGTTCCGTCTCGATCGGTGCGCTCCTATGGGCGGTCCTGCGGAACCGGATCGGGGCGTTGTTCGGCGGTCGCACGCCTTAACACATCCTGACGTTTTCGCGGCCATGGTGGACTGCGCCTCCGCCGATCATGGTTAATTGTTCGATAAGCGAGAAATCCGCTTTGGCTGATCTATGCGGCTGCACGGCAATCGAACCACGGTCGACGCCTCAATATTCACCGGATTTTAAGAATATCTCACCAGTCTAGTTAACCAATGGAGCGGGGATCGACGTGTTTTCCGAGTGAGTTGGCCAACGCGGGGGCGATGGAGTTGCGGATGATGAAAAGCAGTTCGAAATCCTCCGCCACCATACCCAGGGGCTTCCCGTCACCGCGCACCGTCAAGCCGACTGCGCGCACCTTCAGCCTGATACCGTTGCCGAGCATCCCCGACGAGCGGGGCTGTTTGAGTTTCGTCGAGGGTGGCCGGCATGTGCCCTTCGATATTCGTCGGATCTATTACATCTATGGCCTGTCGGCGGGAGCGGCCCGTGGTGGCCATGCGCATTTGGAATGTGAACGGGTTTTGATCCCGGTTTCTGGGGAATTCGTTGTCTGGCTGGATGACGGATACCAGCGTAACCGGGTCGTCCTCAACGATCCCGCGGTGGGATTGCATGTACCACCGATGGTCTGGCTCGACCTGACGGATTTCCAGCCCGGCAGCGTATGCCTAGCGCTGGCGTCGGAACTCTACAGCGAGGCGGATTATATCCGCGATTACAGGGTATTCCAGCAGGCTACGCTGGTGGGTGCCGATCTGGTGGGCGCCGAGCTTTGAGCGTGGCTTTCTTCGACCTGTCGGCGGCCCACGCGGAGATCGCCGACGACCTGGATGAGGCATATCGGCGCGTGATGCGCGCCGGCCGCTTCATCCTCGGCGGCGAGGTCGAAGCCTTCGAGAGCGAATTTGCGGCCTATTGCGGGGTCCGCCATTGCATTGGCGTCGGCAATGGTCTGGATGCGCTGCATCTGATCCTGCGTGCCGCCGGCATCGGGCCGGGCGACGAGGTCATCGTACCCTCCAATACCTTCATCGCCACTTGGCTGGCAGTGAGCTATTGCGGAGCCACCCCGGTTCCAGTGGAACCCGATATCGCAACGTGCAACATCGATCCGGGGCTAATCGAGGCGGCCCTAACGCCCCGGACACGGGCCATTATCGCCGTCCATCTTTATGGTCGGCTTGCCGATATCGCAGCGATCCGCGACATCGCCAAGCGCCACTCGTTGAGGTTGTTCGAGGATGCGGCTCAGGCGCATGGCGCACGGTGCGACGGCCGCCTGGCGGGCGCCCTAGGTGACGCCGCCGCGTTCAGCTTCTATCCGACAAAAAACCTCGGCTGCCTGGGCGATGGTGGCGCAGTCACCACCAATGACGACGCCCTTGCAGCGCAGGTACGGCTGCTCGGAAACTATGGCTCACCCGCGAAATATCAGCACGTCCAGAAAGGCTTCAACTCGCGGCTCGACGAACTCCAAGCCGCCTTTCTCAGAGTGAAGTTGAAGCATCTCGACGCATGGAACGCGCGTCGCATAGCGATCGGCCACCGTTACGACGCACAGCTCCGCCATTGCCCTGATCTCACGCTTCCGTCCGACCTTGGCCCAGCCCATGTTCAGCACCAATACGTCCTTCGCCATCCCCATCGGGACATGCTGCAGGCTCACATGGAAGGACGTGGTATCGGCACAATGATCCATTATCCTGTCGCACCCCACCTATCCGCCGCATATGCTGGTTCGACGTCGAGCGAGCCGAAAGCTCGGGACCCTTATCCGATCGCGACGCGATTGGCTGGAGATGTCCTGAGCTTGCCAATGGCGCCACACATGACGTCATCAGCCGTGGATGAGGTCATAGAAGGCGTGCTCGGCTTCGCCGGGCACGGGGACGGGGGCACGCCAGCCAAGGTCTTGGCAGCAGTCGATGGGAGGTGACGGTGCCGTCGTTTGACATCGATAGCCGGTCGCACCCGCTGCTCGCGGAGATGCGAACGATATTTCGAGAACATCATTCGTTCTCGCGGGACATCATCGACCGCGCGCTCACCGCGTTTGGTAACCGCTGGGCGCAAGACTGCGAAGAAACCCTTCGAATCCTATTTCCGACCCAGGACAGTCTAGCGCAGGCTGTGAAGGGATATGCGGCATTCGCCTGGGATTCGATGCGGCGCCAAGCGAAATTCGAGCGAGACAGAACTTACCCCGCGAAGACCCATGCGGCCGCAGCGGACGAAGTCTACTTCAACTCGGATTATATGATGTCCGAATATCTACCCGGCCTGCTGCTGTCCCATTTTCTGTGGCCACATCACTACCGTCAGCTGACCTTCTTCGACTCGGCTTTCCTGGAACCGATGCGCATCGCCGGCGCCACAAGTTTCGTGGAAGTCGGCGTGGGAACCGGGCTTTATTCGCGACGGTTGCTGCAGCACCTACCGGAGCTTCGGGGTAGCGGCCTCGATATCAGCCCATCCTCGAAGCTCTTCACCGACCGCCACATGCAGGCTTTCGGCTTGAGGGACCGGTACGATGTCCTGCTGGAAGATATCCTGGACGAACAGTTCGGGGCGCAGACCGATTGGCTCGTTTGCGTCGAAGTGCTGGAGCATCTCGACGATCCGGTCGAATTCCTGCGGGCGCTGCGCCGGGCCTTGGCACCGGGCGGCCGGGCTTTCATAACGGCGGCTCTCAATGCCGCGAACGCGGACCACATCTATCTGTACCGAGCCGCCGAAGAAGTATCGGCGCATCTCGATGCAGCAGGATTCGTGTTGGAACAATCCTTCCTCGGCGCCGCATACAAACCATCGGCTCCCGGTACTCCAGTTCCGCTCGCGGCAGCTTTCGTCGTCGTTTAAAGAGAATTACGTGACCAACCAACTCCTCCTGCGCGGCGAATTCGTCGATCTTCGACCGCTTACGGTCGCAGATGCGGCGATCACTTGCCGGTGGCGCAACAGCACGCGCTCCAGCCTCCTTAGCCAGAGTGCTGCCGAATGCGATGAGCAAGCCAAGTGGATTGCATCGCGCCCGACCTCCGAATTCAACTTCGTCTTGGAATTGAAAGACGGCAAGCCGGTCGGCATGCTGTCCTTGCTTGACATCGATCACACGCATCGCAGAGCGGAACCCGGCCGTTTTCTGATCGGCGATGAAGCCGCAGTGCGGGGCATTCCAGCCGCCGTCGAAGCCATGAAGCTGCTTTACGAGTTGGCTTTCGACAGGCTGGGTTTGCTACGGATCTTCGGAACCATCGCCACTGATAACCGGCGTATGATCAAGTGGCAGAAATATCTGGGAATGCGCGAAGAAGGCCGGCTGCGGCAACATTACCTCGTCAACAACGGCACGTTTCAAGACGCCATCGTTTTGGGCCTACTGGTGGATGAATACCGCCGGGTGACGTTACCCCGCATGGAAGCTCTGATCGCAGCCGGCCGCTTGGCAGCGCCAATGAAGCACCCTGAAACAGAGGCGATGACATGCTGACCGAAGAAGCCATCCAGGGCATCATCCTGCGGGCACTCCACAATTTGAATGAAGAATTCGACACCGATAGCAAAATCACCGTGAGTGCCGACACACGCCTATTCGGCGCGGACGCGGCCCTCGACTCCCTGTCGCTGGTATCCGTCATCGTCGATGTCGAGACCGATATCTCAACCGAAGCCGGCAGGCAGATTATGTTGACGGATGACCGGGCGATGAGCCGGGAAGTGTCGCCGTTTACCGACGTCAGGGCGTTGACCGCCTATATTGTCGAGTTGCTGGCGGAGACCGTCTAGTGATCGAAACCACCCAGTATTCTGGCCGGGTGGTCCTCGTCACGGGCGCGCGGCGCGGCGTCGGCAAGGTCGTCAGCGAGCATTTCCTAAGTCATGGTGCCAAAGTGGTCGGCTTCGCACGTGGCGGGCCAACTATCGATCACCCGCATTACCAACATTTCCGAGTCGATCTGGGCGACGCTTCGGCGATCCAAACGGTGTTCACCGATCTCCGAAAAGCGATCGATCAAGTCGATATCGTCATCAACAATGCCGCAGTGCTGACTTCCCAATATGCGATGATCATGCCGACCAGTGCCGCGCAGGCGATGGTCAATGTCAATCTATTAGCACCGTTTATGGTTTCGCGTGAGGCGGCCAAACTCATGCGAAAGCGCAAATGGGGCCGCATCATCAACATTGGGTCGATGGCGGTCAGCCTGGAACCGGTGGGAGATTCCGTCTACGCGGCCTGCAAGGCCGGACTCAGCACCATGGCGAATGTCATGGCGCGGGAATTCGCCTCCTTCAATGTTACCTGCAACACCCTCGCCATCACCGCGATCGACAGCGACATGCTAAGCCAATTACCTCGCGACAAGGTCGAAGCAATCATCCAGCGCCTGCCACTGCCACGCTTCGCCGAAGCCGACGACATTCTGAACGTCATCGATTTCCTGGCATCCGAGCGCAGTTCCTACATCACCGCGCAGACGATTTTTCTTGGCGGCGTCAATTAACCATGACCATCGATCTGCTCGACGCCGCTCACGATGATATCCAATTGGTGACGGGTGGAGTTTTCCCGTCCAATGCCTATATTTGCACTGCTGCGATCGTCGGCGGCTGCTTTTTGGTCGATCCGGGCATCAACGAAGCCGCGATCGACCGGCAGCTGACGGCGCGCGGTCTCCTGCCCGGCTATGTGTTGTGCACCCATGGCCATTTTGACCATGCCGGCGGTGCCGCCTATTTTCAGGAGAAATACGGCTGTCCTGTGCTGCTGCACGGCGCCGACATGAAGACGCTGCTATCATCGAATTTCCTGCTGATGGCGATGAAGATTCCTAACCGCATCACCCAGCCCGAAGTCACGCAAATCGATGGCACGAGCGTTACCATCGCACTGGGCGAGGCGCAGGTGCGCTTCCGCCATACCCCCGGTCATACGCCGGGCAGTTGCATCATAGAATTCGGCAACGCAGTGTTCGCGGGCGACACGCTGTATCGCAGCGGCGTCGGCCTCTCGCGGTTGCCAGGGGAGAACGTCGACACCTTGCGCGCCAGCATCCTCGCCCTGTGGGATACGTTGCCTGACGATGCAATGATCTATCCCGGCCACGGCTCGGCCGCAACGTTCGGTGAGATTCGCACTAGCAACCGAGCATTGATCGAGTTTCTAGGCATGCCCGCCTTCGCCGAGGGGGATTGAGGCATGCCCGCGAGCCACGGCGTCACCATCACCGGCGTCGGCCATCATCTACCGGCCGCTTTCGAGGACAACGAGACGTTGTGCCGGACACTCTCCGTCACGCCGGAATGGATTCTGGAGAAGACCGGCATCAAGCGACGGTACATCGCCGCGGCGGATGAGACCGCGTCCGATTATGCCACAGCGGCGGCCTTGCGCGCGTTGGCGATGGCCGGCGTGAACGCCGATCAGATAGACCTGATTATCGCCTGCACGTTTTCGGGCGACTATATATACCCGCCGCTGTCAGCCAAGGTGCAACGGAACGTCAAGGCCCCCCATGCGCAGATCTTTGATCTGCAAGCGAATTGCTGTGGCTTCGTCACCGGGCTTACCGCCGCCTCAGACCGCATGCTGGTCGACGCGGAGGTTCGTCACGCGCTAGTCATTGGCGTCGAATTCTGCTCGCGCTACATCGACCGTACCGACGTCAACACGGCGATCTATCTCAGCGACGGCGCCGGTGCGGCGGTGCTAAGCCGTACCGAACCGGGCATCGGCATCCAATCCTCCGCCTTCTTCACGGACAGTTCCAATTACGAGGCCGTTCGGATGCGCGGTGGCGGATCGAGCTTTCCGACGCATGGGCGGGCGTTTGATCCGGCCATCGACCTCATGGAGATGAACGGCCTCGCCACCTGGAAACAGGCCATCACCCATTTGCCGACAGTGATCCGTCGGGCATGCACCAAAGCATCCGTCGACCTGGCAGCCGTCGATTTCTTCATCTTCCACCAAGCCAATTTCAACCTGATAGACTATATCGTGCGCAAAATGGGCTTTGATCTGTCACGGACCTATACCAACGTCCAGGAGATCGGCAATACCGGCGCTGCTTCCCCCGCCATCGCGCTAAGCGAAGCCGTAACCAAGGGCTGTATCAAGCCGGGCGACTTGGTGGTGATCGCGGCGGTCGGCGCGGGTTTCAACTTCGCCGCCAGCGTCTGGCGGTGGGACCTGCCGGCCGCGCGAGACGGTCACTGACCATGTTCGCTGATTTCGATACTATCCAAGTCGGCGATTGCCGATCGCTCGTCAGAACAATCACCGAGGCGGAGGTGCGCAAGTTCGTCGAGATGACCGGCGACGATAACCCGCTGCATGTCGATCCGGCCTTCGCCGAGACCACTTCGTTCAAGGATATCGTCGTCCATGGCATGCTGGGCGCGTCGTTCGTCTCGACTGTTATCGGCACGCAACTTCCCGGACCGGGCGCCCTGTGGGTCTCGCAAAGCTTCGAGTTCCTGCTGCCGGTGCGTCTGGGGGATGAACTCACAGTGTCTTGCACGGTGCTGAAGAAGCACGAGCGTGAGCGCCTGCTGGAGCTTGAAACCCGCATCGTCAATCAACACCGGCAGATCGTTCTGGCCGGGCACGGCAAGGTCAAAGTGTTGATCCGCAAGGCGACGGAGCCGACGGACCTGGCGCCTAGACCACCGAAAGTCGCCATCGTCACCGGCGGAGCCGGCGGTATTGGCAGGGCGATTTGCCTGCGGCTGGCCCGTGATGGCCATCACGTGATCGTCAATTACCGAGGCCATGCGGAACGCGCCCGGCAGATCGTATCGGAGATCAACGGCGGCGCGACACGTGCCATCGCCGTGCAGGCGGATATTGCTTCCTCGACCGGCTCGTGCGCGCTTTACCAGGCTGCCATCGATGCCTTCGGCAGCGTCAGCGTGCTGGTCAACAACGCCTCTCCGCGAATCAATCCCAAACCGTTCGCCGAGACGACATGGGACGACATGCAGCAGCATCTGGATGTGCAGGTTAAGGGGGCTTTCCTCCTCACTCAGGCTTGTCTGCCATCCATGGCGGCCCGCCGTAACGGCCGCATCATCAACATCGCATCCCAAGTCACCGAAGGCCCCCCCTCGATCGCCTGGACCGGCTATGCCGTCGCCAAGGCGGCGCTTGCCATGCTATCGCGCTACGTCGCGGCGGAGGTCGGCCCGAGCGGCATTACCGTAAACTGTGTCGCACCCGGCATGACAGACACCATGCTGATCGGCGATATCCCGGAAAAACTCCAACTGATGACCGCGCGCCAGACGCCTTTGCGTCGCTTGGCCACGCCTGATGACGTGGCTTCCGCTGTCGCCTATCTGGCATCAGAGGATGGCGCCTTCGTCACCGGCCAGACGATACGCGTCAATGGCGGGAGCGTTATGCCATGACAACGCTTTTGGCACCTGACCCCTTATCGATACTGGCCGACCCCACCGCCTCTCTGAGTAAAATCATGGCGGCTCTCGCCACGTTCGAGGAAGCCGGCCCGTTTACTGGCCATGCCAGCATCGGCCTGTCGTCGAACGCCACGATCGACCTACTCGGCGTCTTCCTCCGCAAGCATGCGGCGCTGAATGGCGTGAGGCTTACGGTCCACCAAGGCAATTTCGACGATCCGATCGGTGACATCGAAAGGTTCCGCCAGGGCGGCGTTGGGCACCTCGTGCTGTTGCCGTTCTTCGACATGCTGTTGCCGGCCTTCGAGGCACAACTGGGGCATCTGTCAGAAGAAGCGGTAGCTGCCAAGGAAGCCGAAGTCAGCGCCCGCTATCGCCTCGTCTTCGAGCAAGCGAGGGAGTTCCGCACCGTCTTCGTCGGCGACTTTCATCGTCTTTCGCTGTCAGCGGAGCCGGCGGCTACCGATGCCGTGGATGCATCGATCGGCCGCCTGAACCGGGCGCTGCGCGAGACGGCGGAGAGCTTTCCCAATATCCGCATACTGGATCTGGACGCGACCGTCGCCGCCATCGGCCGGGCGGCCGCCTTCGACGGACGCTTCTACCTCCGCAACAAAGCACCCTATGCGACGGGCTTCCTGAACGAATTGGCCCGCCGAATCACCGTGACGTCACGCGGCTTCAGCAGCTATTTCTACAAGGCGCTCGTGCTTGACTGCGACAATACCCTGTGGGGCGGCACGATCGGCGAGGATCTGCTGGCGGGCATCAGGCTTGGACCCCATGACTATCCCGGCAATGTCTTCTGGCAAGTCCAGAACGAGTTGGCGGCGCTCGAACGCCGTGGCGTGCTGCTCTGCCTGTGTAGCAAGAACAACGCGGCGGATGTCGACGACGTAGTCGCGCGCCATCCCGACATGGTGCTGCGAGATCACCATCTCGTCGTGAAGAAGGTCAACTGGGCAGACAAGGTGTCCAATCTGCGGGAGATCGCGACGGAATTGAATATCGGGCTGGACAGTCTCGTATTCCTAGACGACTCACCGTTCGAATGTGATGCCGTGCGCACCCAGCTACCCATGGTGCGTACCGTTCAGGTACCCGCCGCGCTGTCGGAATATCCGCGAGTCATCCAGGACATCAAGGAACTGTTCCTGGCCGGCGGCATTGCCGGCGAAAGCCGTTCCAAAACCGAGCAGTACCGGCAGCGTGCCGCGGCCGAAGATCTGAAAAGCCGATTTTCTTCGAACGATGATTACCTAGCATCGCTGAACCTACGGATCGAACTGTCGCGCGATGTGGCCGACAGCGTCCCACGTCTCAGCGAACTGACCCTAAAATCGAATCAGTTCAACCTGACGACGAGACGCTATAGCGAGAACGACATGCGCGGGGTGCTGGATTGTGCCAATGCAGCGGTCTATTCGCTGGTGGTGAGCGACAAGTTCGGCAACGCTGGCCTCACTGGCGTCGCAATCCTTCGTTGGACAGCCGACACCGCGGAGGTCGAAGCCTTCCTGTTGAGTTGTCGGGTCATCGGCCGCGGCATCGAGTTCGCGATCTGGCCAGCGATCCTACGCGACGCGGCTGCACGGGGCTGCACGCGAATCGCTGCCACCTATTCACCCTCCGCAAAGAATGCGCAGGTGGCGGCGTTTTGGGATCGGCTTGGCCTCTCATCGACCACGACCGATGACGGCATCCGGCATTACAGTGCACCGATCGACGGCTTCACCTGCCCGCCAACTCCCTGGATCGAGATCATCCGATGCTGAATGAAGCGACGTTGCGACAGGTCATGGAAGCGATCCTCAACGTAGCGCCTTCCACCATCGACCAAAATTCGAGCATGGATACCATCGAAACATGGGACTCGCTGCGCCACATGCATCTTGTCCTGGCGCTTGAGGAGGAGTTCAAGGTTTCGATCCCGGATGAGGAAGCCGCTAACATCACCTCCTACGCCCTGATCAAGCTCATCCTCCAGGATTTGTTAAAGACCGCCTAAATGCAGTGGCTGCTAGATCGCTTCGCGACGATCCCCGACCGTATCGCCTTTATCCATGAGGGCCGTGAGGTCACCTATCGTGATGTTGTTCGGCGGGTTGACCACTTTGGCAACCGTCTGACCGAACATGGCGTCGGTGCCAGCCAGACGGTGGCCGTGCTGGGCGATTATGCGCCCGAGGTCGTCTGCCTGATCTTCGCCCTGGCGCGAAACGGCAACATCATCATTCCGCTCTCTCGGGAATCCGTGATCGAACAATCAACCGCGCTCGATGTCTCCGGCTGCGACTGGTTCGCCCAGTTCGACGAGGCCGGTGGCAACGTCACGATCACAGCGAAAACCGTGCCCTCGGACAATCCGGTGCTTGCCCAGTTCCGGGCTCTCGGGATACCGGGCCTTATCCTGTTTTCATCGGGATCGACAGGGAAACCGAAAGCGATCCTGCACAATTTCGATCGGGTCGCCGAAAAATTCCGCAAGCAGCGTGGCAGCGTCATCGCCATCCCGTTTCTGATGCTGGACCATTTCGGCGGCATCAACACCATACTGGCGATCACGTCGAGCTTGGGAACGGTGGTCACCGTCGCCGATCGATCGGTCGCGAAAATCTGCCAGGCGATCGCGGAGTACCAGGTCGAGTTGCTGCCCGCGACGCCGTCATTTCTGACTCTGCTGCTGGTATCCAAGGGATACGAGCAATACGATCTCGCTTCGCTGCGACGGATTACTTACGGCACCGAGGTCATGCCGCAAACAACGCTCGATCGGCTTCGGACGGTTTTCCCGCAGGTCGAGTTGCAGCAGACCTATGGCCTTTCGGAGGTGGGCGTCCTGCGGTCGCAATCGCGCGGCGATGGTAGCCTGTGGGTCCGTATCGGAGGCGAGGGTTTCGCGACCAAGGTTGTTGACGACATCCTCTGGATCAAGTCCGACTATGCGATGGTTGGGTATCTCAATGCTCCGTCAGAGTTTGACGCCGACGGGTGGTTCAATACCCAGGATCGGGTCGAGGTCGACGGCGATTTCTTTCGCATCCTTGGACGCATTACCGACGTTATCAATGTCGGTGGACAAAAAGTATACCCGACCGAGATCGAAGATGTGATCCTGGCTTTGGACAATATCGTCGATGTCGCGGTCTATGGCGAGAAGCATCCGCTCCTAGGCCAGATCGTTGTTGCCAAAGTAATATTAGCGACGCCCGAACTGTTGGACGCCGTAAAAAAACGCATCCGTGCCGCCTGCCGGGTCAAGCTGAGCGCCTATAAGGTACCGAGCAAGGTCGTCCTATCCGACACTCAATTGCATACCGTCCGTCATAAGAAAAACCGACGCGCCTAGATCGATCGGCCACGGGAACTCCAGCGAGAGGGGGTCGATCAGCATCAGCCGATACTGAACCCAGCGTGATCGACCGTGAAGGCATCAAGCCTCCGCATGTCGAACAGCGGTTCCAAAAACCGGTCGAGGGAAAAATCCACGATCGCCTTTTGGTATGATGCCTCCACTCGATCCTCGATATCGCTCGGAAGATTAAGCTGCGCCATCACCTGCTCCACAAAATCTTGGCTATCTACATCAAAGCCAAGAAACCCTGGGTACTCGGCGAGTTTGGTGCGTCCAATCGGTGTGACGTCGGACAGCACGACGCATTTTGCCATGAACCCGGCCGTGATGCGCTCATGGACCCCGTAGCGTACCGACGGCGCGATGTTGGCGACGATCCTGGAGTTGGCATAGAGACTAGGCAGATCGGCCGCCGGAATCGAGCCATGAAAGGTCGCAAGACTGCCGGACTGGTCGAGAAAATCCCAATTGCCGTAAATCCGCACCGGCAATTTGATCAGGAGTTGTGCCAGCTTGGCAGCGCGATGCGCGCGAACATAGTGATCGACCTGACTCGCGATACCAAAGAAGATCTCCGACCGCTCACCATAATTAACGCTCTCGGCGGCGAACCGCGCGGCGCAGATATCCGCTATGGTCTCGTCTGAACCGGTCAGAGCGCATTCGGCCGCATCCCGAGCAATCGACCTAAGGATCTTGGGATAAGTATCCCAGCGCTCTAAGAACTGCTTCGGGTCGATGCCGGTTTTTACGTAGACCAGATCGATTTCCCGATCGCTCCACCGTTTTTCGTTTGCATGTGGGTTTTCTGGAAAGCCCTGCGGATGCAGCAGGGCGATGTTCGGTCCCTTCATATAGTTGGTATATGTGTCGTAGAAATCCTTGCAGCTATAGAGCAAGTAGGATCGGCGCGACTTGATCCAATGATTCTTCGGATTGTGGTATGGGTTGTCACCCATATAGGTGAAGAATGGGATACCGATCTTGTCCCAAACATTTTGCCCATCAACGGCAATGCCGTTGCCCATACCCTGGAAGCTGAACGCGAACAGGGTATGCCGGCCGTTCAGCGCGGCTGTGAGGTGCTCATTCCAATTCGGCTTCAACAGATCTATGAGGTGTGTTTCGATGCCTGCGATTTCGATGCGTTCGAGGATCTTGCTGGTCCACCATTCAAGGATGCCATTGGCATTTTCGCCGACAAAGGCAACGACTGATCCCTGCATGCTGACGAGCTTCCCCTGACGATCATCATCGACACGCCAACCGCGCGACGGCGACCGACAGCCTTAACTCTGCGGGATTAAGGTAAATTGCTGGTTAATTTGGCTTCCAGCAGATCCAGACCCACCCTCCGAACCTCGCTCACCACACTCGCCCAATCGCCGGGCCGAGGCTGCCGGAATTGGCGCAGGGTCGGATACCACGGGCTGTCGTCGCGCCCCAGCAGCCAGCGCCAGCAGGTGTCGTAGCGGTTCAGCAGCCAGACGGGTTTGCCGAGCGCGCCGGCGAGATGCGCCATGGCGGTGTCCACGCTGATCACCAGGTCGAGCGCTTCGACCAGCGCCGCCGTATCGGCGAAGTCGGTGAGTTCGTTGGTCCAGTCATGCAGCACCATGCCGGCTGGTGGCCTCGGAGGCCCATCGGGATGGTCCTTTTGCAGCGAGACCAAGACGACGTTGGGCAGGTCGGCGAGCGGCGCCAGATCGGCTAGAGCGACCGACCGGCGCCCATCGACTGCTTGCAGCCGGGGATCGTGGCGCCGCGGATTGCCCGCCCAGACGATCCCGATACGATGCGCTCCCCTAGCTTGCGGCAGATCTGCCAGGCGCCGCCGCCACGCCGCGACGCGTGTCGGCTCGACCCCAAGATAGGGCGTGGCAGCCGGGATCGTCTCCAGCGTGGTGCCGACCCTTCCAGGCACGGTGAGCATCGGGCAATGCAGATCGAAAGGCGGCAGCGGGTCGCCCAGCGCCACGACACGCTCGACCCCCGGCAGTGTGGCCATAAGCCGGACCAGCGGCCGCGGAACCTCGATCACCACCCGACCACCGGCGGCGGCGATCAGCGGCGCATAGCGGCAAAATTGCAGCGTGTCGCCGAAGCCCTGCTCGGCATGCAGCAACAGCACACGGCCATCCAGCGCCTCGCCCGACCATTGCGGCTGGGTGAAATCGCGCGTGCGGGTGAACAGATGCGCCTTGGTCAGGCGATGCCGCCATTCATATTCCGACCAGCCCTCGTCGAGACGACCGGCCAGCAACAGCAGCATCCCAAAGCTGTGATGAATGTTGGCGTCGTCCGGCCGCAGATCGAGCGCCGCGCGATAGTTCCGCTCCGCCTCGTCCAGTTGCCCGAGTTCCTGCAACGCATTGCCCAGATTATGCCGCGCCGCGGCCAGCATCGGGTCGAGGCGCAGCGCCGCCCGGCAGCTTTCGGCCGAGTCCTCGAACCGGCCGAGATCGCGCAGGGTATTGCCCAGATTGTTGAGCGCCTGCGGAAAGTCCGGCCGCAGATCGAGCGCCGCCCGATAGCTCGCCACCGCCTCGTCGAAGCGCCCGAGGCCGTGCAGGGCATTGCCCAGATTGTAGCTCGCCTCGGGATAGGCGGGGCGGAGCCGCAGCGCCTCGCGATAGCAGGCGACGGCCTCGTCCCGCCGGTCCTGCGCCACCACGAGCACGCCGAGGTTGCACAGCGCCTCGGCGAAGTCCGGCTTGACGCGGAGCACCACGCGATACGAGGCCTCCGCCTCGGCGGACCGGCCAAGAGCGGCCTCGGTCGCGGCGAGGTTATACAAGGCCACCGGATCGTCCGGTCGCAGACCGATCGCGGCACGGCAATAAACCTCCGCTTCCGCCGCCCGGCCCAGATCGCGCAGAGCCGCCCCGAGATGGTAGAGCGCTTCGAGATAGTCCGGTTTCAAGGCGAGGGCGGCGCGATAGTACGCCTCCGCCTCGGTGAGGCGGTCCCCTTCGGCGAACAGGGTTCCGAGATTGTGCAGCGCTTCCGGAAAGCCGGCGCGCGCGTCAAGGGCGGCGCGATAGGCGGTCTCGGCATCGTCAGGGCGGCCGACCTGCCGCAGCAGATTGCCGAGATTGTTGTGGGCCGGCGCATAGCCTGGTCGCAGCGCCGTCGCCGCTCGGTAGCAAGCCTCCGCCTCGACCGGATCATCCAGCCGGATCGCGTTGCCGAGGTTGTAATGCGCCTCCGGAAAATCCGGCCGCAGGCGCAGCGCCATGCGGCACGACGCGGCCGCGTCGGCCAAACGACCCAGCGCCAGGAAGGCGTTGCCAAGGTTGTTGTGGTAGTCGGCGACCGTTTTTCGCAGAGCGATCGCTCGGCCGATATAGTCCACCGCCAGATCGTTGCGCCCGACCTGATGGGCGATCACGCCCAGCAGATTGAGACTATCCGCATGCGCGGGATCGGCTACCAGAAGCTGGCGATAGCAAGCTTCCGCCTGCTGCAGCCGGCCGGCTTGGTGATGTGTCATGCCCTGGCGCAGGACCGCCTCGGCGCTCATCGGCGCCCCTCGTTCGCCACTCTGTCGAGGGCAATCCGCACATCAGCCAGAACGCTGGTCCAATCGCCCATGCGGGGCTGGCGGAATTGTCGCAAACTCGGATACCAAGGGCTGTCGTCGCGGCCGAGCAGCCAGCGCCAGCAGGTATCGAACCGGTTCAGCAGCCAAATCGGCTTGCCGAGCGCGCCGGCAAGGTGGATCACCGCGGTATCGACGCCGATCACCAGATCCAACCCTTCGATCAAAGCCGCGGTGTCGGCAAAATCATGGAGTTCGTGGGTCCAATCATGCAGCGACATGCCGGTAGGCAGGTCAATCCGCTGGGACGCCCCATCGCCTTTCTGCAGCGAGACGAAGCTGATGCCGTCGATGCCGCCGAGCGGCGCCAAATGCGACAGCGTCAAGGAACGCCGCCGGTCGATCGCCGTCGCACTCGGCTGGGAGCGGCGCGGATTGCCGGCCCAGACCAACCCGACGCGCAGGCCCGGTAGCGTCTCCAGACGAGCCCGCCAGCGGGCCGTCTGCGCCGGATCCGCCGCGAGATAGGGCGACAACGCGGGTATCGTATCGAGCGTCGTGCCGAAGATGTCGGGCAGGCTGAGCAATGGACAATGGAGATCGAACGGCGGCAACGCATCACCTTCGACGACCACCTGGTCGACCCCCGGCAACGTCGCCGTCAACCGCGCCAGCGGGCGCGGCACTTCCAGCACGATCCGGCCGCCGGCGCGTGTCGCCGCCAGCGACGCATAGCGGCAGAACTGCAGCGTGTCGCCAAAGCCCTGCTCGGCATGCAACAGCAGAACACGTCCCTCCAGCCGCTCACCCTTCCAACGCGGCTGAGCGAAATCGCGCGGGCCGGTAAAACCATCGCTGGACGACCGCCAGCGCCATTCATATTCCGGCCAGCCTTCGTCGAGCCGCCCGGCCAGCAAAAGATGCATGCCCAAAGCGATATGGCACCGTACATAGTCCGGGCGCAGCCGCAACGCCTCGCGGCTGGCACGCTCGGCGGCATCGAGTTGGCCCAAGGCCGCGAACGCGTTGCCCCGGTTGTAATGCGCCTCCACATAATCCGGGCGCAGCGCCAAGGCCGTGGCGTAGCTCGCCTCCGCCTCGGCCGCGTGTCCAAGGTCGCGCAACGCGTTGCCGAGATTGTTGTGCGCCTCGACGAAGCCGGGGCGCAGGCGCAGGGCCTCGCGGCAGGACATCTCCGCCTCGGCGTTACGGCCAGCCTCATGCAGGATGTAGCCCAAGCTGTTATGCGCCTCGGGATAGGCTGGATTTAGCGTCAGCGCCGCGCGACAGGAGGCCTCCGCCTCGTCAAGCCGCCCCAGACTCTGCAGCACGTTGGCGAGGTTGTTATGGGCGGTCGGGAAGTTGGGGTTAAGACGCCGAGCCTCGCGGCAGCTGGTCGCCGCCTCTTCGTACCGCCCCAAGGCGGCGAACGCGTTGCCGAGGTTGCTGTGGTAGTGCGCGAGCCGCGGTTGCCGCTTGATGGCATGACCGATCAATTCGACCGCCTGCTCGCAGCGGCCGACCTGCAACGCGATCACGCCCAAAAGATGCAGGCCATCGGCATGATGAGGGTCGATCGCCAGGATCTGGCGATAGCACGCCTCGGCTTCGGGCAAGCGGCCTGCCTGGTGATGCGCCGTGCCCTGCCGCAGGATCTCCGGCACGGCGGCGGCACGGGATATCGCCTGTTTCATCGCGGCGCCGCCGACTGTGCCCGTGCCAGCGCCGCCAAGGCGGCGCGCACCTCATCCACCACACTGTCCCAATCGCCGAGCCGCTTCTGTCGGAATTGTCGCAAGCTCGGGTACCAGGGGCTGTCGTCGCGACCGACCATCCATCGCCAACAGGTATCGAACCGGTTCAGCAGCCAGACCGGCTTGCCCAGCGCACCGGCGAGGTGGATCACGGCGGTATCGACGCCGATCACCAGATCGAGCGTATCGATCAAAGCCGCGGTATCGGCGAAATCCTCGAGCTCGTCGGTCCAATCCCGCAGCGCCATTCCGGCGGGTGGCTCCGCCGCCTGACCCGCCGCCTCGCCCTTCTGCAACGAGACGAAGCTGACGCCACCGATACCGCCGAGCGGGGCCATGCGCGACAGCGCCAGGGAGCGGCGCCGGTCGGTCGCGGACGCGGTCGGATGATAGCGGCGTGGATCACCCGCCCAAACCAGCCCGACGCGCAGCCCGGACAGCCCCGCCACCCGATCGCGCCAGCGCGCCACCCGAACCGGATCGGCCGAGAGATAGGCCGGCCGGGCCGGGATCGTTTGAAGCGTCGTGCCGAAGGCGAGGGGCAGGCTGAGCAGTGGACACTGCAGGTCGAAATCCGGCAACGCCTCGCCCCAGGCGACGACCCGCTCGACCCCCGGCAACCCGGCGCAGAGGGCGACCAGCGGAGCCGGGACCTCCAGCACGACGCGTCCCCGGGCGGCGGCCAGCGGCGCAAAGCGGCAGAATTGCACGGTATCGCCGAAGCCCTGCTCGGCATGCAGCAACAGCACCCGATCGGCGAGATCCTCGCCCGCCCATTGCGGCTGGGTGAAACCGCGCGGGCCGGCGAAGCCGTCGGCGGTGACCTGCCGGCGCCATTCATATTCCGGCCAGCCCTCGTCGAGCCGGCCCAGGGTCAGCAGGAGCATACCCAGGTTGTAACGCGCTTCCGGCGAGGCCGGCTCCAGTTCAAGCGCCCTGCGATGCGACGCCTCCGCTTCGGCGAACCGCCCGAGTGCCGCGAGCGTATTGCCGATATTGTTGTGCACGCATGTATCATCCGGCCGACGATCGAGGGCGGCGCGATACCGATCCACCGCGGCGTCGAACCGGCCCAGATCATGCTGGACGCTCCCCAGATTGTTGAGTGCCTCGGGGAAATCCGGCCGAAGGATCAGGGCGGCGTTGTATCGGGCGGCGGCCTCCTCCAGCCGGCCCATGTCGCGCAGGATATTGGCGAGGTTGTATTGCGCCTGAGAGGCATCCGGCTTCAGGTGGAGCGCTGCCTCGCAGCAGGATGCCGCCGCGTCGAGCTGACCTTGATCATGCAACAGCTTGCCGAGATTGAGATGCGCCTGGAGGAACTCCGGATCGAGGTCGAGGGCAGCGCGATAGCAGGCCTCCGCCTCCGCCGGCCGGTCCAGCCGGAGCAAGGCGTTCCCCAGATTGCTCTGCGCCTCGGCAAAGGTCGGCCGCAGGTGCAAGGCGGTACGGTAGCAGGTCTCCGCATCGGCCGGCCGGTCGAGATCGCATAATACATTGCCGAGATTGTTATGCGCCGGCGCGAAGTCGGGGGTCAGCTCGACAGTCGCGCAATAGCCAGCCACCGCGTCGACCAGGCGGCCCAGATCCCGCGAAACATTGGCAAGGTTGTAGCGCGCCTCGACATAAGCCGGATCGAGGCGCAGGGCCGCCTCGTAGCAGGCCGCGGCCTCCTCCAGCCGATCCAGTGCCACGAGCGCCGTGCCCAAATTGCCGTAGCCGACCGCATCGTCCGGCTGCAGGCGAAGGGCCGCGCGGAACGAAGTCTCCGCCTCGGCCGGGCGGCCCAGCATAAGCAGCGCATTACCGAGATTAGCATGCGCCACGGCAAAGTCCGACCGAGCGCCGGCTGCGACACGATAGCAGGAAGCCGCCTCGTCCAACCGCCCGAGACCGGCCAGCACATTGCCGAGGTTGAGGTGATAGTCCGCCGCCCGCGGTCGCAGGGCTATGGCCCGCGCGATCGACCGGGCGGCGACTTCGTTCTGCCCGCTTTGATGGGCGATGACACCGAGCAGATGCAGGCTGTCCGCATGATCGGGATCGATCGCCAGGATCTCGCGGTAGCTGGTCTCCGCTTCGCCGAGGCGACCGGCTTCATGGTGGCCGCGGCCGCGCTGGAACGCCTCCGAAATATCCGCGGCCCCGATCATTCGCCCGTCGCCCTGCCGCCTATTCCTGTGTCGGGCGCTGGCCGACGGGCCCGAGATGCGCCAGAGAGGCAGCAATCTCGAGCCCGTCCGCCAACAGCGCCCCCAGGTTTGAAGAATCAGGCTTTTTGGTTAACTTTCGGTGAAGCCTGTCGCGGCACGTGCTTCAGGGTGTGGTGTCAGAGGTGGCCACCCAATTCATCCTCGATGTGCACGCGGATGATCTCGTCGAATGAGGTCTCGGCCCGGAACCCCAGCTCGGCCGCCCGGCTCGCGTCGAACCGACGCGGCCAGCCCGCGACGATCCGGGCGATGGTGGGATCGGGTTCGCGGCGAATCAGCTTGACCGTGGCCTCCCCCGCGGCGCGGCGCAGCGCCTCGATCTGTTCGGCGACCGTGGCTGCGAGCCCTGGCATGGTAAGCGTACGCCGCCCGCCGAGCGGTGCCAGATCCATCGACGCGGCGTGTCGCAGAAAACCGACCGCCGAACGCGGGCTGGCGTGCCAATGGCAGACATCGTCGGATACCGGCAGGACCGCCTCGCGGCCGACCAGCGGCTCGCGCAGGATGTTCGAGAAAAATCCCGAGGCCGCCAGATTGGGCTTGCCGGGACGGATACAGATGGTCGGGAGACGGATGCCGATGCCGTCGAAGAAGCCGCGCCGCGTGTAATCCGCCAGCAACAGCTCCGCCATCACCTTTTGAGTGCCATAGCTGGTCGCCGGCGTTGCGATGAAGTCGTCGTCGATGACATCGGGAAACGGCGGGCCGAATGCCGCGATCGACGAGGTGAACACGACTCGCGGCCGATAGGGTTGCCGCTCGCCCTCGTGGCGAATCGCCTCGAACAAGAAGCGGGTGGCATCGAGATTGATGCGATAGCCCTTGTCGAAATCCTGCTCCGCCTCGCCCGAGACGATCGCCGCCAGATGGAAGATCATGTCGGGGCGCGTCGCGATGAGGGCGGCCGCCACGCCGGGGGTGGAGAGATCCACCGCCTGGGTAGCGACCCGGCCGATGAACCCGGCGGGGGCCGTTGGTTCGACCACATCGACCAGCGACAGGGCGGTGATCTCCCCGTTGTCCAGGATGCCGTTAGCGCCTAGCTGCCCAGCCAGTTTCCGGCCGACCATGCCGGCGGCCCCGATGATCAGGATATGCATGATTTGGATGAACTCGTCCGTGGTTGACGGTGACGGCCACGCCCGCGGATGCGCGCGACCGCGTGAGCATCGAGTGTCGACCCGCCATCGAACGGGCGCAAGAGCCGGTCAATACCGACGGGAACTCTGGCCGCCTCGACGAAACACGATTGCAGCCATGCCCGACGGTTTCGTCCCGGATACAATGCGGAAGCATGCCGGTCGGCGGTTGTATGTGATCCTTCGTCACCGACATAACGATGCGATACTGTCATGAACCTTCAAGGCTACCTTTCCAGTCCCAGGACTGCCTACACTCTCGGGTCCAGCGGGTCCGCCTTTCGCGGATCCGACCTCCGATGAAACAGGGTGGTGTGGCATTGATCGATACCTGCGACAGCCTGATGGAACTGGCAGGAAAGCTGTGGGAACGCAAAGCGCTGCCGGAAGCCGAACGGGTCGTTGCCCAGGTTCTGGAACTCGCCCCCGATCACCTCAACGCGCGGCATCTCATGGGCCTTATCGAGCATGTGAAGGGTGCTCCCGAACGTGCCGCGGAGCATCTGGCCCGTGCCTGCGCGGATGAGCGGGCCCCGGCCATGTTCCACCGGAACCTGGCCGAGGCATGGCGTCAAACCGGCCGTCTCGTCGAGGCGGAGACCGCCGCCAGACACGCAATCAGCCTCAATCCAAAACTGGCCGAGGCGTGGAACACCCTCGGCCTGGTGCAGCGGGCGGCCGACAGGCCGGATGATAGTCGGGTATGTTTCGAGACGGCGATCTTGCTCGATCCCCAAGGCGTCGATGCCATCGGCAATCTCGCCGCCGCCCACCAGGCCGCCGGCGATCTGGCGGCGGCGCGGCACCGATACGAAGAGGCTCTGGCGATCGATCCCCGACGTGCCGAGATTCACGGCAATCTCGGCTTCATCCTGGGTCTCCTCGGCGAATTCGACGCGGCGGCGACACACGCGTGCGCCGCCATCGAGATCGATCCGCGATTGCTCAAGGCCTATCTGATCGGCGCCGGCGTCGAGATGGCGCGACGCCGTTACCCAACGGCCTTGGTCTGGATGGAAGGGGCGCTATCCTGCGCGCCCGACGATCCGCAGGTCCTCGCCTCCCACGCCAACGTCCTCTTGGCGCTGGGCCAGCTGGACGAAGCCTTGGCGGTCTGCGAAGCCGTCATGGCGCAGCATCCGGACAATCGCGACGCGGCCAATATCCTGGGTCTCATCCTGCGCGAACAGGGCCGCATCGAGGATGCCCTCACGGCCTTCGATCACGCCGAGGCGCTGGATCGAGGGGCCGTCGGCGGCCAGGTGCCGGATGGTTCCGCGCTGAACAACAAGGCAGTGCTGCTGATGGAGCTTGGCCGTCGAAGCGAGGCGCTCGCCGCGTTCGACGCCGCCATCGCGGCGCGGCCGGATGTCGTGCGCGCCTGGTACAATCGGACGGACCTCAAGAAATTCGCTCCGGGCGATCCGGACATCGACGCGATGGAGCGGCTTCTGGCGAAACCGGGCCGGTCTCATAGCGACCGGATTCATCTGCATTTCGCGCTCGCCAAAGCCTATCTCGATGGCGAGGACGCCGATGCCGGCTTCGCTCACCTCGCGAGCGGCAATCAACTGAAACGGGCGACCATCACCTATGACGCGGCGAGCACCGGACGCTGGATCCGGTCGATCGCAGCGGCCTGCGACAAACGGCTTCTGGATCGGCCGCCGCCCCCCGCCACGGCGTTGCAGCAGCCGATTTTCATCATCGGCATGCCGCGTTCGGGGACCACGCTGATCGAGCAGATCCTGGCGTCGCATCCACTGGTGCATGGTGCCGGGGAGCCGCCCTATCTGCGACAGCTGATCCGCCAGGGCGTCCTGAGCGATGGCGAAAACATCGGCTATCCGGGTTTCGTCACCGCGGCCTCCGACAAACAGCTCGCGGCGATGGGCAGCGCGTATTTCAACCGTCTCAGCGCCGCCGCCCTCGATGCCGTGCGGATCGTCGACAAGACACCGTCGAATTTTCTCTATGCCGGTCTCATCCGTCTGATCCTGCCGAACGCGCGGATCATTCATTGCCGGCGCAATCCGGTCGACACCTGCCTGTCATGCTATTCGAAGCTGTTTTCCGCCGAACAGGATTTCGCCTATGATCAGGTCGAACTCGGCCGGTATTACACCGATTACGCGGCGCTGACCGACCATTGGCGCCGAGTTTTGCCCAGAGAGTTCTTCGGCGAGATCTATTACGAGGATCTGGTCGGCGATCTCGAAGGCACCATCGGCCGGTTGCTGGATTTCTGTGGACTACCCTGGGATCCGGCATGCCTGCGGTTTCACGAAACCGATCGCGGCGTGCGCACGGCCAGCGTCAACCAGGTCCGCCTGCCGCTCTACAACACCAGCGTCGCCCGCTGGACACGCTATCGCACCCATCTGCAACCGCTACTCGACGCGTTGGGAGACATTACGACGTCCTGAACCGGTCCGGCGCCAGGGCCGCGGCGGTCACGCCCAGGGCCGCGAGATCGGCGGGCACGCCGTTGCCGCCGACCAGGCTGGCGGTCAGCCGACCCATCGCCGGGGCGGTCTGGATGCCATAACCGCCCTGCCCCGCCAGCCAGAAGAAGCCCGAGATACCGGGCTCGAACCCAACCACCGGCGTCTTGTCGGCGACGAAGCTTCTGAGCCCGGCCCAGGATCGATTGATCCGCCGCACCGGCAGATCGGCGGCGGTCTGCACCCGATCGACGCAGATCGCGATATCGAGCTCGTCCGGCTGGACGTCGCAAGGGGCGAAGGGCGTCTCGTCGGCCGGCGACATCAGCAGCTTTCCGGCATCCGGCTTGAAATAGAACTGCTCGTCCATGTCGATCGTCGCGGGCCAGCGATCGATGGCGATGGCGTCCGGCGGGTCGATCAACAGAGCGGTGCGGCGCTTCGGCACGAGGCCGACCGGGGCGAGGCCGGCCAGGGCAGCGATAACATCGGCCCAGGCGCCGCTCGCATTGACGACGACATCCGCGCGCCAGGCACCGGCGCTGGTCTCGACCCGCCACCCCTTGCCGTCCGGAGCGAGCCCCGTGACATCGGCGTCGGTGACCAGCCGACCGCCGCGAGCGCGCAGGCCACGCAGATAGCCCTGGTGCAGGCTATGCACGTCGATGTCCATGGCGGTCGGCTCGAATACGGCACCGGCGACATAGCCCGGGCGCAAAACGGGCACCTTGGCGTAAGCTTCCTCGGCGGTGATGAGCCGCACGCTGGGCACCAGCGCGCTCGCCTCCGCCGCCCAATCACGCGCACGTCCCATCTGATCGGCCCGGGCGATCAGCATGACGCCGCGATCGGTCAGCAGGGGATGCTCGGTAAAGCCGCCGGGCGGGTTCATATAGAACGCGCGGCTGCCGACCGTCAGGCCGCGGATCGCCGTATTGCCATAGGTTTCCGAGAACAACGCGGCCGAGCGACCGGTCGTGTGATAGCCCGGATGAGCCTCGCGCTCGACCAGCACGACGTTGAATTGCGCCGCCAGCTCATAGGCCGCCGATGCCCCGGCCATCCCGGCACCGACGATCAAAACACCGCACCGCTCCATCGTGAAAGCCCTTTTTTGGGAATTTATGCTGCGGGTATTCGCCCCGCGGACGACAAATCGAGAAGCCGTGACCAGCCTATCGCCGGACCAGCCGATCGTCAGCCCCTTCCTGCTGACGTACAAGCTGGATGACAGCGGCAAAGCCGGGCTTATCGTGTTTGTCCGCGCAGGTACCCATGCGGAGCTGTTTAGGGTTCGGCCTCAATCAGCCTGCCAACAGATGGTCCGGTCAGCCCCCCCTTCTCAAAAATTAGCGTGCCGGACGATACTTCGACGCTCGCGACCCGATCGAGGTTTGCGATCAGGCGCGTTAGCAGGTCAACGAGCAGCCCGGCCTCCTCGTCCGTGAAGTCGTGCAGTACCTCATGATTACCCCGAAGTAAGACAGCAACTGCGTCCGGCAGACGCGCTTCAGCGACCTCCGTCAATGTGATGCGGCTGCTGCGCCCATCGGCCGGGTCAGGCGCGCGCTGAATCAGCCCGTCCCGCTCCATGCGGGCGAGCATCTGTGCCATCGGCGGCTGCTCGATCTTGGCGAAGCGGGCGAGATCACGTTGCGTGCTTGCCCGGCCGTCCCGAAGCGCGACCAGGACTGGCAGATGTCCAATGCCGAAGCCAAGCGGCTTGAGGCGGGCTTCGCTCAGGCGGGCGAACCCGCGCGCCGCGAGACTGATCAGGTGCCCAGGCGTCGAGAGCACATCTAGGTCCATCACACATCCCCCTTGCGCCCACCATAACACCGATGCATATGTGCATATGTAGAGAAATATGGCTTCCGACGCAACGTGTGCGTCATGCCGAGGAGAGAACCAATGGATGGTGATGTCGAACTCCTTAAGCGCATCTACGATCGCTTTAACGCGCGGGATATCGACGGCGTGCTGACCGTCCTCACCGATGATGTCGCCTGGGCCAACGGGATGGATGGTGGCCACGTCCATGGCCGCGAGGCCGTACGCGCGTACTGGATGCGCCAGTGGGCCATGGTCAGTCCGCACGTCGAGCCTGTGGGCTTCCATCGAACTGCGGATGGCACGATCGTCGCAGAGGTCCGGCAGTCCGTCCGCGATCTCGAAGGCAAACCGCTCCAGGGGCAGACGCACGGATTGAAGGACAAGATGGTCGGACATGTCTTCCGTCTTCGAGAGGGCAAGGTGGCTCGCTTCGACATTCAGGATGCTGCTTAAGGCCCAGACTTCTTTAGAGCCAGAACGCCATAGCGGTGGCGAGGGCGACGCCTGAGAGGAAGTTGGCAGCGAGTTTGTCGTAGCGGGTGTGGACGCGGCGGAAGTCCTTGAGGCTGCAGAAGGCGTTCTCGATGAGGTATCGGCCGCGACAACGTTCCTTATCGTAGTAGATGGCGCGCTTGCGGCCTTCACATCGCTAACGTTACCCGCCGTCAGCATCAACACATAGGGGGCGGCCGATGACGTCGGTGAGAGCATGGACCTCTTGCGCCGAACGCCCCTGATGGTTGAGTAACCAACACGAGAGAGACAGGCATAGATGGTATCCATCAATACGGTTCTGACTTCGTCGAGAAATCAATTCCGGCATACGATCGAAGGGCCGCCCCAAACCTATTTCCCAGCGATGATCGAGTTATCCTGCAACCCGTGCTTGGCAAGGATCGCGGTGTAGCTGCCATCGGCGATAGCCTGCTTCAGGGTCGCCGCGATGACATCGCGCAGCTGCGGATCGCTTTTGGGAAACGCCATGCCGATCATCAAGGCGGTGAGCGGCGCGCCGACTTTAGTATAGACGCCGGGCTCCAGCCCCATCGTATAGGGGACGGATTCGCTGCTCTGCACGGCGGCATCGACGCGGCCTTGGCGCAATTGCAGCCGGGCCGAGGGGGTGCCTTCCGTCGCCAGGATCTCCAAGGCGGGGCGCCCGGCAGGCAGGCAGGTCTTGTCGCTCCATTGCCGCATGGAGGCATCGAAGCCGTTGCGGCGATTGGCGCCGATCGTCTTGCCGCAGAGATCGAGCAGGGTCGGGATATCGGCCGCGCGGCTCGACAGGGTGTAGACCTGCATGCCCGAGGTCAAATAATCGATGAAATCCAGACGCGTCGCCGGTTCCGGCAGGTCGAGCAGGCTGAACGCCATATCGACGCGGCCCGTCTCCAGCGCATTGGTCGCGGTCTCGTAGGATGTCTCCTGCCACTCGATATCGATATGGAGCTTCTCGGCGAAATAGGCCGCGAGATCGACATCGATGCCGACCAGCTTGTTGTCGTCCGGCTGCTTGTAGGCCATCGGCGGAAACGACGCGAACAAGGCGACTGTGATCTTGTGCTTCGCCGCGATGGCATCGGGCAGCGTTTGCGCTCGCGCGCCGGCGGCCGTCATCAGCAAAATGCCGGCGGCAAGGACAAGTCGTCGCATCGTCATTCCCGCGTCCCTCAAACCTAGCCCAGCACCGCGGCCAGAAATTCTTTCGTGCGTGGATTTTGCGGGGCGCCCAGCACGTCGCGCGCGGCCCCCTGTTCGATGACCTGGCCCTTATCCATGAAGACGACGCGGTCCGCGACCTCGCGGGCGAAGCCCAGCTCGTGGGTGACGACGATCATGGTCATGCCGCTGCGGGCGAGGTCGCGCATCACCGCCAGCACCTCGCCGACCAGCTCCGGATCCAAGGCGGAGGTCGGCTCGTCGAACAACATGAGGCGCGGCCGCATGGCGAGCGCCCGGGCGATCGCGACACGCTGCTGCTGGCCGCCGGAGAGTTCGACCGGATAGCTGGCGGATTTATGGGCAAGGCCGACCCGATCGAGCAGCACCAGTGCCTCCGCCTCCGCCTCGCCGCGCGGCCGGCGTTGCACCCGCACCGGTCCTTCGATGATGTTCTGCAGCACGGTCATATGCGGGAAGAGGTTGAAGCGCTGGAACACCATGCCGGTGGCCAGACGCTGCCGGGCGATCTCGGCCTCGCTCAACGGGTAGAGCTTGTCGCCGACCCGCCGATATCCCGTGAGTTCGCCATCGACCCAAACGGCGCCGCCATCGATGCGCTCCAGCTGGTTGATGCAGCGCAGGAAGGTCGTCTTGCCCGAACCGGACGGCCCGATGATGCACAACACCTCGCCGCGCTCGACGGTGAGGCCGACGTCGACGAGGGCGTGAAACGTGCCGAACGACTTGCACACATCGACGGCGACGACGATCGGGTCAGCCGCCGGTGGGACGGTCTCTGGAACACCGCTCATCGCCGACCGCCCGCGCGACCAGCGCCGCGTCCGAAATAGCGCTCGACACCGGCCTGGCCGATCGACAGCAGCGTCACCACGAGCAGATACCAGATCGTCGCGACGATCAGCAATTCGATGACCCGCGAATTCGCGTAATAGATGTTCTCCGCGTTGTGCAGGATCTCGCTGTATTGCACCACGCTGGCGAGCGAGGTCGCCTTCACCATGCTGATGAACTCGTTGCCGATCGGCGGCACGATGACGCGCATCGCTTGCGGCAGCACGATACGGCGCAGCGACAAGAGATGCGTCATGCCGATCGTCTTGGCCGCCTCGTATTGCCCGGTATCGACCGCGAGCAGGCCGGCCCGCACGATCTCCGAGGTATAGGCGCCCTGACTGAGGCCGAGGCCGAGGAGGGCCGCCACGAACGGGGTCATCACGACCACCGTACGGATGGTATAGACCCCCGGTATGCCGATGACCGGGAAGACCAGCGCCAGATTGAACCAGAGCAACAGCTGCAGCAGCACCGGTGTACCACGGAACAGCCAGACATAGCCGACCGCGACCGAGCGCAGCACCGGATTGGCCGACATGCGCATGATCGCGATGACGACGCCAAGGGCGATGCCCAGCGCCATCGCCAAGATCGCCATGATCACCGTGTTGAGCAGCCCCCACAGGATCGTCGGCGCGGTCAGGAAGCGCCCGACATAGGTCCATTCGATCTGGCCGAGCGCGAAGGCGCGCGCCAGCAGTGCCAGCAGCGCGATGATGACGGCGACCGCCACCATCCGGCCGTAATGGCGGCGCGGCACATGCCGCAGATGCGCGATGCTGCCGGGTGCTACCACTCGCCCGTCGGCCAAGCCGGTGGTCATGCGCGCGGCCCGTCATAGCGGCCGGCCCAGGTGCGTTGCTCGTCCAGTACGGCACTCAGCCGGTCGATCTGCTCGGCGACGCGTGCCGGTGCGGTGCCGCCCCAGCCGGAGCGCGCCGCCACGGCCGCCTCCAGCGTGAGATGCGCCTGCACCGCCGGGGTCAGCCGCGCATCCACACCGGCGAGCAACGCGGGGCTCGCCTCGGCAAGCTCGATACCGGCCGCCTCGCAGGCCTGCACGACCGCACCGGTGATCTCATGCGCCTCGGAAAACGGCACACCGCCCAGCGCCAGCCAATCGGCGATCTCGGTCGCCAGCGTGAAGCCCAGCGGCGCCTGCCGCCGCAGCTCCACCGCGTCGACCCGCATGGTGCGCAGCATCCCGGCGAAGGGCGGCAACATCAGCGCCAGCAACTCGACCGTATCGATCGCCGCGTGCTTGTCGTCGTTGAGGTCGCGGTTGTAGGCGAGCGGCAGGGATTTCAGGGCGGCCAGCATGGCCATCAGATTGCCGATCAACCGGCCGGCCTTGCCGCGCGCCAGCTCGGCGATGTCCGGGTTCTTCTTCTGCGGCATGATCGACGAGCCCGTGGACCAGGCGTCGGCGAGGGTGATGTAGCCGAACTCCGGTGTGCTCCACAGGATCACCTCCTCGGCCATGCGCGAGAGATCCACCGCGGTCATGGCGAGCACGAAGGCGGCCTCGGCGGCGAAGTCGCGGGAGGAGGTGGCGTCGATCGAATTGGCCGCGGCCGCATCGAAATCCAGGTCCGCGGCGATCGCCTCGGGATCCAGGCCCAGCGAGGAGCCCGCCAGCGCGCCCGAACCGTACGGGGAGACCGCCGCGCGCTTGTCGAAGTCGCGCAGCCGATCCACATCGCGCAGCAGCGGATGGGCGTGCGCGAGCAGGTGGTGGGCCAGCAGCACCGGCTGGGCGGCCTGCAGGTGGGTCTTGCCCGGCATCACCGCGTCCGGATGGGCGGCGGCCTGGCCCGTCAAAGAATCCACCACGTCCAGCACGCCCGCCGCGACCCGGCGCACCGCATCGCGCAGCCACATCCGGAACAGCGTGGCCACCTGGTCGTTGCGGGAACGCCCGGCCCGCAGCCGGCCGCCGACTTCGGCGCCGACGCGCTCGATCAGCCCGCGCTCGAGCGCCCCGTGCACATCCTCATCGGATTCGGCGGGGACGAATGCGCCCGAATTCACATCCGCGGCAAGACGATCCAGCCCGGCCAGCATGGCGTCGAGGTCTTCGGCCGACAGCAGCCCGGCCTTGTGCAACACCCGCGCGTGCGCCTTGGATGCGCGAATATCGTAGGGCGCCAGCACCCAGTCGAAGTGTGTCGACTTGCTGAGCGCGGCCATCGCCGCGGCCGGACCGGACGCAAACCGTCCGCCCCACAGCGCGCCCTCGTTGGTGCTGCCGCCCTCGCTCATCAGATGTCGTCTCCTTGGATTCGTTGTCGCGGTTGTTGTTTCGCCAGCGCGCGCACTCAGGGGCGCACGGCCGTCATCAGGATGTGGCGGCGCAGATCCTCGTGCACCGATTCGGGCACCTCCCGGCCGCGATCGGTCAGCAAGGCGATCGGGTCGGCCTGGGAGACGGTCCAGCCGTGATCGGTGAACCAGCTCCGGGGATCGGTGCGGCCCTCCGACGAATACCACAGGCCGTCGATATTCATCGTGATTCCGGCCTGGGCCAGAACCTTCTCCCGGATCTCGCCTTCCGCGGCGGACCTGGTGCGCGTGCCCATCCCGA
>DATMGU010000132.1:0-1574 GCA_035555315.1 Allostellaceae bacterium
CGTCCTGCGGCGAGCGCCTGGACGGCCTCGGTGGTCAGCGGCTGGCCGCCGATCCCCCAATCGCCGCTGCGCTTCTCTTCGATCGTCACCCAGGTGACGCCGCGCATGTTTTCGCCTTCGATCGATACCATGGCGTCGGTCAGCTTTTCGATCATCTGACGCTTTTGTGCCGGCGTGAAGTTTCCATTCGGTGAGCACCGCAGGCCGGGCTATTCGGTCGGTTTGACCTGCGGCGGTGCGCGGCGGGCAGCTCGTTCGTCGGCGATGATCTGCTGCAGGCACTCGATGCCGTCCCTGGTGAAGGCGGTCACGCCGTCCTCGCCGACGCCGTAGACGCGAAGGCAACCGTCTTCCGGGAACATGTCGATCGACAGCTCGTAGAGCCAGTCTTCGTCCTCGCCGAGCATGTTGGCGACGTAGCCGATGGTGAAGACGGCTGCGATGGCCGCCACGATCACGCCGCCTGACTTCGCGGCGTCGAACGCGGCCGCCAATTCCACGGCAGGAGTTCATCAATCCGGTGGGCCGGATGCTCGGCGATCCGGGCCAGGACGTCGCCCAGCCAGGCTTGCGGATCGACATCGTTCAATTTGGCAGTGACAATCAGACTGTACATCACCGCGGCGCGCTGGCCGCCGCGGTCGGAACCGGCGAATAACCATGACTTTCTGCCGAGGGCAATTCCGCGTAGCGCTCGCTCGGCGGCGTTGTTCGAAAGGCAGATCCGTCCGTCATCGAGGAAACGGGTGAAGGCCGGCCAGCGTTTGAGCATGTAATCCATTGCCTTGGCGAGATCGGTGCCGCGCGAGAGCTTTGCCCGCTGCTGGCGCAGCCAGCTTTCCAGATCGGCGACCAGAGGGGCGCTTAATTCCTGCCGGACAGCCCGACGCCGCTCGGCGCTGTGGCCGTTGATCGAGCGTTCGATCTCGAACAGCGCATCAATCCGCCGGACCGCCTCCAGCGCCACAGGCGAGATCACCGCCAGTGTTTTGCCTTGCGCCCTGCGGCGGGCGGTGGCAGCGAGATCGGCCATCTGGAAGAAGGGTCGCCGGGCATGGACCCAGCACGCCGCCTCGACGATCTGGCCCGGCTTGCGATCGGCCTCGTACAGCTTGTTGTATCCGCCAAAGGCGTCGGCCTGGAAGATCCCGGCATAGTCGGCCAGATGCGCCTGAGCATGCTCGCCGGCCCGATCGCGCGAGTAGTAGAACATCGCCGCTGGCGGATCCGGCCCGCCGAATGGACGATCGTCGCGCACGTAAACCCAACATCGCCCAGTGTCGGTCTTCCCTTTGGCCAGGACCGGCACAGTCGTGTCGTCGCTGTGCAATCGCTCGGCCGCGAAAACGTGTCGCTCAACCCGCCTGAGGAGCGGTGCCAGCGCGGCGCAGCAGCCCCCCACCTGATCGGCCAGGGTCGACAGGCTGAGGGGTACGCCCTCCCTGGCGTAGCGTTCGGACTGGCGGTTGAGCGGCTGATGCTGCCCGTACTTCTCGAACAGGATCATCGCCAGCAGGCTGGGGCCGGCCCAACCCCTGGCAATTACATGGAACGGCGCCGGAGCCTGGCTGATC
>DATMGU010000133.1:0-128650 GCA_035555315.1 Allostellaceae bacterium
CTGGCCGTTCAACCTGACCGGCCAACCGGCCGCCTCGATCCCCTGCGGCTTCACGACGGGTGGCTTGCCGATCGGTCTGCAAATCGTCGCCGCCAAATTCCGCGAGGACCTGATCTTTCGGGCAAGCCAGGCGGTCGAAGAGGGGCAGGCCAAAGGGCCCCTGGCAACGATCACCAAATCATATGGCGGCTCACCCTAGACCAGTAGCCGCGATGCGCTAACCGGCCCTCGCTTGCGCGATCAGCAACTTCGCGTCCCACGTCGGATCAAGAAACCAGGTATGTAAGCCGGCTTCCGGCGCCTCTCAACGTGGCCACCGTCACGCGGACCTGCCGTTGCCATCACTAAAAACTAACTTCAGCATATTTTTATAAGCATAATCATATAGTTATTGGAAAACATGCCGCGCTGAGCGCAACTGGATCGCTTCGAGTTGGAAATCATATGGACTCTACATACCAGGTAACATAGGCTTTCTCTCAAAAAATGGGAGGATAGGCCTTCAATGAAACAGTCCCTGCCCCTACAAGCCTTCATCGATTTGGCTCCCTTCCGGGCACTGCATGTCTGGGTGATCGGGCTTGGCATGGCACTGCTCATGGCCGACGGCTTCGATACCCAGTCAATCGGGCTGGTCGCTCCGGTCATCGCGGCGGAGTGGCATGTGTCTCCGTCCGCGTTCGGGCTGGTGTTCGGCGCTGGCCTGACCGGCGGATTGATCGGCGCGCCCTTGTTCGGCTGTCTGGCGGATCGCATCGGTCGTAAACCAACGATCACCGCCATGGTGGTTCTCTTCGCGGTGGCGACGCTGTTGACGCCATTGGCCACGTCGGCCGCCATGCTGACTGCGTTGCGCTTCGTCACCGGGCTCGGGCTGGGCGGCGCGCTGCCGACGATCGTGACGCTGGTGTCGGAATTCACGCCTACCCGCATGCGGACCAACGTCGTCGCCTTCGTCTTCGCCGGTTTTCCGCTGGGCTCGGTCATTGGCAGCCTGATCTCGTCACAGCTGATCCCGATGCTGGGTTGGCGCAGCGTCTTCTTCTTCGGCGGCGGCGTGCCCCTCCTTGTGTTGCCGCTGTTCCTCCTGCGCGTGCCGGAATCCCCGCGCTTCCTGGCAACCCATGGCCGTGAGGGCGCGGCCGCTGCGATCCTGGTCCGCCTACGCGGCGACGCGCTGTGGAACGGCGTGGTCGAAGCGAGCGAGGAGGCGCGCGCCTCGGTCAGAGCCCTGTTCTCGGCCGGCCGCCGTGAGAGCACGATCCGCATCTGGCTGACCCTGTTCTGCAGCCTCATGGTGACGGTCTTTCTCGTCAGTTGGATGCCGATGCTGGCACGGCAGGCTGGCATCACGCTCGGGGGCGCGATCCTCGGCGTATCGGTGCTCAACCTGGGCGGCGTCCTGGGCTCGGTCGTGGTTGGCCGGCTGGCTGATCGCTTCGGTCTCTCCAAAGTCGTCGGCCTGTCCTATCTGGCCGGCGCATGCGCCATCACGCTGCTGGGCCTGTCCGGCCGATCCGAGGCTCTGCTGCTGTCCATGGCCTTCGCGACGGGGATCATGACGGTCGGAGCGCAGATGTGCGCGGTTGCCATGGCATCCGCGCTCTATCCCACGGAATTGCGCGCAACCGGCGTGGGCTGGGCGATCGGCGTGGGACGGATCGGGTCCGTGCTCGGACCGGTCATCGGCGGATTTCTCATCGCCGCCGACATGCCCCAGCCGCTTCTTTTCTTGATCGCAGGGGGTGTTTCGCTCGGCGCGGCACTCGCGTCCATCGGGATCAAGTTCGGGCCGCGGACAACGCGCCGGGCCGAGACTGCGAATTTCTTTCGCTTTGTCATCGGGAGGACGGAATGAAAATATCCCATTACTCGACCACGGATTGGAAGAACGACCACCCCACGGGCGAGATCCTCTTCCAGCATCTCCTTAGAGGTGAGCCGACGTCGAATGACAACTTCATGTATATCATCGGCTGTCAGGTCGCCGATTTCTCGATGCCGCGCCACCGGCATAATTTCGATCAGATCCGGCTCCCGCTCATCGGCCCGATGAACCTGGGCGAGAGACTGACGCTGGGCGAAGGCCAGGTCGGCTATTTCGCTGAAGGATTACCCTATGGGCCGCAGAACGATCCCCTGGGTCGGGCCCAGCCGGGTGAGCGACTGCAGCTTGTGCTGCAGTTCGCCGGTGCAAGCGGCTATGGTTTCATGAGCATCGAGCAGCGCAGGCAGGCTCGGGAGGAACTCGCTCAGATCGGAAGCTTCGACGGTCCCAATTTCCACTGGCCGGACGGTCGGGTCGAATGGGGTCTGAGCGTGATCTGGCGCCACGTCTTCGGCGAGAAGCTCAAATATGCCAAGTCGCGATACAAGGACGTCGTCATCGCCGATCCGCGCAACTTCGCCTGGAAGCCGCTTCCCTTGGCATACGGGATCGACAACAAGTTCCTCGGATCTTTCAGCGAGCGGCGTGTCTGGGCGGAGATGGTGCGTATCCGGGCGGGCGCCACATGGTCCTCATTCGACGCGACCGCGCGCCGCCTGCTTGTGGTCCTAAAGGGTGCGGGCGCCGTCGGGGACGAAGAGGTAAAATATCTGAGCGGGATCCAATCCGAGCCGAACGAGCCGCTCCAGATCCGCGCGAGCGAAGAGATGGAGATCTTTCTCGTCGGGCTGCCTCCAGTTGTCAGAGCGCCGGAAGGCGAGATCGCCTACGACCATGAGGAGCTCCCCGCGGAAGAAGAAGCCATGGCCTGAACCGACCGGCGGTCGCTTAGTGACAAGGAGGAGAGTGATGACCGCAATAACCTTGGACCAAGCTTCACGCATCGTAGACGCGGCTCTCTCCCACGGGCGAGAGCTTGGTCTCGCTCCCTTGACCGTGACGGTCCTCGACCCGGGCGGCCATGTTGTCGCCCTCAAGCGCGAAGACGGATCCGGAAATCTCCGACCCGATATCGCCTTCGGCAAGGCGTGGGGCGCGCTCGGCATGGGATTTGGCAGCCGGACGCTGGCGCGGCGTGCCGGCGCGGCCCCCGCCTTCTTCGCCGCTCTCAACGCCGTGTCGGACGGACGCGTGGTCCCGGTGCCGGGAGGCGTTCTGATCCGCGACGAGCGCGGCACTCTCATGGGGGCCGTGGGCATCAGTGGCGATACCTCGGACCAGGATGAGATATGCGCGCTTTTCGGCATCAAGCGGGTGGGCCTCGCGGCGGATCCGGGAACAAACGACTGAGAGACGAGGAACGCTGTGTTCGGCGCTGGGGTAGGAGTAAGGGACGTGATTGAGGATGGAGAATCCGGCAGGGGGGCGCCTACGCCAAACCGCGGCGGCGGTATCGCTGACCGGATCATCTCGGATCTTCAGGCCAAGATCCTGCAAGGCCACTATCCACGTGGCAGCAAGCTGCCCTCGGAGCGCGAACTAACGCAACATTATGCCGCCAGCGGACCGACCGTCCGTGAAGCCATCCGTGGGCTGGCCGCGATGAGCCTCGTCGAATCACGACGCGGCGCGGGCGTCATCGTGATCGCCGCCACCGACCAGTTGTTCTCGACCGCGATCAATTCCTTCATCGAGGCCGAGCAGATCCAGCTGTCCGAAATCCTTGAGGTTCTTGAAGCGCTCTACGTCAAGGGTGCGTCGCTGATCTGTTTGCATGCCTCGGACGCCGAGCTCGAGGCGTTGGTTGCCGCCCTGGTAAGATTGGAGCGCACGAGCGAGCCAAACGAACGATCCGAGAAGCTGCAACTCTTCCTGAACTGCCTGGCGGACGCGTCGCACAATCCGCTCATGTCGATGCTGTGCAAGATGCTGGTCGACCTGCTGGTCCGAGTCTCGCTCGCGCAAGTGGGAGGCATCGCCAGAAACTGGGAACGGATCGCAGCGCGCCTCGAGCCGGATCGGCGAGAACTCGTGGAAGCGCTCTATGCCCGCGACGCCGCGCTCGCGTCGGTGCTGGCCGCTTCCTATCATCACCGCACGAAGCAATTGGTCGCCCGCGCCATGGCAGCGGATGCCAATGGTGGCACCGATCGCATGCGCATCGCCTTCGGCCTCATGCGGCGGACCGCGTGATCGCGCCCTTCGAGACGTTGATCCAGGTACTTTAAGCGGTGTTGTGATTCTCCCTAGTCTGGAAGGGAGTCGGCCGGCGCTACCGCCCGAGCATAGGCCACATCCTTCAGCCGGTTGCTGCTGACCAGCAAACCGGCGGCGGCCCCTTCGGCGTCGCGGCGTAGCCGCACGTCGTACCAGGCGCGAAAGGAAGTGGACGGGACCGAGACCCGGAACAGGTCATCCTCGACCGGCGTCACATCCCAGACGGCCCCCCGCGCGATCGGGCCATCGACATGCACCCGCATGGCCCCGTCGGTTTCGACGAAGCGCCACGTGGCGGCCATCTCGTCGCTGGCATAGCCGCCGGCCAGGTCCCGGGGCAAGACGGCGCCGGGCGCCACGCGGTGCCAGGCGGCGATATGACCGGCATCCTGTTCGATCTCCAGCGTATCGCCACCCACTTGGCGGATCGCCAGCAGGATGGTGCCATGCGTCACGACCAGCCGGCCATCCTCCGTCGCCTGGGGCGGCAAGGGAGCGCCGCCGATGGTGATCACCGGTGCGCCGTCCTCGCCCAAGGTGATGTCCAGGGTGGCGCCGGCTTCCCGGTCGACCCAGCACCCCACCAGCGGCTCCAGCGCCGACCGGGCGGGCATCGGCGGCACCGGATGGATGCCGGGCTTACCCTCGATCAAGACGTCGAGCACCTGATGAACCAGTGCCGCGGGATCGATGCCGCCGTGATTGGCGATGGCGATCACCGCCAGGTCCAACTCGGCCACGCGCAGGAATTCGGTCCGATAGCCGGGCCACAACCCGCCATGACTGATCGTCCGGAAGCCACGATGCGCATCGACGCGCAAACCCCGCGCGTAGAGGTTGGGCACGCCATTGGTGAACGGCGCCTGGCGCTGCAGCGCCTCGGTAAGCGCGCCGCCGCCGACGCGGCCGGTGGTGAAGTTACGCTCCCACAAGGCAAGATCCTCGACGCAGGAGACCAGGCCGCCCTCGCCGCCCAGCGCGAAGCCGTGGGGCGCCCGGATGAAGCCATTCGCCTGCGGCAGGTAGCCGGTGGCGAGGCCGGGCACGGGCGACTGCGGATCCGGGGTCATGCGGGTACGGGTCATGCCCAGCGGCGCGAAGATCCGCCGCTCCAGAAACCCGCCCAGCGCCTCCCCGGTCAGCTTCTCGACGATCAGGCCAAGCAGCAGGAAATTGGAGTTGCTGTAGAGAAAGCGGCTATCCGGCGCGAAGTTGAGCTTGCGTTGCCGGCAGATGCCGGCGAGCAGATCCGCGGTGCCGCAGGGATGCCCCAAGCCGGCGCCGCCTTGGCGCATGATCTCCAGCATGTCGCGCACGCCGCTGCTGTTATGCATGAGCTGCGCGATGGTGACCGGCGCACCCATATCCGGCACCTCCGGCAAATGCTCGCGGACATTGTCGGAGAGGCGGAGGCGACCCTCGGCCTCCAGCATCAGGATCGCCGCGCAGGTAAATTGCTTGCTGACCGAGGCGATGCGGAAACAGGTGTCCGGCCCGATCGGCACGCCCAGCTCCAGGCTGGCGAGGCCGGCGCTGTCATGCAGCACCAGCGCCCCGCCGCGCACCACCCCGACCGTCACCCCGGGCGTGCCGCCGTCCGCCCAAGGTGTAAGCAGCGCCGCGACACGGCGTTGAAGCAACAGCAGGTCCAGATCAGGCATCGCGGCGATACTCACTATTGGACGGCAAGGAAAATTCGGCAAATTGTGCTGCCCTTGCGGGAATATTGGCAATCTACAACTTGCTCCAAATCGAGTGTTGGGAATTCCTCAGCCGAGCAACCAGGAGGATTGTTACGTGAAGATCCTGTTGATGGAGGATGAGCGCGAGACCGCCGGCTATGTCGCGCAAGGGCTTCAGGAAGAGGGGCACCTGCTCAGCGTGGCGGAGGATGGGCGTGACGGCCTGTTTCGTGCCACGGGTGAGGATTGGGATCTGCTGATCGTCGACCGTATGCTGCCCGTGCTGGATGGGGTCGCCGTCGTGCGCACGCTCCGCGCCGGCAACATCATGACCCCCGTGCTGTTTTTGACGACCTTGGGCGGGGTCGGCGATCGGGTCGTCGGCCTCAATGCCGGCGGCGATGATTATCTGGTGAAGCCTTTCGCCTTCGCCGAGCTGGTGGCGCGGGTCACCGCACTCGGCCGGCGGCGCACCACGATGGCCGCGGAAACCGTCTTGCGTGTCGCCGATCTGGAGATGGACCTGCTGGGCCGCACGGTGCGGCGCGGCAAGCAGCCGGTCGAGCTGCAGCCCAGGGAATTCAGGTTGCTGGAATATCTCATGCGCCATGCCGGCGAGGTCGTCACCCGGACGATGCTGCTGGAGAATGTCTGGGATTTCCATTTCGATCCGCGCACCAATCTGGTCGAGAGCCATATCAGCCGGCTGCGCTCGAAGATCGCCGGCCAGGACGCGCCCGAACTCATCAATACGGTGCGGGGCGCCGGATACTGCATTCGTGCTCCTGTTTAGGCACCCGCTCGGCCTCAGGCATCGGTTCGGCCCCAGGCGTCTGCTCGATCTGATCAAGACGGGACACGCCTCGCTCGGCATGCCCAGGCTGCTGCGCACCACCAGTTTCCGAATGACTTTGCTCTATGCGGGGCTCTTCACCGTATCGGTTCTGCTGCTGCTTGCCGTCATCCTGTGGTTCAGCACCGCCTATATCGCCGAGCAGATCGATCGGACGGTCTTCAATGAAATCGTTGAAATCGTGACCGAAACCGAGGGGCGTGGGCTGCAGGGCTTGCGTGACGCCGTTTCTCCGCTGGCGGAGAAAGCGCCGCCGGGGGTCTATTATCTGCTGCAGGATAACGCCGGCACGGTGCTCGCCGGCAATATGCCGCGGGTCAAACCCGTGCTCGGGGTCTGGACCTGGGCACCGCCGGGGACCGGCAAGCGGATCGAGCGCGCCGGCCGGATCGTGCGCGGTCGCGGCGTGCCGGTGGCCGAGGGCGGTTATCTGTTCGTCGGGCTCGACGGGTTCGAGCTCGGCGAGATGCAGGAGACGATCACCCGATCCTTCGTCGTCATTCTGGCGGCGACGATCATGCTGGCCTTGGCCGGCGGCGCCGTGATGAGCCTCGGCCTGCAACGACGCGTCGAGGCGATCAGCCGCACCAGCCGCGATATCGTCGCCGGGGATCTGGGGCGACGCATCGCGATCCGCGGCACGGATGACGAATTCGACCATCTGGCGGCCAGCCTCAATGCGATGCTCGATCGGATCGAAAGCTTGATGCAGGGTCTGCGCGAGGTATCCAGCGACATCGCCCATGATCTGCGCACGCCTCTCAGCCGGTTGCGGCAGCGTCTCGAACTCGCCCGACGCCGGGCGCTGTCCGTCGAAACGCTGCATGAGGCGCTCGACGCCTCGATCGCCGATGTCGACGCCATCCTCGATACCTTCGGCGCCCTGCTGCGGATCGCCCAGATCGAGGCCCATACCAAGGCCGCCGGCTTCGCCGAGCTGGATATGAGCGAGATGCTGCAGGCGATGGTCGAGGCCTATCAGACGGTCGCCGAGGAGCGCGGGCAGATGCTGGCCGGCGATATCGAGGCGGGCCTCTGGCTGGTCGGCGACCGCGAATTGCTGCCTCAGCTGTTCTCGAACCTGATCGAGAACGCGATCCGGCATTGTCCGAGCGGCGCCCGGATCGAGTTGGCGGCGCATCTGCGGGCCGGCGGCATCGAGGTCGACGTCGCTGATGACGGGCCGGGCATCCCGGCGGACCTCACGGAGAAAGTCCTGCAGCGCTTTTTCCGGCTGGAGCGCAGCCGGACCACGCCCGGTACCGGCCTTGGCCTCAGCCTGGCGGCGGCCATCGCCGGGCTGCACAGAACCCGCCTCGATCTCAGCGACAATCGACCGGGCCTGCGCATCCGGCTGTTGTTCCCGCGCTGAACGGGTCTGGACGGGGGTCCCCTACATCGGCTCTATAGCGCTATTGTCGATCGGCGCCGTGCCGGCGCCCCGCCTGCGGCGTCGATCCGATAGCCGCCCGTCCGACAGGCAAGGGAGACTGACGATATGTCGATAAAGCGCCGCTTTGGAGGTGTTTTCCCGGTGGTTCCGACCATCTTCGACGAGGCCGGGGCACTCGACCTCGCCGGCCAGAAGCGCTGCGTCGACTTCATGATCGATGCGGGATCGAACGGGCTGTCGATCCTGGCGAACTTCTCCGAGCAATTCGTCATCTCCGATGAAGAGCGCTCGATCCTGACGCGCGAGATCCTGGAGCATGTCGCGGGACGGGTGCCGGTGATCGTCACCACATCGCATTTCTCGTCGGCGATCTGCGCCGAGCGGAGCCGGCAGGCCGAGGCGCTGGGGGCCGCCATGGTCATGATCATGCCACCCTATCACGGGGCCACGATCCGCGTGTCGGAACGCGGCATCGAGGAGTTCTTCCGCACCGTCTCGGACGCGATCGCGATCCCGATCATGATCCAGGACGCGCCGGTCAGCGGCACCACCCTGTCGGCCGACTTCCTGGCCAAGCTGGCGCGCGAGGTCGCCGCGGTCGCCTATTTCAAGATCGAGGTGCCGTTCGCCGCGAACAAGCTGCGCCAGCTCATCGAGCTGGGCGGCGCCCATGTCGAAGGACCCTGGGACGGCGAGGAGGCGATCACGCTGATGGCCGACCTCGATGCCGGGGCGACCGGCGCCATGACCGGCGGCGCCTATCCCGATGGCCTGGTGCCGATCGTGCGGGACTATCTCGCCGGCAACCGGGAGGCCGCCCAGCGGGGCTATGACCGCTGGCTGCCGCTGATCAATTACGAGAACCGCCAATGCGGCCTTTTGGCCTGCAAAGCGTTGATGAAGGAAGGCGGCGTGATCGCGTGCGAGGCACCCCGGCACCCGATCATGCCGCTGCACCCGCGAACCCGCGCCGGGTTGATCGACATCGCCCGCCGCCTCGACCCGCTGGTCCTCCGCTGGGCCTGATGGGACTTTTTCCATCGAATGACAGCTAAGGAAGCCACGATGACCAAGATAACCGGTGACATGCTGATCGGCAGCGAAGAGCGGCGCGGGCACGCGGGCGAGTTCCGTGGGATCGACCCCAAAACCGGCGAGACGCTGGCGCCCACCCTAGGCAATGCCGGCGCCGCCGATGTGCGCGACGCCTGCCGGCTCGCCGCCGCGGCGTTCGACACCTATCGCGAGACCCCGCGCGAGGCCAGGGCGAGCTTCCTAGAGGCGATCGGCGAGGAAATCGTCGCGCTGGGCGATGCCTTGATCGATCGCGCCTGTACCGAAAGCGGTCTGCCGCGCGGGCGGATAGAAGGCGAGCGCGGGCGCACCGTCGGCCAGCTCAAGCTCTTCGCCGGCGTGCTGCGCGACGGCAGCTTCGTCGAGCCGCGTATCGATCCCGCCCTGCCCGACCGCAAGCCGCTGGCCCGCTCCGACCTCCGGCAGCGGCACATCGCCCTCGGGCCGGTCGCCGTGTTCGGCGCCAGCAACTTCCCGCTGGCCTTCTCGGTCGCCGGCGGCGATACCGCTTCGGCGCTGGCCGCCGGCTGCCCCGTCGTCGTCAAGGCGCATCCGGCGCATCCGGGCACCTCGGAACTGGTCGGCCGCGCCATCCGCGCGGCTGTCCGCCGATCGGGCTTGCCGGATGGCGTGTTCTCGCTGGTCGTCGGCAACGGCATCGAGACCGGCGGCGCGCTGGTCGGCGATCCGGACATCAAGGCGGTCGGCTTCACCGGCTCCCGGCAAGGCGGTTTGGCTCTGGTGCGCATCGCCGCCGGACGGCCCGAGCCGATCCCGGTCTTCGCCGAGATGAGCAGCATCAATCCGGTCTTCCTGCTGCCCGACGCCCTGGCGTCGCGGGCCGAGGCGATCGGCCGCGATTTCGTCGCCTCCCTGGTGCTGGGTTCCGGCCAGTTCTGCACCAATCCCGGCCTCGTGCTGGCGGTGGACGGACCCGATCTCGAGCGTTTCCTCGAGTCAGCCGCCGCCGCGTTGCCGGCCTGCGCCGCCAGCACCATGCTGACACCCGGCATCCACGGGGCCTATGCCACGGGCGTGCAGCAACTGCTCGACCATCCGAAGGTACGCAGTGTCGCGCGGGGCGCCGCCCCGTCACACCCCAATGACGGCCAGGCGGCGCTGTTCACGACGGACCTTGCGAGCTTCCTTGGCGATCATCGGCTGCAGGCCGAGGTGTTCGGCGCGTCCTCGCTGGTCGTCCGCTGCCCCAATGTGAAATCGATGCGCGACGCGGCGGAAGTGCTGGAGGGTCAGTTGACGGCGACCCTGCAGATGACCGAGGCGGATACCGAAGCGGCCCGCCTGCTGCTGCCGGTGCTGGAGCGCAAGGCCGGTCGGATCCTGGTCAACGGCTATCCCACCGGCGTCGAGGTTGGCCATGCGATGGTCCATGGCGGCCCGTTCCCGGCGACATCGGCGCCCAGCACCACCTCGGTCGGCAGCCTCGCCATCCGGCGCTTCCTGCGGCCGGTCTGCTATCAGGACCTGCCGGCAAGCCTGTTGCCGCCGATCCTGCGCGACGGCAATCCCGAAGGCGTCTGGCGCCGGATCGACGGCGCGCTCGGCAAGGAGTGAGAGGCCCGCTCCCCTTCACGCGAAGGGGAACGGCCCCGCGAAGGAGCCGATATAGCTGAGATGGGTGACCAGGCCGGTCGCCTCGGACCATTGGTGCAGCAAGCAGCCAGGCGGCTCCAGATAGGATGCGGACGGCGCATCCGGCCGCAGGGCCAGCGCGATCTGGGTGGCGGTACTCGGGCACGTCGTGACAAGCGTGCCCGACCATCGCCGCTGGATGCTGCGATGGACATGACCGCAGATCACGCGCTCGATGGTCGGATACCGCGCGAGGATCTCGCCGAGCCCTTCCGGCTCCATGCATCGATAGCGGTCCAGATAGGGGATGCCGCAGACGAAGGGCGGTTGATGCATCGCGACGATCGTCGGCTTGTCGCCGCCGGCGTCGAGCACCCCCTCCAGCCAGGCCAGCGTATCCGCCGCCACTTCGCCGTGATGGGCGCCGGGCACCGTCACATCGAGCGCGATGATGCGCACGGCCAGATCGTCGACCGCGTAATTGATCGGGCCGGCGGGGGGCATGTAGCGATGCTCGGGAAACGCCGCCCGCAGCGCATCGCGATCGTCGTGATTGCCCGGCATCACGAACAGCGGTGCCCGCACACCCGCCAGGATCGCCGTCGCCGCCGCGTATTGCGATGCCGTGCCATCCTCGACCACATCGCCGGTCAGCAGCACGAGATCGGGTGCCGGATCGAGCGCATTCAGATGGGCGACCGCCGCCCTCGCCATGTCGTTGGTCGAAACGACACCCTTATATAAGGCCCCCTCGTCGCAGATATGCAGGTCGGAAATTTGCGCGATGATCATCGGATTTCCGGCCTTTCCTGTACCCGCTTGTCCCTATAGCTGACAGCGCCGATCCGCCCCGTCAACCGCTTGACCGGAAGGGTGCGCCGGGAAGGGAACGCCTCTCCCGGGGTTGCGTTAAGCAACGAAGGCACCCCATCGGCCGCGACCGGCTCCACCAGGGCTGGCGCCCGATGACAACCCCCTCACGGAGGTGACGACATGCAGCCACGACGCGAACACAAGCTACCGTCGCATAAGCCGGCGGACGAGCTGGAGGAAGATATCGATCAAACCATCGACGATAGTTTCCCGGCGAGCGATCCACCGAGCTGGACACCTTCGGCCCGGACCGGCACGCCCCAAAGGACTCCGACGAAACCTCCCCGGAAGGGTTGATCGGCGGGCTTGGTCACGGAGCATATCGTCATCCACATGGATACCCCCTAAGCTTCCTGCGTGAGGGATCGTGGTGGAGAAACACATGTCGGGACTGTCGCAAGCGGTCATTGCCGGAATTCAGGATCGGTCAAGGGAAGGATGGGCCGATCCCGTGCGCGGCCATGTGTCGTGGTTCACCTTGTTCAGCAGCGATATCACCCCGACGGACAGCATGAGCGCCGGGGTCGCCGAGTTCGCGCCGGGCAGCGGGCTGAACCCGCATAGCCACGCGCAATCGGAAATCTATTTCATCATCGAAGGAACCGGCATCATGACGATCGACGGCCAGGAAACGGTCGTCACCGCCGGTTCCGCCGTGTTTATTCCGGGTGATGCCGAGCATGGCATACGCAACGACGCCGGATCGGATTTGAGGCTCTTCTACACATTCCCCACGGCTTCGTTCGCGGATGTGATCTACCGCTTTCCAGGGGATACGCCGTCTCAGTAGCGAGCAGCCATCGCCGCGGTAGTCGTTTTTCGATCGGTGTACATGACTGAGGCTCCGCTGTTTCCACCCACCGCCGCCTGGCCGCCCCTCAATCCGGCCGAGGCGGGCTTCGACGCCGAGCGTCTCGCCGCCACCGTGGCGTTCGCGGAGGCCCATGAGAGCCCCTGGCGGCGCGACATCCGCGCCCAGCTGGAGGCCGGCAATTTCGAGCCGCCGCCGGATAACGAGATCATCGGTCCGGTCGCCCCGCGCGGCGGCCCGAACGGCTTGCTGCTGCGCCACGGCCGGGTCGTCGCCCGATGGGGCGACACGGCCCGGGTCGACATGACCTTCAGCGTGGCCAAAAGCTATCTCTCGATCCTCGCCGGGCTGGCTTTCGATGACGGCCTGATCCCGGATCTCGACCAGCCGGTCGCCCGCACGGTCGACCATCCGACGCTGGCGGGGCCGCGTAACGGCGCCATCACCTGGCGGCAGTTGCTACAGTTGACCTCGGAATGGGAGGGCGCGCTGTTCGGCAAATCCGAGCAGATCGACCGCAACCGCAGCCTGACCACCGAGGATGCCGGCAAGCCCGCCGCCGTCAAGGGCGCGGCGCGGCCGCTCCAGGCGCCGGGCAGCCATTGGGAGTACAACGACGTCCGCGTCAACCTGCTGAGCCTCGCCCTGCTGCACCGGTTCGGCCGAGCGCTGCCGGAGGTTTTCGCCGAACGGATCATGCGCCCGCTCGGCGCCTCCGACACCTGGCGCTGGGAGGGCTATCGCACCTCGTTCGTCGAGATCGGCGGACGGCGGGTCCAATCCGTCTCCGGCGGCGGCCATTGGGGTGGCGGGATGTTCATCCATGCCGAGGATCAGGCGCGTATCGGGCTGATGGTGCTGCGCCGTGGCCTCTGCGGCGAGCGCCGCATCCTGTCGGAACGCTGGATCGATCTCTCGGTCGAGCCCTGCCCGCTCAATCGCAGCTATGGGCTGTTCTGGTGGCTGAACAGCGACGGCACCTACAAACCCTCCGCCGGCAAGGACAGCTATTTCGCAATGGGCGCCGGCGGCAACGTCACCTGGGTCGACCCGACGCATGACTTGGTCGCCGTCCTCCGCTGGATCGATCCCGCCTCGCTCGATGCCTGGATCGGGCAAGTGCTCGGCGCCATCGATCGGACCTAACCGCCGCCCAACAACAATCCGCCGAGCGCCAGGATCAGCGCCGGGGGCATCACCACGACACCCAGCTTCAGGAACGTCCAGGCGCCGACATATTCCCCTTCGCGGCGCAGCGCGGTCAGCCACAGGATGGTCGCGAGCGAGCCGGTGACCGATAAATTGGGGCCGAGATCGACGCCGATCAGCACGGCGCCGGTGACCGTCGCCGGCACCTGCGCCGCCTGCACCGCCGTGCCCGCGATCAGCCCGGCCGGCAAATTGTTGAGGAGGTTGCTGGCGACCCCCAGCACCATGCCGGCCCCCCAGGTCGCTTGCGCCGGGGAAGCGGCGGCGGCCCCGCGCAGCCCGTCGCTCAACAGCCCGATGGCGCCGGTCCGGTCCAGCGCCTCGACCAGCACGAACAGCCCCGCCACCAGCGGCAGCACGCCCCAGGATATACCCCGGAGCACGCCCCACGGAGCGGCGCGCTGGAGCAGCAGCACGATCGCGGCGGTGGCGAGGCCGGCAAGACAGGTCGGCAAGCCCAGCGCCAGATCGAAGGCCGAGGCGAGCATCAGGACGATCGCCGTCGCGACGATGCCGAACGCCGCCAACGTGCCGCCCGCCGAAAGCGCGCCCGACGGCACGTCCGACGCGATCGGCCGCCGTAGGGCGTGGCGCTGGCTGAACCGCAGCACGCCATAGGTGGCACCGATCGACAGCACGGAGGGCGGGGCATAGCGCGGCAGCCATTCCAGCAGCGGCGGCATATGGCTGCCATAGATGACCAGGTTCGCCGGGTTGGAGATCGGCAGCACGAAGCTCGCCGCGTTCGCGATGAAGGCGCAGATGAACAGATAGGGCAACGGCTGCTCCGCCCGGACGGCCTTGGTCACGGCGGCGATCGCGGGGGTGAGCACGACGGCGGTCGCGTCGTTCGACAGGAAGACCGTGACCACGATGCCCACGAGATAGACGAGATCGAACAGGCGCGACGCGGAGCCCCCCGCCAGCCGGGCGGCACGGCCCGCCAGCCAATCGAACAAGCCTTCCGCCCGGGCAAGCTCCGCCAGCACCATCATGCCGATCAGGAAGAGATAGACATCGGTCCCCTTGGCGACGCCATGCCAGGCATCGCCGGCCGACAGCAAGCCGATGGCGACGAGCAGCGCCGCGCCGGCCACCGCCCAGATCGCCTCGGGCAAGCGCCAGGGCCGCAGGATGACGCCGCCGGTGGCAAGCGCCGCGATGCCCCATGTGGCGACGGCGGCGCTCATGACGGGCGGGCTCGCTTCACGGCGACGCGCTCCATGCCAGCAACCCGTCCTCCCCCGGCGAGATCGCGCCGATCAGGCCGATGGCGCTCCGCTCCGGCGTCATCAGCCGATCGAGCGTGACGCGGTCTTCGGCGGGAACGCGCGCCAGCGTCCGACAGCCATTCGGCAGCCGGAGGACGACGGTCCCGAACGCCACCTCGCCATCGCGCCGGAACACGATGGTATAGGTCTCGACCGACGCCTCTCCAGCGGCATCCTCGACGATCGGGGGCGCTGGGCCGCGACGTCGATCCGCCTCGGCCTGCAGGTCGAACGGGCGACGCACCTCCTCCCTCTCGGCGGGATAGGACCCCAGCACCAGGCCGTAATGGGCGGTGAGAAACCCGCCCTGACCATAGAGCAGCCCCAAGGCCTGGGGCGCCTTCCGGAGGGCGCGCACCATCGCGGCCGCGCCATGGGTCATGTAGTTGTTGAGCGGTGCGCCGTGGAAGGTAAGGCCGCCGGCCACGCTCGGCTCGAACCGCTCGGGCAGGCCCAGGCCGCGGCGCGCCATCTTGGGCACCACGGGAAAGCAGCTGTAGAGTTCGAGGAAGCTGAACCGCGCCACATCGCCGCCGACCTGCCGCAGCACCGCGTCCAGCACGACCTCCTGGCCGGCCGCGTGGACGAAGCTGTCGCGCTGCATCCAGTCCTTCGGCTCGGCCGCGGCCGCCCCGCCATGGACATGGACCAGGCGTGCGTCGGGGATACCGGCGTCGCGGGCGACGGCCAGGCTGGTCAGCAGGATCGCCGCACCCTGGTTCACCGCCGGGTTGGCGACCATCAGCTTTGGATAGGGCCAGGCGATCGGCCGGTTTTGCGCGGTCACCGCGCTCACCTCCTCGGCTGTCACCGCGCGCCTGACCCAGGCATTGGGGTTGCCCGCCGCGACGGCGGCGAGGCGCGACCACAGGTCCGCGGATTCCGCCGCCGCCTGCGCCGGCGTCTGCCCCCAGGCGGCCTGGCAGGCGTTCTCGTAGAGCGGATAGACCGTGACCGGCTCCGAGATCCCGTGTCGGCGCGCGATCGGGCTGAGATAATCCCGGTTGCGCGCCGGCAACCAGCTCTCCGCCTCCACCGCTCCCGGCGTCGCGGCCGGCTTGGTCCAATCGAGGGCCACATGGTTGCGCTTCGCCCAGGTCGCCGTGTGGCTAGCCTCGCCACCGCAGATGGCGGCGATCCGGCTGTCGCCCCGCGCGATCCGCTGCGCCGCCTCCTGGATGAAGCGGACCGGCGTATGCCCGCCGATCTCGCCATGGCGGCAGAGCGCATGCCCGGCACCGATCCCGCGCCCCAGCAGGCCGGCGAGATCGTCGTAAGGCCACGACACGGAATTCACCACGTCGAGCGTATCGAGCCGGCGCAGCAGCGCCGCACCGGCATCCGCCTCCGCCCGGCGCAGAGCCACCGCCATCAGGGCCACCGGTTCGAGCCCCCGGGCGGGATCGTCGGGGCGATCCTTGATCTCGCCCACCCCCACGATCACCGGCACGAAGCGCGCATCCAAATCGGTCATCGCCGCCCGCTTTCGCCCGGAGGCGCTATTGGCCGGTCCATTTGGGGGCCCGTCGCTCGATGAACGCGCGCGGCCCTTCGCGATAATCCGCCGTGGCCATGATCCGCCGGCGCGCGGCCCGGCTCAGCTGGCGCAGTTCGACATCGGTGAGATCGACCGCCTGCCGGGCGATCGTCAGGCTTTCGCGCACCGCGATCGGGGCGTTGCCGGAGATCGTCGTGGCGAGGGCGACCGCCGCCGCCCCCACCTGATCGACCGGCACCAGCCGATTGACCATGCCCAGTTCATAGGCGCGGCGGGCGTCGAGACGGGCGCCCGTCGCGATCATCTCCAATGCGACGACCCGGGGCAGCGCCCGCGGCAGCCGATACAACCCGCCCGCCGAAGCGATCAGCCCGCGCGTCACCTCCGGCAAGCCAAACGCGGCGGTGTCGGCCGCGACGATCATGTCGCAGGCCAGCGCGATCTCGCATCCCCCGGCCAAGGCCAGGCCGTGGACCGCGGCGATCCACACTTTGCTGCGCTGGGCATAAGCGAAGCCGGCGAAACCGCCATCGGGCGTCCAGAGCAGATCGCCCTTGCCGGCCGCGATCTCCTTCAGATCGGCCCCGGCGCAGAAGACCTGCTCGCCGGCACCCGCCAGGATCACCGCCCGGATATCCGGATCGGCCTCGGTGCGCTTGACCACGCCGTCCAGCGCCTGCGCCATCTCGGCATTCACCGCGTTGCGCGCCTCGGCACGGTTCAAGGTGACCAGGGCCACATGGGGCGCCACGACAGTCACGATGACCGGCGCCTCCGGGGATGTCCCCTCCGTCATGATCGGCACTCCAAGAGAAGAAATCCTTGCCTTCGCCGCGCGGGAAGGACCCCGGCAGCACCTCGGCACGATACATCACGGACAGTGGTTTACGATCAAACGGATGTCGGCCAGCGCTTCAAGCCGGCGGCCGACCGCCCCTCCGGAGACGAGAATGCGGCTGTGACGTCACCAGCGGCGAGATGAGGAAGGCACCGCGAGTGCCGCTGTCTCGGCCTTATCGTTGTCGATATCAGGAAGGGGCGCAGTCCGGCTCATCGACCCAAAACGACACCGGTCCGACAGCACGGAACTGCAAGATCCGAAAGCGAGGACCGGCCTAGTTTGAGGCAAAAGACCAACCTACTTCGCTACTCCCACTGGGAACGCAGCAGGCAGAAATTCTGTGCTAACCTGCTGAAAACATCGTGATGAATCATAACGCTTTGCATTTGTTCTATATATGTTCTAGGTTAGCTGATGGCTGATTCAACCCAGATTGAGTGGACTGATTCGACTTGGAACCCAGTAACCGGGTGCTCCAAGATCACGGCCGGCTGTGATCACTGCTATGCGGAGCGCTTCTCAGAACGGTTTCGTGGTGTCGCTGGCCACCCGTTCGAGAATGGCTTTGCCCTTACCATGCGGCCCGCGCGGCTGATGCAGCCGATCCATTGGCGTCAGCCGCGGCGCATCTTCGTTAACTCGATGAGCGATTTGTTCCATAAGGAAGTGCCAACACACTTCGTGGACGCCGTGTTCGACACGATGGAGAGGGCTGACTGGCATACCTACCAAGTGCTGACAAAACGTAGTTCGCTATTGGTCCGCTATCTCCGTAGGCGTTATGGCGAGCGTCATGCGCCAGCCCACATCTGGCTAGGGGTGTCAATCGAGGATAGGCAAAACACGATCAGGCTCAAACATCTGAAGGCAGCCCAGGCCTCGATGAAGTTCGTATCGTTCGAACCACTGCTCAGTTCGGTTGGATCGATCGACCTCAAGGGCATCGATTGGGCGATAGTTGGCGGCGAGAGCGGACCGAAATCGCGGCCGATGGAAGAAGAATGGGCCATCGAGATTCGCGATCAATGCCGAAGAGATGGCACTGCCTTCTTCTTCAAACAGTGGGGCGGTATTCGGCCTAAGTCTGGCGGCCGCCTTCTGAAGGGTCGTGAGTGGAACGAGTACCCAAAATTTAAGAAGCAGCTCGCGCCGTCGGCGGCCTAACATACTCGGGGTGCGCATGAACACCTACCTGGACCGCGAGCAGACCCAGGCAAAACATTTTATCCTACGGGGCTACCTCCGAGAGCTAGCGTTCAAGGTCCTGCGAGGTTGGGATATCGCCTATATCGACGGCTTTTCGGGACCGTGGGAGTCGAAAACTGACGACTTCTCCGATACCTCTTTTATGATCGCAATTAGCGTGTTGAAGGAGGCGCAGCGCATAGTCGAGGAGCGGACACGGAGCCGACGTGAGATTAAGTGCTTCTTCTCAGAGAAGAACCTCAAAGCCTATCAACAGATGGCCGCTGCTGTGGCGCCTTTCCATCGACCCGGCGAGGGCTTCCAGATCGACACGTATCACGGTGAATTCGTTGATGCAGTTGATAAAATCGACACCTTCATCGGCCGGTCCTTTCCTCTCATCTTCATCGATCCAACCGGCTGGAGCGAATATCCCTTCACGAAAATCGCTCCACTGTTCTCGTCCAGTAAATGCGAAGTGCTCATCAACTTCATGTACGATCACATCAACCGGTTCTTGCCGCATCCCGACGCTAAGATCACCGGCTCGCTCGACCCGATCCTTGGCGGACCGGGCTGGAAGGGCCGGCTGGACCCTGCACTGACGCTCGGCCCAGCCGTCGAAAAGCTATTCCGGGAGACGCTTAAGACCGCAGGAAAGTTCGCCTATGTGGTATCGACCAAGATTGAAAAAAGCACCCAGGAAAGACCGCACTTCTTCCTCGCCTATGGGACAAAGAACCGGGCCGGCCTGATAGCGTTCCGCGAAATCGAGTACAACGCACTCCGCGCGCACGCCCGGAACCGCTCCGCAGCGATAACCCGAAAGCGCGAGAAGAAGAGCGGTGGCATCGATCTGTTCGCCGACCACGAGGCCGATTTGCGAGCGGCCTCGATCGACGGAGTCGTGAACGAGCAGAAGGCGCTCGCGAGGGAACACCTGTTAAAGCTACTCGCGGAGAGATCGCAGCCCTTTTCGAGGGTCGTCGATACGCTGCTTGAGACTTATATGCTGCGAGAGACCGACGTGAAGAACGTGTGCATGGATTTAGCTCGCGAAGGCGCGATCCAACGAACGTGGGGTACAGGTAATCGGAAGCCGAGCGACGATTCCGCCATAGCATTGGCGGTCGTCTAGGTTGTTGCAGGTCGTTCGATCGACGTCCGCAGAACGTCCGCTCCTGGCGCATTGGCATCATTCAGGAAGCTTGAGCGAGCGACGGCTTGCCACATCCCACGCACACATTCAACCAAGACATCACCCGAGCGGCCATCCGGTGTGCGCGGCATCTCGGCCCTCGCCACCTGGCGCGTCCCATCCCCTCACCCATGCTTGGCCCCCCAAGAAAAGAAATCCTTCCCCTCCCCGCGTAGGAAATTCGCCAGGACCATGCGGTGCACCTCGCTGGCGCCGTCGACCAGTCGGGCCTGGCGGGCGTAGCGGTACATCCATTCGACCGGCGTGTCCTTGCTGTAGCCGCGCGCGCCCTGCAGTTGCAGGGCCGTGTCGCAGGCCCGATGCAGCGCATCGGCGACGACGATCTTGGCCATGGAGACCTCCTTCCGGGCGAAGCTGCCCTGGTCCAGCATCCAGGCGGCGCGCATGGTCAGCAACCGGCCGATATCCAGCTCCATGGCCGCCTGCCCGACCATGCCCTGCACGCTTTCCTTGTCGATCAGCGTGGCGCCGAAGGCCCGGCGCTGGCCGACATAGGCCATGGCGATCTCCAGCGCCCGTCGCCCCATGCCGGTCCAGCGCATGCAATGGGTCAGCCGCGCCGGGCCGAGGCGGATCTGGGTAAGCTTCAACCCGTCGCCCACCCCCATCAGCCGGTCCTCGTCAGGGATCTCCAACCCCTCGAAGGCCAGTTCGCAATGGCCGCCATGCTCCTCCGGCCCCATGATCGGGATGCGCCGGACGATGCGCCAGCCCGGGCTGTCGGCATGGAACAGAAAGGCGGTCAGCCCCTTGCGCTCGTCATCCGAGGTGCGCGCCATCAGGATGAAATGCTTGGCATTGGCCGCCCCGGTGATGAAGTGCTTGCGGCCGGTGATCACCCAGCGATCGTTCCCCTTCCGCTCGGCCTTGGTATAGGTCATGCTGGGATCGCTGCCGCAGCCGTCGGGCTCGGTCATGGCGAAGGCGGATTGCACGGCGCCGTCGATGATCGGCTGCAGCCAGCGGGCCTTCTGGTCCTCCCGCGCCACCTTGTTGAGCACCATCATGTTGCCGTCATCCGGCGCGGCGCTGTTGAACACGACGGGGCCGAAAATCGACCGGTTCATCTCCTCATAGCACGGCGCCATGCCGGCCAGCGGCAACCCGCCGCCGCCACGCTCCGGCGGCATCTGCAGCGCCCAAAGCCCCTCCGCCTTCGCCTCGGCGCGCAGCCGCGCCAACAGCGCGGGGGTGATGTTCTCATGCGCGTCATAGCTCGCCCGGTCGGCCTCCAGCGGGATCAGGCGGTCATCGACGAATTCCCGAAGGCGCTTGCGCAGGGTCTCGACGGCGGGCGGCAGGCTGAAATCCATGGGTCGGTCCTGAAAGCTGTTGATCGCCTGGAGAGGATGACGTGCCAGAATCCGCTTCGAGAGCGGCCGAGTCCACCCCCGCATGACCCCGCCGATTATGACGAAATACGTCTAGCCGGTCGGAGGGCCGGGACCTATAACCGAGGCATCATGGGGCTCCCCATCCGGTCCGTGCTGCAGTTCGTCGTCGTCGCGGAGGAACTGTCGTTCACCCGCGCGGCCGCCCGGCTGGGCGTGGCCCAGCCCTGGCTGTCCGCGCGTATCCAGGCGCTCGAAAAACAGGCCGGCCTTCGGCTGTTCATCCGCAATACCCGCAAGGTCGAGCTGACCGATGAAGGGCGGATCTTGCTGGAGGCCGCCGGACCGCTCGCCGCCGCCGCGGATGCCATCGAACGGCTGCTGCCGCCCCTGCGGCGCAGCCTGGAAGGCACCCTGAAGCTGGGCACGCCGCCCTATGGGATGAACGTTCCGGAACGGGTCGCCCTGGTGCGGTCGTTCGCGCTGGCCGAACCCGACATCAGCGTGGACCTCGATGTCGGCTGGACCCCCGTCTTGATCGAGCGTCTGGAGGCTGGGGAGTTGGATGCCGCTTTCATCACGGGGCCGTTCGCGGACGACAGGTTCGACGAGTTCACGCTGTGCGACACCGAGATGGAGCTATTGATGAACGCCGACGATCCGCTGGCGGGGCTCGACAGCGTTCCATTGGACGCGCTGGCGAACCGCGTCGTCACGGCCTTCACCCGCAGCGTCAATCCGCCGCTTTACGACTATCTTATCGCACCCCTCGCCGCTCGGGGGATCACCATCGTCCAAAATCCGGAGCCGCAGGATCTGCTGCGCGGGCTTCGGCCGGGCGAGAACGAGGTGATCGCGACCCAGCTCGGCTGGAGCGCGCGCGAAGGCGCCAAGGTTCCCGGTGTGGTGCGGCGGCCGCTGACCCCGCCGACCCGCCGGGTGAGCCTCCATGTCGTTCGACGCAAGGGACCGACCACGCCCCTGTTGAACCGGTTCTGGCACCAGGCTCTCGCCCTTAGAAACGCGCGCTAGAGGGCTCATCGGGCGGCAACAGCACCAGGCGGCCGACGACCTGCCCGGCCTCCAGCCGCGCCAAGGCCGACGCGGCGTCCTGAAGATCGCAGCACGCTATCGGAATGGGGGCCGGCCGCTTGTCGCGGACCAAGGCGACGAGTTCCCGCAGTTCGTCGAGACTGCCGATATAGGACCCTTGGATGGTGAGCGCCCGGATCGGCAGCATCGGTGTCGACAGCCGGATTTCGCCGCCGAACAACCCGACGACGATGAGCTGTCCCGCCTTGTCCAGCAGCTTGATGGCGAGCGTCACCGTCTCGCCCGATCCGACATAATCGATGATGGCGGCGGCACCGCCGCCGATCGCTTGGGCGACCAGCGCCGCCGCGTCCGGTGCCGCCGGATCGATCGCCTGGAGAGCGCCGGCGTCGAGGGCCGCTTGGCGCCGCGCCGGGCTGGTCTCGATCACGACCGCCCCGGCGCCACCCATGAGCTTCAGGAGCGAGAGACACATCAGGCCCAAGCCGCCGGCCCCGATGATCACGATCGGCTCCGTACGCAGGACCAGCGGATCGATTTTCCTCATGGCGGAGAAGGTCGTGAGACCGGAACAGGCATAGGAGGCGGCGCGCTCGGGCGCGATATCGCCGATTTCCAGCAGGTATTTCGGGTCGGGAACCACCAGGTGATCGCTATAGCCGCCCGGCGCGAACACCCCGAGGAAGCGCGGCGCCGGGCAAAGATGTTCCCGCCCCTGGCCGCAGCGCGTGCAATGGCCGCAGCCGATCCAGGGATAGACGAGATAGGCCTGCCCCACGGTCACCCCCTCGGCCTCGTCACCGAGCGCCACGACACGGGCCACGATCTCGTGGCCCAGCGTCAAGGGCAGCGATACGCCCCGATCCGCCAGAGTGAGCCGCTGGCCATCGCCCAGATCGTACCAGCCGTGCCAGACATGGATATCGCTATGGCAGACCCCGGCGGCGCAGACGCGCAGCAGCACCTCGCGTCCGGCGGGTTTCGGGGTCGGCCGTTCGCGCCGCTCCAGCGGCGCGCCGAAGGTGGTCACATCGTAGCTGATCATGCCGGCTCACCCTTTCCCATCGGTGGTATCAGATGTGGATCATCGGACAAGCACCTTCGGCGAGCGGGCGAAACGCCTGGTCCCCCGGTGTCGTCGAGACGAGTTTGCACAGATCCCAGGGTCCCTTGCTCTCCTGCGCCGACTTCACTTCGAGGAGATACGCATTGTGCAGGGTGCGGCCGTCGGCGCGCACGCTGCCGATGCCGAAGCAATCATCGTCGGTCGGCAGTTGCTTCATCATCGCCACGACGTCCCGGCCCGATGCCTTGGCCTGCGCGGCACCCAGCGCCTTGACCGCCTTCAGGTAATGCAGCGTGCCGGCATAGTCGCCGGCATGCAATTCGTTCGGCCAATTATGCGGCGTCTTGCTTTTGACGCGTTGCAGGAAGCTACGGGTCCGGTCGTTCAGATCCCAATAGAAGGTCGAAGTCATGTTGAGGCCCTTGGTGGCGTCCAGGCCCAGCGCGTGAATGTCGGTGGTGAAGACCACCAGCCCGGCAAGCTTGATGCCGCCGGCACTCAGCCCGAACTCGGCCGCCTGTTTCATGCAATTGATGAAATCGCCGCTGGCATTGGCGAAGGCCACCACATCGGCGCCGCTCGATTGGGCCTGCAGCAGGTATGAGGAGAAATCCACCGTCCCTGGGAACGGATAGGTCGCCGAACCGACGACCTTGCCCCCCGCCGCCTCGACCACCGCCGTGGTATCGCGCTGGAGCGTCTTGCCGAACGTATAATTCGCGGTGACGAAGAACCATTTCTTGCCGCCGTTCCGCACGATCGCCGAGCCGGTGGAATGCGCGAGCTCCCAGGTATCGTAGGTCCAATGGACAAGGTTCGGCGAGCAGGCCGGGCCGGTGAGTTCGGCGGAGACGGCGGCGGTGTTGACATGCACCTTGTTGAGGTCTTTCGCCAACGTCGAGACCGCCAGGGCAACCGCGCTGTTGTTGCAATTGACGATCATGTCCACGCCGTCGCGCTCGAACCATTGGCGTGCCACGGCGCTGGCGACATCGGGCTTTTGCTGATGGTCCGCCGAGATGATCTCCACCGGGATGCCGGGATTGGCGGCGACGAATTCCTCCACCGCCTGGGTGGCGCACACGACACTCGTGACGCCCGCCGAATCCTGGTACTGGCCAGACAAATCCGTCAACACCCCGACCCGAATGGGCTGAGCGGCCCGCGCCGGACGGAATTTGGTCGCGAGCGGCACGACAAGCGCTGACGTCATCAGAACGCGCCGACTGATCCTCATCGTCGTTTCCTCCCCCGAAGAACCGGCCTTGTTTCGACCGGAATTATGCGCCTTGAAGGCGCGTTGATCACGGTGGCCCTAAACCGACCGCGACACCTACTCACTTCACGATGAGCCTATGAATGTCCAATACGAATATCGGGTGGATTAAGATGATTTTCGTCTGAGCCGTCCGCCGATGGTCGATCGCGATCCCGAGAACGGCACTTCCCTCTTGTCATTTTCACTTCAATATATAATTGTTTCTGTAGCTTTTACGACATTGTGGAGATCGACGCGTCATGGACCGGCGACCGGCGACTTTCGAGGAGCGTCTCGCGGCCCATTTCGCGACGCTCAGCCCGTTGGAGCAGCGGGTGGCACGGCATTTCGCGGACCAGCCCGAGGACGCGATGTTCTGCTCGGCGCTCGACATCGCCGAGGCCGTCGGTACCAGCGATGCCACCGTCATCCGCACCGCCAAGGCGCTCGGGTACAAAGGCTTGCCGGAGCTGCGGCGCGAGTTCACCGAACGGCAGCGTTCGGTGCCGACCCCGGCGGCGCGCTTGCGCCGAACCCTGGACGAACTCGACGCGGATGGCGAAAGCGCGCTCGACCTGGTCATCGAGACCCAGTTCGAGGCCTTGGAGCGGCTCAGACGAAACCTGGCCGCCGCCGATTTCGACCGCGCCGTGGCCCGGATCGCCGGCGCGCGCCGAGTCTTCATCTTCGGCATCGGGCCGTCGAGCGGCATCGCCCAGTATTTCGCGCTGCAACTGAGCCGCGTCGGCTGCGACACCGCGGCGGTCACCGAGACCGGCATATCGCTCGCCGACAGCCTGCGCCGATTTCGCTCGGGCGACGTTGTCATCCTGATGGCCTATATCCGGGCATACCCCGAGGTGACCGCGGTGATCGCCCAGGCGAAGCGGCTGGCGCTGCCGGTCATCCTGATCAGCGACTCCCTGGGCGAGCTGCTGCGGAACGACGTCGATACGGTTCTGCCCGCCAGCCGAGGGCGGGCGGGGATGATCGCCATGCATGCGACGACGGTGGTGCTGATCGAGGCCCTGGTCGTCGGCGTGGCGCGGCGCGACCCCCGCCGGGCCATCGCCGAGCTGGGGGCGCTGAACGAGCTGCGCGCCGGTCTGGCGGGCGAACGCATCGATGTCGGGCGAGCCGACTATGAAGCCCACTCCTCATAATCGACAGCCTCAGGAAGGGACGAAAATGCAGGCAATGATTGGACCCTGGACCCATATCGGCCCCCCGCTGATCGCGGCGTTTCTGGCCTCCCTCGTCGAATGCGTCGAGGCGTTGACGATCGTCCTGGCGGTCGGCGCGGTGCGCGGCTGGCGCCTGGCGCTCGGCGGTGCCGGCGCCGGCGCCCTTCTCCTCGTCGTCCTGGTGCTGCTGCTCGGACCGTCGCTGCGGCTGGTGCCGATCCAGGTGCTGCAGGTGGTGATCGGCGTTCTGCTGCTGCTGTTCGGCACACGCTGGCTGCGCAAGGCGATCCTGCGCGCCTCCGGCTTCATCGCCCTGCGCGACGAAACGGCGCAATTCGCCAAGCAGACCGATGCGCTTCAAGGGGACGGAGGGCGGGATCGGGTGGCGGATGCGATCGCCTGGACGACCGCCTTCAAGGCCGTGGTGCTGGAAGGCCTCGAGGTCATCTTCATCGTGATCGCTGTCGGTGCCGTGGGCGACCTGCTGGTGCCGGCCGGCATCGGCGCCGGGCTTGCCGTGCTCGCCGTCGTCGCCCTGGGCTTCATCATACATCGCCCGCTCGCACGGGTACCGGAGAACAGCCTGAAATTCGTGGTCGGCGTGATGATCTCGTCGTTCGGCGTGTTCTGGCTCGGCGAAGGTCTGGGCCTTGCCTGGCCGGGCAATGATCTCGCCCTGCTCGGCCTGATCGCCGGCTGGCTCGTCCTGGCGCTCGCCATGGTCCAGATCCTGCGGTCCGGAGCGCCCGCGACCGTGGGAGGCCGGTCATGAGCGCGCTGAAACAAATCGCCGAGGAGCTCTGGGGCTTGTTCGTCGATGACGGGCTGGTCGCCCTCGCCTTCTTCGGCTGGATCGTCATCGCCGCCCTGCTGCTACCCCGTCTTCACCTCGCCGCCGCGGGCGGACCGGTGCTGTTCCTCGGCTGCGCCGCGATCGTGGTATTCAGCCTGCTGCGAGCCGCGCGGCGCTGATCCCAAGCCGGAGCCAACTGGGGACATGGCGCCGTCATTGGGGTTCCGGTAGCAACGGACCCGAAAGTGCATTTCAGACGACCAATGGCGCACGGCTGCTCCCGACACCAAGCCGACATAGACCCGGAGCCATACCACCTCAGGCTCAGGCCCTGTGCCTTTTGTTCGATGAAGCCGGGAGCAGAAGGCAGGCCAGCACTCCGCACACCGACGCAACAGCGGCAAAGCCGAAGGGCCAGACGAAGCCGGCCGCATCAAGGTCGGACGGCGTGAGGGCGCCAAGCGCAGCGACGCCCATCGCAAAACCGGTCTGTCTCATGATCACGGTGACGGCCGATGCCATACCGCTGGCCTCCGGCGGCGCGAGCGCCATCACGGTCCCGGAGAGTTGCGGATGGGACAGCGCGGCTCCTGTCCCAATCAACATCATCCCGGCGAAGGCCCACGCGAGGGCCAGCACCCTCGGTTCCGTGAGCGCCGCTACGGCGAGGGCGCATCCGCCGATCGCTACCAGCGTCAGCGCCGATGCGAACAGCCGCCGCCAACCCAGCTGGGATGCGAGGCGACCGCCAAAGGGAGGGATGACAAGCATAGGGAGGGTCGCGGCCAGCAGCCCCAGCCCGGCCGCCTTGGCCGTCCAACCGAAGCCGGTGCCCAGGAAAAGGGGGAGGTAGACGAGGACGGCCCAATATCCCGCCGAGACGGCCAGCAGCAGGGCAGCGACACCGGCCATCGGTCGGCTCGCGAAAACGGCCGGGTCGAGCATCGGCCGCGGCTGCCGCTGTTGCCGGACGGCGAACAACGCGACAAGTCCGGCACCCGCCGCGAGCCCGATCGCCATGCGGATCAGCGAATGGCGGGCCTCCAAAATAGCATCGATCACCAGCCCCAGCGCCAGGGTCAGGGTAACGACCCCGAGCCAATCCAGCGGCTTGTCCGTGCCGTCGCGCATCTCGGCCACGATACGCGGTACCACGAGCGCGATCAGGACGCAGAATGGCAGGTTGGCCAGGAAGATCCATCGCCATCCCAGTCCGGAACCGATGATGCCGCCTAGGCTCGGCCCCAGAGCCATGGCGACCCCGGAAACGACGCCGACTATGCCGAAGGCGCGGGCACGCGCCCCCGGCGCCGGGAACGCGGTCGCGATCGAGGCGAAGGCCCCGGTCACTAGAAAGGCCGCGCCGCCGCCCTGCGCCGCGCGCGCCGCCAGGAAGAGCGGCGTGTTCCACGCGAGGCCACAGGCGAGGGATGCCACGAGGAACCAGGCATTCCCGATGATGAGCGACCGCCGCCGGCCGAAGCGGTCGGCTAGGGCGCCCGCCACGAGCAAGGTCGCGGTGAAGGCGATGCTGTAGGCGTCGATGATCCAGGCCAAGCCGTCCACGCGGATGCCGAGGTCCGTCCCGATTGCCGGCATGACGACCACGACCGAGGTCACGTCGAAATTCGCCAGGAAGGCTCCGAGGCCAAGCGTGGCTGCGGTCAGCCGGCCACGGGCATTCCAGGCATCGTGTTCCAGAGAGTGCTGCATGGTTCCATGCATGGCTTGTCAGGCGACCCCACAGCAAATGAGTATTGCTCCGCGCGGCATGAAGCTATTTCATGCAGCGTGCTTTCCACCTCAGCTCAGATGCCGCCCTTCGCGGGCCTGCTCACTTTCGAGGCTGTGCTACGGCTCGGCAGCATGACGCTCGCAGCCGATGAACTCGGCCTGACACAGAGCGCCGTCAGTCACCGGATACGGGCGTTGGAAGGCTTCTTCGGCATCCCCCTGCTTGAACGGCTCAACCCCGGCCTGCGCGCGACCGAGGCAGGCGTGCGGCTCGCCCGCGAACTCGCTCCGCTGCTGGGCACGATCGCGGGTATGCGACGCCGGATCGCCGACCAGTCGGGGCCGCGGGCCTTCCGGCTCGGCCTTAGCACGTCACTGCTGGCTTGGTGGCTGTCGCCCCGCCTTCCTTCTCTCTGCGATGCCTTTCCGGACCTGTCCATTGAGGTTTGTACCTGGGATACGGCGGCCGAGGCCGCGCGCACCGAGGTTGACCTTGCCCTGCTGTGGCTGCCGCGCGCCGGCAAGATGGAAGAAGCCTGCGAGCTGCCTTTCCCGTCCGAGAGCGTCTTCCCGGTCGTCGCACCGAGGCTGCTGAGGACCATCCGCCCGGGTCAGGATTGGCAGGCGCTGCCGCTGCTGGCGAAAGGACGGCGAGGAGAGGAGACGGGGCGGGAATGGTCCTGGACGACTTGGCTGCGGAAAGGTCTTGGCCACGAAGCAATGCGATTTCGCGATATTGGCAGTTCTCTCCAGGCGGCGATGGATGGCAATGGCGTCACGCTGGCGCGCTCGCTTCTCGTCGCCGATGCCCTGCGTCAGCAACGCTTGGTGCGACTGGCCGGGCCGGACGAGGCACACGCCTGCTCCAAGACGCAGGTTGCCCGCTGGAGGGATCCCCAGGACCGGACAGCCGAGCGCATGGGGGCGTGGCTTGTATCGTCCGCGGCGCGGGAAGTGGCGGACGACAAAAGCCTGTCGGCTGACACGGCTTGATCCGGAAGCCAACGACGACACCGCGCTATGTCTGCATTCCACCCTAAGCGGTCATAGCCCCATGAGGTAGGCTCGACCGCCACGCCTTGTATCGCGCGCCGATACGCGATACGGTTCTCCATGATTATCGGATTTCGGCACAAAGGGCTTGAAACCTTCTACCATGCGGGATCGCGGCGGGGCATTCAGGCGGCACACGCCAAGAAACTCGCGATGATCCTTGCCATGCTCGACGTGGCGAAGGAACCGCAAGATTTGAACCAACCCGCCCTACGGCTGCACCCGCTGAAAGGTGATCTGAAAGGGCACTGGTCAGTGTGGGTGAACGGCAATTGGCGGATCACATTCCGTTTTGCCGGCGCCGATGTCGAACTTGTCGACTACCAAGATCACCACTGAGGACATAATCATGATTCACACCCACCCCCATCCGGGCAAGATTCTCAAGGAAACCGTGTTCGAGCCGCTAGAACTGTCCGTGACGGATGCGGCTGAGCGGCTGTCTATGTCACGTGTGGCGCTGTCGCGGGTCATCAACGGCAAGGCCGGGATCAGCCCGGACCTGGCGTTGCGGCTGGAAAAGGCCGGGGTCAGCACAGCCCGTTTTTGGGTCAATCTTCAGGCGAATTACGACCTACGGCAGGCGATGCAATACGAGCAGCCGCCCGTGCGTCCACTACAAGAAGCCGCAGCCTGACAAGCTGAAATTGCGTGTTGCCCCCTACTTGTAGCGGCGCGCAATGATGAACAGCCCCCCGCTGATCGCAGCGTTTCTGGCCTCCCTCGTCGAATGCGTCGAGGCGTTGACGATCGTCCTGGCGGTCGGCGCGGTGCGCGGCTGGCGCCTGGCGCTCGGCGGTGCCGGCGCCGGCGCCCTTCTCCTCGTCGTCCTGGTGCTGTTCCTCGGCTGCGCCGCGATCGTGGTGTTCAGCCTGCCGCGGGCCGCGCCGCGTTGATCCCGTTCACCAAAGGCGCGTAACGAGGCCATCGAAAACGGTGTCGGCCGAGATGATCGGCAGATTGTAGTGAGCCGCCGTGGCTGCCAGCAGACGGTCGAATGGGTCGCGATGCGCCCATGACATCGTGCCGGCGGTCACGCAAACAATCGGATCGAGACCGGCGACGGCACCGCCCTGTTCTTCGAGAAGTTCGGCCAGCCGACTCACGAAAGGCTCCATCTCGGGCCATTTGCCGAGACGAACCTTCTGGCCGATCTCGAAAAATGAGATCGGACTGATCAAAACGGTTTCGGCACGGGTAATGGCTGCGATCGCCTTTGCCGATAAACGGCCATCGCCGGTCAGGCTCCAGGCCCAAGCATGAGTATCCAGCAGAACGGCTTTCACTGATGGCCTTCCCACCGCTCCAGATCGGCTTCTTCCATCGGTTCCAGGAAATCCGGACCGGCGCCGGTCAGTTGCCCTTTCAGTAACCCGATCTTGAACTTGCCTTGCGGGATCGCCACCAGCCTGACGACAGGCTTGTTTCCCTTCGCGATTACGACATCCTCACCCGAGAGGGCAGCCTCGATGAGTTTGGACAAATTGGTTTTGGCGACATGGACGGTGACTTGCCGCATCGAACTCTCCTTCTGACAAAGGCTAACTTAGCTAAGTATGTGGAATTGATCAAGTTGGCTCATAATCCGATCGCCAATTCTCACGGAGATACCGCCGCCCGTGTCACGATCCGAACGCCTGCTCGATCTGCTCCAGACCCTGCGCCGCCATCGCCAGCCGGTCAGCGGCCGGAATTTGGCGGAGGAATTGGGCATCAGCATCCGGACGCTCTATCGCGACATCGCCACCTTGCAGGCGCAAGGGGCGGCTATCGAGGGCGAGCCCGGTCTCGGCTATGTCCTGCGGCCCGGTTTCATGCTGCCGCCGCTGATGTTCTCGGAGGACGAGATCGAAGCCCTGGTGCTCGGCTCCCGCTGGGTTGCCGATCGGGCGGATGACCGCCTTGGGATGGCAGCGCGCAACGCGCTGGCGAAGATCGCCGCCGTGCTCCCCGCCGACCTGCGCGACGATCTCGAAGCGTCCACCCTGCTGGTCGGTCCCGGCGAGCCCCTCACGGCGGACCTCGTCGATCTCGCCGTGATCCGCAAGGCGATCCGATCCGAGCGCAAGCTTGGCATCACCTACCAGGATGCCAAGGCGGCGATCTCCGAGCGCGTCGTCTGGCCCTTCGCGCTCGGCTTCTTCGATCGCGTGCGCGTGGTCGTCGCCTGGTGCGAGGTGCGGCAGGGCTTCCGGCATTTCCGGACCGACCGGATGTCCCGTCTCGCCCCGACGGACATCCGCTATCCGCGCCGCCGCCAGAGCCTGCTCAAGGAATGGCGCGAGATCGAAGGCGTCCCGCCCCAACCTTGATCGGTTTGATCGATGCTGCCAGAAACTGACAGTATCGGCATCTATGATCCCTGGCATCAACCACAGGAGATCACGCCATGCGGCACCCGAATTTCATGCTGCTCTACGTCGACAGCCCCAAGGCAAGCGGCACCTTCTATGCCGACCTGCTCGGCCGCGAACCGGTCGAAGCCTCCCCGACCTTCGTTCTGTTCGCGCTCGACTCCGGCCTCATGTTCGGCCTGTGGTCCCGGCATACGGTCGAACCCGCCGCGACCGCGGCGGGCGGCGGCGCCGAACTCGCGTTCCGGGTAGCTGACCCTGAAATCGACACCACCTATGCGGATTGGAAGGCGCGCGGCCTCACCATCCTTCAGGAGCCGACGATCCTGGATTTCGGCCGCACCTTCGTCGCCCTCGACCCCGACGGCCATCGCCTCCGGGTCTTCGCTCCGGCCGAGGAAACAGCGGCGAAACCGTAAGCCGTCGAGGCCTCACCCTGCCGGCATGACCTGCAGGATGAGCCGCGATGGTCGTGCCTCGTCGAGGAAAACGGTGTTGCGCGCGACACGCTTGTCGCGCCCGACGCCGGCCGGCGCGCCGGTGTTCGGGTTGACGTCGTATTTCGGAAAGTTGCTCGACGAGATATCCAGACGCAGCCGATGCCCGGCACGAAACAGATTGGCCGTCGCGAAGGGGTCGATGCGGATCCGCATGACCTCGCCTTGCCGCACGGGCTCGGCCTTGTCGAACCCGTCGCGGAACCGGCAACGGAAAATCCCGTCGGTGAGGTTCATCGCAAATCCGGTCGGGTAGTCGGCGCTCGGCGGATAGACGTCGATGAGCTTGGCCGTGAAATCCGTATCGGGCGCGTCGGTCGCGACCCAAAGCTCCACCGCCACCGGCCCGAGGATCGCCAGATCTTCCGCGAGCGGTTCGGTCTCGAAGGACAAGACGTCGAGGCGTGCCGATAGCGGCAGGCCGTCCTGGCGGCAGCCGAAAAATCGCGCATCTTCCCGCTGGTCGAAGCCGCCACCGGCGAAGATCGGCTGCCCGCTGGTCAGGGCGCCGCCGATGGTCGGCACCGGATCGGCCGGATCGAAATCATAGACAAGCGGCTCGACATCCCCGGGCGGCACCGTCTCCGCCAGCTTGCCGGCACCGTGCAGATAGAGGGTCTTTTCGGTCGTGCCGGGCAGCGGCCATTGCTCGGCGGCGATCCAGCGCCCGCCATGATCGAGACGGCCTTCCGGCGTCTTGCGCCCGCTGCCTCCGCCCATCATGAAGAGGCGGATCGGCGTGTCGTCGAGCACGTCGACCGGCGCCCCCTTCAGCCAGCGGTCGAACCAGAGCCGGCGGAATTCCAGCCAGCTCGCTGCGAGATTGCCGCCGACCGTGGCTTCCGGTCCGAACTCGACATCCCCGGCAAAGGTCTTGTTGCGGTCGCCATGCAAGCCGGGACCCATGATCAGGGCGAGCGGCCGCCGCCCGGTATGCGCCAAGCCCGCGAAATTCTCGAAGGTCGTCGGCACATAGGCATCGAACCAACTCGACATCAAGGCGATGGGGATCTCGGGAATGGCGTCGTAGAACCCGGCGGCGTAGATGCCCACCTGCTTCCAAAAATCGTCGAATGTCTCGTGCCGCCACTGGTCGAGCAGATAGGCCTCGTAGCTCGGGCTCCAGCGGAGCGGCGAGCGGCCTTCCGACCACGGCATCTTGGTGAACCAATGATGCAGGTTCTCCGCCGCCAGCGCGTTCTGGGTCAGCGTGTCGCCATCGGCGACGGCCGCTTCCCGCGCCTGGTTATAGGCCCAGGTCGCCTGCTTCAGCTCGAAGGCGCCACCTTGGCGGATGCCGCAGGTGAAGGCATTCGAGAACCCGCCGGAATCGAGGATCATGGTCGCGAGGCCGGGCGGGGCGAGGCAGGCCGCCGCCATCTGCGTATGCGCGGCATAGGACAGGCCCATCGTACCGATCCGGCCGTTGCACCAGGGCTGGGCCGCGATCCAGGCCAGGGTGTCGTAGCCGTCCGGCCCCTCCGACAGGTATTTGACGAACTCCCCTTCCGAGCCGTGCCGGCCTCGGCAATCCTGATAGACGACGGCATAGCCGTGGCGGACGAAATGGGCGGCGACCGTGGCGCGGTGCATCGGTTCGCTCATGCCGAGCTCGATCTCCGCGCGCGACTGCATCGCCTTGCCATAGGGCGTGCGCTCGACGATGACCGGCACGGCGCCGTCGAGCGGCCGGCCATCCCGTGCCGGACGATAGATGTCGGTCGCGAGCCTCGTCCCGTCGCGCAGGACGATCATGACATCGGCATGCACGACGACGTCTTCGGTCAGCGGCCGAGGCGGCGTCAGGTGGGTCGTCATCCCTGCGAAATCTCCTTCAACGGGCGGCCGCTCATCAAACCACCGCGGTATCGTTCAGGTGGCAGGCGCTCTTATGACCGGCGGCGATCGTCTTGAGCGGCGGCGCCTCGACGCGGCACCGCGCGAAGGCATGCGGGCAGCGCGGGTGGAAGTGACAGCCGGCAGGCGGCGCCAGCGGACTTGGCACCTCCCCCTTCACGGCGGTGAAGTGCCGCTTGGTGGTCTCGATCCGCGGCATCTCGGCGAGCAGGGCTTGGCTATAGGGATGATTGGCGCGCGCGAAGATCTCGTCGGTCGGCGCCTCCTCGACGATCCGGCCGAGATACATGATGGCGACCCGATCGGAGATATGCTGCACCACGCCGAGATCGTGACTGATGAACAGATAGGTCAAGTTCAAGGACGCACGCAGATCCATGAACAGGTTGAGGATTTGCGCCTGGACCGAGACGTCCAGCGCCGCGACCGCCTCGTCGCAGATGATGAAGTCCGGCCGCACCGCCAGGGCGCGGGCGATGCCGATGCGCTGGCGTTGGCCGCCGCTGAATTGATGCGGGTAACGGCGCTTCAAGGCCGGATCGAGGCCGGCCCGCCGGAATTGCTCGTCGATGAACGCCGCCGGGTCGCCCGCGATCAGCTTATGGATCCTCGGCGCCTCGCCGACGATGTCGCCGGCCGAACGTCGGGGGTTCAAGGACGCGTAAGGGTTTTGGAAGATCATCTGCACGCGCAACCGGGCCTCGCGGCGGGCCGCGCGCGGGAGTTGGGCCAGATCCTGGCCGCGCCACAGCACCGATCCTTGAGAGGGCGGCAAGATGCCGGCGGCGATCCGGCCGAGCGTGGATTTGCCGCAACCCGACTCGCCGACCAGGCCGAGCACCTCGCCCTTGCGCACGGCCAGATCGACCTGGTCGACCGCGCGCAGCATCGGCACCGGCGTGGCCAGCTTGAGGGCGATCGCCATGCGGGCCGCGAAATCCGGATGTCGACCGAACTGACGTGAGACGCTCTTCAGATCGATCAACGGGGGCACCTCCGAGGTTCCGGCCTCGGGCATCATGCGGGCATCTCGGTCACCGGCACCTCAATCAAAGGATGAAAGCATCGATATTCCCGATCACCCACCGGCAGGAGGGGCACGTCGGCGGCGCAGGCGGCATCGGCCCGGGCGCAGCGCGTCCGGAAGGCGCAGCCTTTCGGCAGATGCAGCATGCTCGGCATCATTCCGGGTATCTGCTGGAGCCGCTCGCCCCGCCGGTTTCGGCTGGGGACGGAGCCGATCAAGCCCGCCGTGTAGGGATGCAGCGGGCGATCCAGAACCTCGGCCACCGGGCCGGCTTCGACGATGCGGCCGGCATACATCACAGCGATGTCGTCGGCGAGGCGCGAGACCACCGCCAGATCATGGGTGATCCAGATCAGCGCCGTATCGCTCTCGGCCACCAGCTTTTGAACCTCGGCCAGGATCTGCGCCTGGATCGTCACATCCAGCGCCGTCGTCGGTTCGTCCGCGATGATGAAGTCCGGCTTGTGCAGCAGAGCGATGGCGATGACCACGCGCTGCCGCATGCCGCCGGAAAACTGATGCGGATAGGCGTGCAGCCGCTCCTCGGGGCTGGGGATGCCGACCATGCCGAGCGCGTCGCGCGCCCAGGCCCGCGCCTGTGCCTGGGAGACATCCGCATGCGCCCGGATCGCCTCGATCAGCTGCGTGTCGATCCGCAACACCGGATTGAGCGTCATCATCGGATCCTGGAAGATCATGGCGATGCGCCGTCCGCGCAGCCCACGCATCTCCTCGCGCGTCACCCGCGTCAGATCCCGACCGTCGAAAATGACCTGGCCGCCGACGATCCTGCCGGGCGGATCGACCAGGCCGATGATCGAGAAGCCGGTGACCGACTTGCCCGATCCGCTTTCACCGACCAGGCCCAGGACCCGGCCGCGCTTGACGCTGAACGACACGCCGTCGACGGCCTTCACCGAGCCGGTCTCGCCGACGAAATGCGTCCTGAGGTCGCGCACTTCGAGAATGGCGGAGGATTTGACCACCGGGGCCATGACGGCGCCGCTTGCGCTCATATCCGCCCCCGCACGTTGAGCACGTCGCGCAGGCGGTCGCCGACCAGGTTGATGGCGACGACGGTCACCAGCAGCGCCACCCCCGGATAGAAGCTGATCCAGGTCATGCCCGACAGCATGTATTGGTAACCGTTGGCGACCAGCAGACCGAGGCTCGGTTCGGTCACCGGCACGCCCAGCCCCAGAAACGACAAGGTCGCCTCCAGGGCGATGGCGCGCGCCACCTGCACCGTCGCGATGACGATCAGCGGCGGCAGGCAATTGGGCAGAAGGTGGGTGAAGACGATGCGCCAGCGCGGAATCGCCAGGGCCTCCGCCGCCTCGATATATTCCTTGCGCCGCTCGACCAGGGCGGTCGCCCGTGCCGCCCGCGCATAGGTCGCCCATTCGACGATCACCAGAGCCAGCACGACGTTGGCGATGCCCTTGCCGAGGAAGGCCAGGATCATCAAGGCGACGAGAATGGCGGGAAAGGACAGCTGCAGATCGACGATGCGCATGATCACGGTTTCAGTCCGCCGCCCGGCATAGGCGGCGATCAGACCGGCCGAGGTGCCGACGATGGTGGCGAACAGCGCCGAACTCACCCCCACGCTCAACGAGATGCGCAGCCCGTAGATGATGCCGGACAGCATGTCGCGGCCTTGATCGTCCGTCCCCAGCCAGAAAATCATCCCGGTCGTCGATTCCGAGCCCGGTGGAAGCCGGCTGTTCATGATGTCGAGTTGCAGAAGATCGTAGGGGTTCTGCGGGGCGACCAGCGGCGCCAGGAGGGCGAGGCCAACGATCGACGCCAGCAGAACAAGGCCGAAGATGGCCCCGGAGGAGCGCAAGTAGGCCCGCGCCGTTTGGCGGAACGGCGCTTCCTCGCCGATCGGGAGAATGGCGGACGCCGGCAGCAGCGACAGGTCTTCCGCGCTCATGGCTCCTGCCCTTGCAGACGCACCCGCGGGTCGAGTGCCGTATAGATCAAATCGACCAGCAGATTGATCATGACGAAGAACACCACGATGATCATCAGGTATGCCGTGATGATCGGCCGATCGAGCACGTTGATGCTGTCGATGATCAGCTTGCCCATGCCCGGCCAGCCGAAGATGCTTTCCGTCACCACCGAGAAGGCGACGGTCGAGCCGAATTCCAGGCCGACCACCGTCACCACCGGGATCATGATGTTCTTCAGCACGTGAACGCCGATGACCCGGCCCTCCGTGAGGCCCTTGGCGCGGGCGAACTTGATGAAATCGAGCGGCAGGATTTCCGCCACCCCGGCACGTGTCAGACGCAAGACCAGCGATGCGTTGAACAGGGCGAGATTGAAGGCCGGCAGCATGAGGTGGTGCAGGCCGTCCCTGGTCATGAAGGCCCAGCGCACGCCGAGAAACGCCGCCGTGTCGCCGCGCCCGCCGCTCGGCAGCCAGCCGAGCTCGACGGCGAACACCATGATCAGCACCATGCCGATCCAGAATGTCGGCAGCGAAAAGCCCAGTATGCTGACGGTCATGATGATGCGGCTCATGATGCCATGCGGCCGGAGCCCGGCGTAAAGCCCGAGCGGGATGCCGATCAGGACGGCGAAGAGCATCGCGCAGACCGCCAGCTCCAACGTCGCCGGCAGGCGCTGCACGATCACCTTGAGCGCTGATTCGTTGTAGACGTAGCTCTTGCCCAGATTGCCTTCCAGGGCGCCTCTGACAAAGTGCAGGTATTGCTCCCAGAGCGGGCGATCGAGACCGAGCTCCTGGACAACCCGTGCCCGTTCGGCCTGATCGGCATCCGGTGAAACCAGGATATGGACCGGGTCGCCGATGACGTTGACGGCCATGAAGACGATCACCGTCATGGCGACCATGACCATGATCGCTTGGATCAGCCGTCTGATGATCGATGCCGTCATCAGACCCGCGCGGCCATCGCGGGGGCGTTCCGCCGATGGTTCAGCGTTTCGGCCAGGAAATCCTTGACCGGGTCGAGGGCCTTGAACCGATCATGCGAGACCCCGGGCAGCAGGTCGAAGCGCACCCGCACCCCGGCCTGTTCGAAGGATTTGCACAAGGCTCTCAGGCGTTCGGGCCGGGTGCGGCCCGCCTCGTTGGCGCCGGGCATCCAGAAGCGGCCGCCTTCCTGATGGGTGATTTCCCAAGTTTCCAGATCGGCATCGCCGACGATCATCTGGACCGGCACCTTGGCCAGCGCCGCGGCATCGAAGGTGATGCCGAACGTCGCCGGCAGATCGCGAATGCCGACCCACCAGTCGCGCGTCGGATCCAGCAGGGTGACCGACCCCGGCGCCCCGATCGACGCCGCCCACAACTTGTCCGGGTGCAGGATCGCGAAACGATGGGCGAAATGCCCGCCGCCGGAGAAGCCGAACAGGGCAAAGCGGCTCCAGTCCTGGCGATACTTGGCGGCGACCTCGTCGACGATCGCGAGCAGCACCTTGTCGTACCGGATATCGCCTTCCACCATGTATTTGTAGCCACTGCGGGCGTCGTCCCCCAGCACGTTCATGGGAAAGATCGGGCATAGGATCGCGCAGTCGTTCCAGCGTCCGAACTCCGCGAAACCGTCGCGGAAATCCAGGAAGGACGTGCGTCCCGTACCATGCACGGCGACCAGCAGGTCGACCTTGGTTCCGTTCCCGACGGCGGGCGGCACATAGAGGCAGTAGTGAAAACGCGGATCCATCCGGGAGGCGAAGATCGCGGTCGGTCCCAGATCATAGATGGCGCGGCCGCGATCGGACGCGGCCGCCTCGGTCATCGTCGTCGTCAAGGTTGGCGCTCCTCAGGCGGGCTTCGCGTTCATCGCGAGCGTGTATTGGTCGGCTCGTGTCGTGAACCGGATGGTCTTGCGCGCGGCCATGACCAGGACCTCGTGATGCATCGGGATCAAGGCGACGTCGCCGAAGGCCAGATCGCTGAGCTCGGCAAGCAAGGCTTCGCGCTTCGCATCGTCCAGCGTGCGCCGCGCCACCGCGAGCTTCGCATCGATCTCCGGGTTGGAATAGCGGCCCGCATTCGCGATGCCGGTCCCCTCGTCCGGCTTCTGGGTCGCGACCAGCGCCGTCATCGGGTTCGACGTCTCCCCGGTATTCACGCCCCAGGAATCCAGGGCGACGCTGAAATCATGGGCGTCCGACCGCTTCAAATAGACCGCCCAAGGCATGACCTCGACGCGCGTCTCCACGCCGATGCGCGTGAACATCTGCGCCACCGCCTGAACGATCTTCGAATCATTGACGATGCGGTCGTTCGGGCCATGAATCGTCAGGCGAAAGCCCTTGGGATATCCCGCCTCGGCAAGCAACGCCTTGGCCTTGGCCACATCATAGGGCATCGGCTTTAGGGTGGCCGAGGTGCCGGGTCCGCCGGCCGGCAGGAACTGGGATGCGACCACGGCATTGCCCTGCATGACCCGCTGCACGATGGCGTTGCGATCGATCGCCATCGACAGCGCCTGCCGCACCCGGCGGTCCTTCAGCGGATTGCGATCGAGCGGTTTGCCGTCCAGGTCCGAGACGAAGGGGGTGACGTCGCGGAAGGAGTCGACGGCCAGATAGACGAAGCGGCTCGAGATGCCGCGGATGATCTGGAGGCGGTCATCCTTGGTCACGCGGTCGATACCCTCGTACGGCACCTGTTCGATGAGATCGACATCACCGGCGAGCAGCGTCGCGAGACGGGCGCCCGCGTCGGTGATCATCCGCAGTTCCACGCCCGGCCAGGCCGGCTGCGGCCCCCAATAATGCGGATTATTGGCCAGCACGATCCGGCTGCCCGGCGTGTAGTCGCGCAAGACATAGGGCCCGGTGCCGATCACCGCCCTCCCGGTATTGAAATCCTCGCTCGAACCATCCTTGAACTTGGCTCGGATGATGCGCACGCGGCTGACCGAATTGGGCAGCATCGGATCGGCGAGCTTGGTTTCGATGACGAGTTTGCCCGCCTCGGGGGAGGAGATCGACTTGATGTTCCGGGTATAGGTGCGGAAGGACGAGTTCGTATTCGCCCGGTCGAAGGACGCCTCGATATCGTCGACCGTCAACGGTTCGCCGTCGCTGAAGCGAACATCCCGCCGCAGCTGAAATTCCCAATGGGTATCGTCGACGGCGCGCCATTCGGTGGCGAGGCCGGGTGTCGAACGCGACGTTTCGTCGTTGGTCAGCAGCGTGTCGTAGAGATGCGTGGCGAGGGCGTTGTTCGGCGAGTTGCTCTGCAGATGCGGGTCCAACGTCGTCACCGGCGCCGACATGCCGATGCGGAGCGTCTTGCCCGCCACCGTCTGGGCGAGGGCCGTCTGAGCGAGCGCCGTCCCGATCCAACCGCTACCCGGCAAGGCGAGAACGGAGCCGAACGCGCCCTGCATCAGCAGGCGGCGTGAGAGTGTCCGGTTCATCGTGGATCGCTCCTCGTAAGGTCGCCTCGCCTCTCGCGCGATACGCAAGACCGACCACGACATGCGCGCAAGTCACCAGCCGCGGCGAAGCGCGCAACGGCTGGTGTCCAGAACCGGAATTTGCCGAGGATCACCCGTATTTGTCAACATAGATAAACCATCGTTTTACTAGACAAAACGAATTCAGCCATCTAGCTTGCCTAAGGGCATCCGAAGGAGCGCTAGGACCATGACCGACCAACCGGAATCCCGGTACACGGTGGATTCCGTCGATCGGGCGATCACCCTGTTGCAAACGGTGGCCGAGCAGGCGGATCTGGGTGTGTCGGAGATCGCTCGCCGATCGGGCGACAGCAAAGGCCGCGCGTTTCGGCTGCTGCAAACCTTGGTGCGTCGCGGCTTGCTGAACCGGTCGGCGGACGGCAAAGGCTATCGTCTCGGCATCGCCACCTTGATGCTGGGCCACGCGGCGACGGAGCAGCTGGATCTCATCCGCATCGCCGGGCCGATTCTGGAAGAGGTCGGCCAGAAAATCGGCGAGACGACGCAGCTGCGCATCCGCGACGATCAGGACAGCCTATGCGTCGCGAAATGGGAACCGAACCGAGATATCCGGGTCAATGCGACCATCGGTCGCCGCCGCCCGCTGCATGTCGCCTCCGGCAAGGCATTCCTCGCCTATATGGGCGACGCGGAACGCGAGGCGATCCTCGGCGGCCCGTTGCAGCGCCTCACGCCGCAAACCCTGACCGACCCGCGGCAGCTGCGCGCGCGGCTGGAACAAATCCGCGCCTCGCGTTTCTTCATCAACCGTGGTGAAGTGAACGACGACGTGGCGTCGGTCACCGCGCCTATCTTCCTCGCCGAGGGCAAGGTGATCGCGACATTGAGTACTTCCGTGCCGGCCAATCGCCTATCGGAAGCCCGCGCCAACGAGTTCGGCCCCCTCATCGTGGAAGCCGCCCAGCGCATCTCCGCGGCACTTGGATATTTTCCCCCGATCGGGAGCGTCGGCGGCCAAGCCGGCCCGTCCCAACCCTGCCCGCTCCAACCCGACTCGTCCCACCCGCGCGGACCGCTTGCCCGAAAGGTTTGATATCGACATGAAAACGGACGTTGTCGTCCTCGGAGCCGGCATCATCGGCGTCTCCGCGGCGCTGCACCTCCAGGCGCGTGGACGCTCGGTCGTGCTGCTCGACCGGCGCGGGGCCGGTGAGGAGACGAGCCACGGCAATGCCGGGCTGATCGAGCGCTCCAGCGTCATCCCCTATGCGTTTCCCCGCAAGCTGTCCAAGATCCTGCGCTACAGCCTCAACACATCGCTCGACGCGCGCTACCACGTCCGGCACCTGCCGGCGGCCCTGCCCTGGCTGTTCCAGTATTGGCGCCATTCCTCGCCGCGTCGGCTCGCCGAAGCCGCGGCGGCGATGCTGCCCCTGATCGAGCGCAGCCTGATCGAACACGAGCCCCTGATGCGCGAGGCCGGCACCGAGTTCCGTCTCCGGCGAAGCGGTTGGCTGGCGGCGCATCGAAGCGAGGCGACCTTCCGTGCGGCGATCGCCGATGCCCAGGCGCTCGCCCCCTATGCCCTGTCCCATGACGTGCTGGATGGTCGAAAGCTGCGGGACCTCGAACCGCATCTCTCCGAACGGCTGGTCGGTGCCATCCATTGGCACGATCCGGCGAGCGTGAGCGATCCCGGTGCCGTGACCAAAGCCTATGGCGATCTGTTTGTCCGGCGCGGCGGCCGCTTCATCAACGGCGACGCCCGCAGCTTGGCGGCCAGCGGCGGCGCCTGGACCGCGACGACCGCCGAGGGCATCCTGACCGCCGGCGAGGCGGTCGTGGCGCTGGGGCCTTGGTCGACCGACGTGTTCACCCAATTCGGCTATCGCATCCCGCTGGGGATCAAGCGCGGTTATCACATGCATTATTCCGCCTCGGCGAACGCGGTGCTGCGGCGTCCGGTGCTCGATGCCGATAGCGGTTTTCTCCTGACGCCGATGACGCGCGGCATCCGGCTGACCACCGGCGTCGAATTCGGCGCGCGCGAGGCACCCCCATCGCCGGTACAGCTCGACCGGGCGGAGCCGCTCGCTCGCACGATTTTCCCGCTCGACGCCCGCGTGGACGCGGCACCTTGGCTCGGCAGACGCCCGGCTTTGCCGGACATGCGGCCGGTCATCGGTCCGGCGCCCCGGCATCGGGGTCTCTGGTTCGCCTTCGGGCATGCCCATCACGGCTTCACCCTCGGCCCGGTCACCGGACGCCTCTTGGCCGAGATGATCACCGGGCAAACCCCGGTCGTCGATCCCGCGCCCTATAGCCCCGCCCGCTTCGGCTAAAGGTCCACGTTACCGGACCGTGCTCGCCGCTCATCGACGAGGCTTCTCTTCACAATCGATCCACGGGGCGACGCAGTCGCCGATCGCGAGCAATCTGGCATCGGCGAAGCGCGGGCCGATGATCTGGATGCCGACCGGCAGGTTCTTCGGGCCGGTCGTGCAGGGGATGCCGAGGCAGGGCACATGCAGCAGCGTCCACATCGCGTTGAAGATGGGATTCCCCGTATTGTGCAGCCCTTCGGGGGCTTCACCGGTCGAGGCGGGCGCCAGCACCACATCGAAATCCTCGAACATCGCGTCGAAGTCACGCCGGCAGGCCGCCGCCAAATCATAGGCTTCGGCCATGCGCTTGCCGGTGATGGCCATCTTGTTCTCGACCTTCTCGACGAAGTCGGCATGGAGGATGTGTTTGCTGCCCAGGTATTCGGGCAGAAACGACGCCCGGCCTTCGCCATGCATGATGACGGTCTGGGCTTCGAAAAGACCCCCGAACGGCGCCGGCAAGTCGAGCGCCACAATCACGGCGCCTGCTTTCTCTAGTCGATCGGCGGCCAGTTCGAGGGTGCTCTTGCCTTCCGGTTCAGCCGTGGACCAATAGGGCGTCTCGCAGTAAGCGACCCTCAATCCCCGGATATCGAAGGGCTTTTCCTGTCCGAGGCCGAACAGCTGGAACGCTTCCGCCACCAGCGAAAGATCCGCGACCGAGCGGCCGTACCAGCCGATCGTGTCCAGCATGGTCGAATATTGCTTGGCGCCTTCCCGGCTCACCACGCCCCATGTCGGCTTCAGCCCGTAGATTCCGTTGAACGAGGCCGGCCGGATATGCGACCCGCCGGTCTGCGTGCCGAAAGCCAAGGGCACCTGAAAATCGCCGACCGCCGCCCCCGATCCCGACGATGACCCACCCGGCGTATGCTGAAAGTTTTGGGGATTCCGGGTCGCGGCCCTGCGCCCGCCGGAGGCGAACTCGACCGTATCCGTCTTGCCCAGGATCAAGGCGCCGGACGCCCGCGCCACGGCGACGCAGGCCGCATCTTTGGCCGGCCGGTGCCCCTGATAAATTGGCGAATTATAGGTCGTCGGCATGTCGACGGTATCGATCACGTCTTTGACGCCGAACGGCAAACCGTGCAGCGGTCCGGTCGGCGGCCGCTTGTCGATGTCGCGGGCGAGGGAAATCGCACGGTCGCGATCGATAGATGACCAGGCCTTCACGTCGGGATCGCGAATGGCGACGCGATCGAGGCAGGAGCGAACCAGCGCCTCGCTCGTGAGGGTGCCGGCGCGGATCTGTCCGGCGGCTTCGGCGGCGGTGAGGAAGCAGGGTTCCATGATCGTCTCCCTATGGGCGCGGGGTGGGTTCGGGGTTCTTCGGTCGACTGATCTCACGCGTCTTCGAGTATGGCGATCGGGTCGCCCCCACGCACCAGTTGACCGGGCCGGACCAGGATCTCCCTCACGCGGGCGCGCCGCTCCGACATGACGGGTATTTCCATTTTCATCGCCTCGATGATCGCCACGCGGTCTCCGGCCTCGACGAGCATCCCGGCATCGACCATGACTTTCCAGACCGTGCCCGACATCGACGCGGCCAAACTCGTACAGCCCGGCGGCAGAACGACAGCCGCCGCCTCCGCCGCGGGCGCTTCGGAGATGTAGCTGTCGAGCGCTTCGGCCCGCCACCGCGCGCGCTCGGCCCCGAAGGACCGTTGACGCGCCTGCGTGAACGCGGCGATGCCGCTGGCATCTCGTTCCAGCATCATCGCGTAATCGGCATAGCTCAGCCGGGTCTCCTCGATGCGCAGCGGGTAGGCGCCATGCGGCAGGGCCAGCCGCGCCTCGTTGAGTTCCGCCTCGCTCACCTCGAAAAAGCGGATCTGATCGAAATACCGCAGCAGCCACGGATGGCCCGGAGCGAATTCCCGCGTGGCGCGCCAGGTGTTCCAGACCTGCACCGTGCGGCCGAAGAGCTGGTAGCCGCCTGGCCCTTCCATGCCGTAGATGCACATATAGGCACCGCCGATCCCCACCGCGTTCTCCGGCGTCCAGGTGCGCGCGGGGTTGTATTTCGTCGTCACGAGGCGATGGCGCGGATCGAGCGGGGTCGCGACCGGCGCACCGAGATAGACGTCGCCCAGCCCCATCACCAAGTAGCTCGCGTCGAAGATGACGCGTTTGACAGCCGCCTCGTCCGCGAGGCCGTTGATGCGTCGGATGAACTCGATATTCGACGGGCACCACGGCGCGTTCGGCCGAACCAGCTCCTGGTATTTGCGCATGGCCAGTTGAACGGATGGATCGTTCCAGGAGAGCGGCAGATACACGACCCGGCTCGGCACCGAGACCGTTCCGACCTCCGGCAATGTCTTCTCGACCTCGGCCAATACCCCGAGGAGCGACGTCCGCGTGATGCGGTCGGGATCGTACTGGATCTGCAGGGAGCGGATGCCCGGCGTCAGCTCGGCGATGCCGCGCAACCGCTGCTCGTCGAGCGCCTGCATCAGGCCGTGCACGCGCAGCCGCGTCGCGAGGTCGAGCGCCATCGGGCCGTATTCGACCAGCAGATCGCGGTCGCCCTGGCGGCGATACGTCACCGGGACTGGACCGTCGGTCCGCATGCCGAGGATCGGCGATCCGCTCTCCGGCTTGCTCACGGGGAATGGCCCCGCGATCGGATCGGCCGCGCGCGCGACCGGCTCGAAGCGAACGCTGTCGCCGGGTTTGAGCTGCCCCAGCTTCCACAGATCCTCCTGCGCCACGACCGCCGGGCACACGAAGCCGCCGAGGCTCGGTCCGTCGGGACCCAGGATGATCGGCGTGTCGCCGGTGAAGTCGATCGCCCCGATCGCATAGGCGTTGTCGTGGATGTTGGAGGGGTGGAGGCCCGCCTCCCCGCCATCGGGCCGCGCCCATGTGGGCGTGGGTCCGATGAGACGCACGCCGGTCCGATCGCTGTTGAAGTGAACCTCGTAAGCGGCGCCGAACAACGCGACCATGTCGGCTTCCGTGAAGAAGTCGGGCGCGCCATGCGGACCATAGACGACTGCGATCCGCCATGCGTCGGTCAAGGGCGGGAGGGCGTGGGATGAGGCTGACCCGGCGGCCCGCGCGCCAAGCTTGAGCAGGTCGCCGGTTTTCAGGATGCCCGTCGCATGCCCGCCGAAGCCCCCCAGGGTAAAGGTCGCGCGTGAACCGAACACCAGCGGCGCCTCGAAACCCCCACGTACCGCGAGATAACCCCGCTGGCCCGGCCCGCGAATGGCGCCGAGCGTCAGGATCTGCCCCGGTTCGACGGCGATCGGTTCACCGCGGGCGACCGGCACGCCGTCGAGCTTGGCCTCCATGTCCGCCCCGGCGAGGGCGATGAGCGCGGCGCCGTGGAACCGCAGGGTCGGGCCCGTGACGGTGAACTCCAGTGCCGCCGTCGCCTCGGCATTGCCGACGATCCGATTGGCGATGCCGAAGGACAGCGCGTCCATCGGTCCGCTCGGCGGCACGCCGACATGCCAGAACCCGATGCGGCCCGGCAGCTCCTGAAGGCTCGACTGGGTACCGGCCGCCAGCACCTCGATCGCCCGGGGGGCGAAGGCGAAATCGTCGAGGAACGACGTCGCGACCCGACCGGCCGAGAATGCGGCACTGTTCGCGATGGCCCTGAGATAGTCGAGATTGGTCTCGATCCCGTGGATCGCGGTTTGATCGAGCGCCTCGCGCAGGCGGAGGATCGCCTCGTCGCGGGTCTCGCCCCGCACGATGATTTTCGCCAGCATCGGATCGTAGAACGGCGTGATTTCCGTTCCCCGCTCGATGAAAGTGTCAACGCGTGGCCCCGCTGGGAAATCCACCTGGGTGAGCCGGCCGGTGCAGGGCCGGAAGCCTTGGACCGGGCTTTCGGCATAGACCCGAACCTCGATCGCCGCTCCGCTGGGCGGGCCCCGGGGAGCGGACAGGACGTCCTCCCCCGCCGCTTGCCGGACCATCCACTCGACCAGATCGATACCGGTCACGGCCTCCGTGACCGGATGCTCGACCTGCAGCCTCGTATTGACCTCCAGGAAGTAGGCTTCATCGCGGGCGCCGTCATAGATGAACTCGACGGTGCCCGCCGATTCGTACGACACCGCCTCGCCCAGGGCGACGGCCGCCGCCAGCAAGCGCGACCGCGTCTCGTCGCCGATACCCGGCGCCGGTGTTTCCTCGACGATTTTTTGATGGCGCCGCTGCAGCGAACAGTCGCGTTCGCCGAGGGTGACCACCCGGCCCTTGCCGTCGCCGAAGATCTGCACCTCGATATGGCGCGCCTCGGCGACGAAGCGCTCCAGATAGACGCGGGCATCGCCGAAATTCGCGCGGGCGCTCCGCTGGACCGAGGCGAAACGCTCGATCAGCTCGGCGTCGGACCGGCAGAGCCGCATGCCGATGCCCCCGCCCCCCGCCGTGCTCTTCAGCATCACCGGATAGCCGACCGCACCGGCCGCCTGGCAGGCCTCTTCGACCGTATCGAGGAGGCCCGATCCCGGCAGCAGCGGCACGCCGCTGGCGGCGGCGATCTCGCGCGCCGTGTGCTTGAGGCCGAATGCCCTGAGATGCTCCGGCCGAGGCCCGATGAAGGCGATGCCCTCCCCTGCCAGGGCTTCGGCGAAAACGGCGTTTTCGCTGAGGAAGCCATAACCGGGATGCACCGCCTCGGCACCGCTGCGACGGCAGGCCTCCAAGATCGCCTCGACGTTCAGATAACTGTCGGCCGCGGCGGCGGGACCAATCCTGTAGCGCTCATCGGCATCGCGCACCGGCCGCGTGAAGCGGTCCGCATCGGAGTAGATCGCGACGGACGTCACACCCAGATGCGTCAAGCTCCGCGAGATCCGGCCAAGGATCTCGCCCCGGTTGGCGATCAGGACCTTCCTGAACACGGCGGATCAGGGATCAGGACTGCGCTCTGTCCCAGACAAGCAGGCGGATCGGCGTCGGATGGAAGCCGTTGCAGGGATTGTTGACCTGCGGGCAGTTGGAGAGGACGCAGAGCACATCCATCGCCGCTTCCAGATCCACATAGGAGCCGCCCTCGGAGATGCCGTCATCGATGACCAGATCGCCGTTCGAGGCGATCGGGACGTTCATGAAGAAATTGAGGTTGGGGACGATGTCCCGCTTCGACATGCCGTATTTGCTGACCTCCAGCAGGAAGTTCTCGCGGCAGGCATGGAGATACTTCGTCTCGTGGCCGAACCGCACCGTATTGGACTCGCAGGAGCATGCCCCGGCGGAGGTGTCATGCCGGCCGCAGCTATCGGCCACGACCGTCAGCATCACACGACCCTCATTCGAAACGAGGCTAGTGCCGGCACCGATATAGGCGGAGCCCTGCGCGCGCAGCGTGTCTTGCGCGCTGTACCGCTCCTGGGTATCGGCCGCGTTGTAAAACAGCGCATCGACCGCTTGCTGACCATGCACATCGACCATGCGCAGGATCTGCCCCTGGCGGATCACCCCCGACCAAGGAGCCCGGGCCGGCACCGTGATATCGAGCACCGCCATCGCCGGGTCGAGTTGCGGCACGGCCTTGGACTGCTGTTCCACCATCGTACTCTCCTAAGACCGCAGCCAAGCCTCGGTATTCTGAAACCCGCGCTCGGCCTCGATGCCCGCCGCGCGGCAAAGGTCGGCGCCCTCGCCGGCTGGTGCGCGGAACCGGACGATCTCAACCGGCTCCGGCCCGTAGGACGGCGCCGGATCGAGGGGATGCGGGCACGTCGAGAGCGCCAGGATGAGATCCATCTCGGCACGCAGATCGACGAAGTCGCCAGGCTGCCGGCGGGTGGTATCGAAGGTGAAATGACCGTCATCGTCGACGCCGACCGGGGCGAAGAGCGTGATGCAGGACGGGATATCCCGTCGCCCCAGCCCATGCTTGCCGGCCGCGAGAACGAAGTTGTCGCGCGTATTGCGAAGCCGCGGGTGATCGCCATACCGCTGCCTCACGCTCTCGGACGTCGAACCGCCGACCAGCGCGTCATGCGCCCCGCCCGTCGTATCCTCGCGGACCGAGAGGAGGACGCGGCCCATATCCGAGAAGATCACCCGCCCCTTCCGGAGCGAGGTGGACCATTGCAGCTTAATCGTATCGGCATAGTTGATCCGCTCGGCGGTGTCGTGACGGTTCCAGGCCAGCACGGCGACCGCGGCTTTGCCGGTGGTGTTGAGGACGCGGACCGCATCGCCGCGATTGAGCAGCAGTGTCGTGTACCATCCGCCGGGGATGGTCTCGCGCTGGAGCACGCTCGCGGGATCGAGGGGCGCCTCGCCGCGCGATGTCGGCGGTGGCAAGGCCTGCGGCGCCTTGCCCGTACCCGCCGCCTTGAGTGCCTCATAGCGCCGCCGGTTCGCGTCGATCTCGGCGCGTTCCTCAGCCGTCACGTCCATCGATGCCCCTCGGTCGGAAGAAAATCACCGGACGAGGCATGCATCGAGCATGCCGCCCGAAGCCTACGTCGAAGCGCGCCGGAACCGACCTAAGCGGGGGCTTCCGCCGGGGTTTCGAGCTACCTGTCCGGCTATTTCGCCTCGTCCTTCCCGACGAGCGAGTTCCAGGCCGAGGAGAAGCCGGCACCCACGGCATGGGCCGCGGTCGTAACGCCGTGGCCGACCTCGATCGCCGCGTCGCGGACACCGTGACCAACCTGGACGGCGGCGTCCCGCGTGCCCTGGCCGACAGCCCGGCCATCCGTCTTCGCCTGGTCGACGACCGAACCATTGTCGGCGTCGGCCAACGCGAGGGAAGATGCCCCGACGATCGAGGCGAACAGGAAAAGGATCAGAAAGCTGCGACGCATGATTTCATCTCCACTAGCCTCACCCAACTGCGCGGCATCGGGCCGACTGGCAAACAATAGGGCGGCCAGCCACTCACCGCCAAGTATCCCACCTTTATAACGCCCGACGCCCGCGGAATAGTTCCCGATCGTGCGATAAGGGGCGCCGCGCGCCCAAAGCAAGTGACCATTCTATGGCGTCACCGGCTATCCGAAGGTTTGTTATTTATGGAACTTGCGCATATGATGTGCGCAATGACAACGTGCGGAGACGGTGCCATGGCGCCATATAAGATCTCGGAAAGCGCACCTCGCAGGCGAACGAATCTGTCGATCGCTGAGGATCTCGTTGCCCAGGCCAAGCAGTTCGACATCAACCTTTCCCGCGCGGCCGAACAGGGGATCGCGGCGGCCGTTGCCGAGGTGCGGCGCGAACACTGGCGCCAAGAGAACAAAGCCGCGATTGAGGGATACAACGCCTGGATCGATAGGAACGGCTTGCCGCTTGCCCGCTATCGGCAGTTTTGATGCGCGACGATGTGTATGCGGATCCGTCGGGTTCCGGCCTGTTGCTCGACGTCCAATCGGACCTCCTGAGCAATTTGGCTACCCGGGTTGTCGTGCCTTTACGCCTGCCGGACGATAGCCCTCCACCGATCGGCGGCTTGAACCCGATTTTCGAGATCGCCGGTCGGAAATATGTGATGGCAACCTCGCTGCTTTCGGCAATTCCCGCTCGGGAGGTGACGGTGCCGGTCGGGAACCTAAGCCGGCACCATTCAACCATCATGAACGCGCTCGATTTCCTGCTATCCGGATACTGACCGTTCGCGATCCATAACTCGAAAACCCCGGCAGCCGATGAAGCGCGGTGACGTGGTGACGGTCGCCGCGAGCCCTTGACCAAACTTGACCATCCACACCCAATCTGGCAAGGTAGACCAATCTTGACCAAAGTCCGTGAAATGGAAACGATAAACCTATACGAAGCGAAGACGAAGCTGTCTCAGCTCGTCGAGCGCGCCGCTGCTGGCGAAGAAATCATTATTGCCAAAGCCGGACGTCCCCTCGCGCGCTTGGTCCCCTTGAACAAGCGGCGTGAACCTCGTCCGCTTGGACTGTTCAAGGGACTGGCCAGCATCCACGCCGATTTCGATGCCCCATTGCCAGACGCGATGAGCGCGGCGTTCCGAGGCGAGGATGCGTGAGGCTGCTCCTCGATACTCATATCTTCATCTGGGCCTGCGTGGAGCCGCGACGACTGTCGGGCGCTGAACGGGAAGCGATTTCGAGTTCGGATAACGATGTCTTCGTCAGCGCCGCGAGCGCCTGGGAGATCGCCATCAAACGGACGCTCGGCCGCCTTGAGTTCCCGGTCGAGCGTTTCGAGGAATTTGTCGCTGCGATGAGTTTCGAGCCCCTGCCGATGATGTCGACTCACGCCATCGCGGCAGGTGGACTTCCCCGCCATCACGACGACCCTTTCGACCGAATGCTGATCGCCCAAACCAAGGTTGAAGGGGCGACGATAGTGACGCAGGACCGGAAATTTTCGATGTACGACGTGTCGATCTTCGGCACATCCGGCAAATGACGTTTAATTGCAGATTGGAAAAGGCGCGACACCGCGCGCCGTCCCTTACCCGAGCCGCGCGATCTCCGCCCTGAACGCCTCCGTCCCCGCGACCACCTGGTCCAGGATCGCGTCCAGCGCCCAGAACCGCTCGCGCACGTCGAAATCGATAACCCGGCATCGGATGGACGCGAAGGTGCCAAGGCGCTGGTGGTACATCTTCGCCAAGGCCGGATAGCCAAACGCCTCGGACAGTGCCGCCAGCACCAGAAAGGTGTTGAGCCGGTCGCCCAGTTCGGCATGCCGGTCGCCCTCGCGGCGCAACCACTGGTACAGGTCGGGGTGGAAGTTGGTGAACACGCCCGTGAAGCCGCGTGAGCCGGCACGCATCGCGTCGCGGGCGATGGCGGCGTTGGCGTTTACGATGGCCAGCGGCGACCCGGCGGCGAGCGCCACCCGGCGCTTCATGGTCGGCAAGTCGCAGCTCACATCCTTCAGCAGGATGAAACGCCCGGTGTCGATGCAGCCCCGCAACTCGTCATCGGAGAGCAGCCGGCGGAACGGCGCGGGGCATTCATAAAGCCCGAGCGGGATATCGCCGGGCAGACGCCGCAGCAGGGCGCCGAGCGTGTCGCGAAACGCCGCCGCGCCCTGCTTCGCCGGATCGAGATGATTGGTGACCAGCACCACCGCGTCGGCGCCGGTTTCGGCGGCGACGGTCAATTCGGCCACCTGGTCGTCGATCGCGTCGCTGATATGGCCGGAGACCACCACCGGCACACGCCCGGCGACGTGGCGCACCACGAAGCGCCCGAGCGCGCCGCGCTCCTCCAGGGTCAGGCGCTGCATCTCGCTGGACTGGCACACGGCGAACAGCGCATCGACGCCATGGGCGAGATACCACTCGATCAGCCGCTCCAGCCCGGCATAGTCGATCATGCCCTCCTCGGTGAAGGGGGTGATCATCACGGGAATGATACCGTCGATCATCTTGGTCATGGACGTGTCTCCTCGGTTCGGCCGGGTTCGGTTGCGGTTATGGCGGCCGCGATCATGGCGGTGTCGGGCAGGCTGCCCTGGCTGCCGCGCCGGGTGCAGGCCAAGCCGGCGGCGATGTTGGCGCGGCGCAAGGCGTCGGGCAGGGTCTCGCCACGATCCAGCGCCGCGGCGAGCACGCCAACGAAGCAATCCCCCGCCGCCGTGGTATCGAGCACCGCCACGGGGGTACCGGACAAGCATCCGCTGCCCTGGGCGCCGGCCCATTCCACGCCGGCACCGCCCAGCGTGCGGATCACGGTCACGCCGAGCGCGCCGTGCAACGCGGCGGCATCCTCACCGCCCACGCCCAGATGACGGGCGAGCCACGCCGCCTCGTCCTCGTTCACCACCAGCAGGTCGAGCACGCGCAGGGCCTCGGGGTCGAGCGGCGCCGCGGGGGCGAGATTGTGGATGGTACGGGCGCCACAGGCATGCGCGCGCAGGATCAGTGCCGCGGTTTCGGCCGCGTCGGCTTCCATCTGCGTCACCAGCAGCGTATCCGGGCCGAGTAGCGCGTCCTCCACCTGTGCGGCCGAGGCGACGGCGTTGGCGCCGAGAGCGACCACGATCTGGTTTCGCCCGGCCGCGTCCGTGCAGATCGTGGCACAGCCGGTGGGCACCGGCATCGGCTGCCTCGTCACGCGCGCCAGATCCACGCCGGCGGCCCGCAACCCGGCGAGCGCCGTTTCCGCCAGCGCATCCTGTCCCACCGCGCCGGCCATCGCCACGAACGCGCCGTCCAGCGCCGCCGCGACGGCCTGGTTGGCGCCCTTGCCGCCTGGCTCCGCCCGCATGCCTTGCGCCAGGAGCGTCTGCCCAGGGCGGGGCAGATCGACCACTGGGAAGATCAGATCGGCGTTGATGGAGCCGAAGACGACGATCATCGGTGGGTTACTCCGCCGCCGCGCCGAGGCGCAGCATGGGTGCCGCGTGCTCCTGCGGGATCGGCTCCCGAACCAGGAACAGGTAGCTCATCGCCCCCAGGAAGGCGATCGCGGCGCCGGTCAGCAGCGCTGGGACGAAGGAGGTCGCCTCGGCGATATAGCCGGTCAGGATCGGTGCCAGCGCGCCGCCCAGGAAGCCGCCGAAATTCTGCAGCGAGCCTAGCGACGCCACACGGTTCGGCGGCGCCACGGCGGTGACCAAGGTCCAGGAGCAGGCCGAGGCGGCATTGGCCAGGAAGATCACCACGGAGATGCAGGCCAGCGCGACGGTGTTGTCCTCTACCAGCGCCGCCGGAACGGTGAACACGGCCATACCGATCATGGCCAGCACCACCGGCTTCTTGCGGCTGCCAACCGGCGCATCGCTGCCACGGGTCAGACGATCCGAGAACCAGCCGGCGACGAGGCAGCCGATAAAGCCGCATAGGAACGGCACCGAGGCCGCGAAGCCGGTCCGCACCAGGCTCATGTGCCGCTCCAGCGTCAGATAGCCGGGCAGCCAAGTGAGATAGACCCAGTTCAGATAGACCGATCCGAAAAATCCGAGGATCATGCCCCAGGTGGTGGTGTGGCGAAACAACCGGCCCCAGTCGGCGAAGGTAAGCCGCTCGGCGGCATCGGCCGGCGCCGCGTCGTCCTCGGCGAGATAGGCCATCTCGGCGGCGGTCAAACGCGACGCCGACGGGTCGCGGTACAGCGCCAGCCAGATCACGGCGACCACCAGGCCCGCCAGCCCCATCAGCAGGAACATCCAGCGCCAGTCCAGATAGACCATCAGCAGGGTCAACAGCAGCGGAGCGAGTGCCGTGCCGAGCGGCGAGGCGGAGTTGAAGATGCCGGTGGGCGTGCCACGGGCACGCAGCGGAAACCAGTTGCTGACCACGCGGGCCGCGGCGGGAAATTGCGGCGCCTCTCCAACGCCCAGCACGACACGGCTCGCGATGAACTGACCGAAGCTCGACACCAACCCGCCGGCGGCCTGCGCCAGCGACCACACCACCAGCCCGAGGCCGAGCAGCTTGCGCGGTCCGACGCGATCCACCAGCCCGCCCACCGGCAATTGCGCCAGCGCATAGCTCCACGAGAAGGCCGAGAGCAGCAACCCCATCTGGCCGAGCGATACGCCAAGCTCGGCGCGGATGGTCTGGTTCGCGACCGACAGCGTGCCGCGATCCATGTAGTTGACGATGCCGCTGAGCACGAGCAGGGCGAGCGACAGGGTTTGGGCGCGGCGCACCCGGCGCGGCGCGGTATCTTGCGTCAGTTTCATTAGCCGCTTCCTCGGAGATTATCTGTGATTATCTGTCGTTTTTAGGGTGACGCCGTCCCCGGCCCGTCGAGGACAGGCGGGTCGTCCAGCGCCTCGAAGTTGAGCGCCCGGCGGCGCGAACTGGAGAGATGCGCGGCCAGGGCGGCCACCGAACCGGCTTCGTCGCGCCGAGCCAACGCGTCGAGAATGGCCTCATGCTCCCGGATCGCGATCGGCAGGCGCCGCGCCGACAGGCCGATGCGCTCGCCCAGGATCATGCGGATGCGGATCGAGTTGACCCGGTGCAGTTCGGCGATGATGCGGTTGTCGAGCCGGGCGACGAAGGCGTCATGAAGCGCCCAGTCGGCTTCCTGGGCGTCCCGCAGCAGCGTGTCGCCGATGTCTCGCGCCGCCGCCGCCTTGATCGCATCAAGTCGGTCGCGATGGGCGGCGATTTCCGCATCCGAGGCATGGCGCGCGAAGGCCGCCACCGCCATCAATTCGACCATCTCGCGAAGTTGGAAGGCGTCCTGGACCATGGGGAGGTCGATGCGGGCGATCTGCAGGCCGCGCTGGCTGATCGCCTTGATCAGCCCTTCGGCCTCCAGGCGGGGGATCATCTCCCGGATCGACGCCAGGGACATGCTGGTCGCGGCCGCCAGCTCCCGTTGGCTCACGAACTGTCCGGGCAGCAGCCGCCGCTCCAGCAAGTGGCGGGTAAACGCACCATAGGCCTGATCGCGAAGCTTCATCTGCGGCGCCCGTCGAAGTGACAGGTCAGCTGATAGGTCAGTTCTGGACCGTCTGTAAAGCCGATATATGACAGGCTCGCCATCGACCGGCCTCGGTCGCGGGGGCCGGATATCGCTCAACCGACAGGCCCCCGGCGGATTCTGCCGTCAACCGAGATCTGACGTGACGGTCATGCCGCCACGGCACGATCTACAGCCGAATACGCCGACAGGGCCACATTAGGGTGGCTCCACCGCTTCGTTCGCATAGCGAGACTCCTCAACGATGCTCGATCCCGTCGACCGCACTGAAGAGACCCTGCGGACGCGCCGGAAATCGCCGGCACCCCGACTATAAGACTGGAATTAAGACCACCACGCGGTCTTGGATGACTGCGGCACGCAGGATTGTTGCTCTCGGTTGGAGGTTAGGACCATGCACATGCCCAACGATCCCCTCGTTACACTCGATGCGGCGGAGAGCGCCCGCGTGCAAACGGCCCTGCGACAAGGAGCCTCGCGGCGCGATGTGCTGCGCATGCTCACGGCGGCCGGTATCGCGGCCGGCAGCGCCGGCGGGATCATCGGCCTGGCGCGGCAGGCTCTCGCGGATACGCCCAAGCGGGGCGGCCGCATCCGTGTCGCGGGCACCTCGACCTCGACCGCCGACACGCTCGATCCGGCGAAACAGTCGCTCTCCACCGACTACGCCCGCTGCAACATGTTCTACAACACGCTGGCCGTGCTCGATGGCAGCCTGACACCACGGCCGTCGCTTGCCGAATCCTGGGAGACCAAGGACGGCAAGGTCTGGCTCTTCAAGATTCGCAAGGGCGTCACCTTCCACGACGGCAAGACGCTGGACAGCGCCGATGTCGTCTATTCCCTGAACCGCCACAACGACCCCGCCGTCGCGTCGCGCGCCAATCTGCTCGCCAAGCAGATGACGGAGATCAAGGCGGTCGGGCCGCTCGAGGTGCAGATCACCCTGGAGGCGGCGAACGCCGACCTGCCGGTGGTGCTGGGCACGTTCCATTTCCATATCATCAAGAACGGCACGACGGATTTCTCCACGGCGATCGGCACCGGTCCGTTCCGCTGCAAGGAGTTCACCCCCGGCGTGCGCTCCGTCGCCGTCCGCAACGAGTCCTACTGGAAGCCCGGCCAGCCCTATCTCGACGAGATCGAATTCGTCGCCATCCCGGACGAGCAGGCGCGGGTCAACGCGCTGCTGTCGGGCGACATCCAGCTCACCTCGGCCATCAATCCCCGTTCCGTCCGCCGCATCAACGATACGCCGGGCTTCGCGGTGTTCGAGACCAAAGCGGGGCTGTACAGCGACCTCATCATGCGCGTGACCGAGGCGCCCGGAAACAACCCGGACTTCGTGCTGGCGATGAAGCACCTGTTCGACCGCGAGCAGATCCTCACCGCGGTGCTGCGCGGCCATGGTGTGATTGCGAACGACCAGCCGATCGACCCCACCAACCGCTTCTACTTCGCCGGCCTGCCGCAGCGGCCCTACGATCCGGACCGCGCCAAATTCCATTTCCAGAAATCCGGCATCGGCACCACGACGCTGCCGATCGTCTGCTCCCCGGCCGCGGATAATTCCATCGACATGACGCAGATGCTGCAGCAGAGCGGCCAAAAGATCGGCCTCAATTTGGAGGTCCGGCGCGTTCCGGCCGACGGATACTGGTCGACCCATTGGTTCAAGCATCCGCTCAGCTTCGGCAACGTCAACCCGCGCCCCAGCGCGGATATCCTGATGACCTTGTTCTACAAATCCGATGCCGCATGGAACGAGACCGGCTGGAAGAACGACAAGTTCGACCAGTTGGTCGGGGCCGCCCGCACCGAGACCGACGAGGCGAAACGCAAGCAGATGTACGCCGACATGCAGGTCATGATCTACGAAGGCTGCGGCACCGGCATACCGGTGTTCAGCAATCTGATCGATGCCCACGCCACCAAGCTGAAGGGCATGACGGCGATCCCGGTCGGCAATATGATGGGCTACAACTTCGCCGAGAACGTCTGGCTCGACGCCTGATCCCGCCCCAGGGCTCCAGGGGATCGCCTCGGCGCCTTCCCTGATGTCATAATGCCGCATGAAGCAGATGGAGATGGCTCGACTGATATCGGCGAGGCTGGCGTTCGCGCTGGTCTCGCTGCTGCTTATCTCGGCCGTCGTGTTCGGCGTCACCGCGCTGCTGCCGGGTGACGCGGCGCAGGAGCTGCTCGGCCAGGCGGCCACGCCCGAGGCGGTCAAGAGCTTGCGGGCCTCCCTGGGTCTCGACCAGCCCGGCTGGCTGAGATATCTGCACTGGCTCGGCGGCTTGCTGAGCGGCGATCCCGGCCGATCGCTCGCCAACAACGTCCCGGTGGCCTCGCTGATCGGCAGCCGGCTGCCGAATTCGCTGCTGCTCGCGGCCGTCACCGCGGGCGTTTCCGTGCCGATCGCCCTGACGATCGGCATCACGGCGGCGATGTGGCGGGGATCGGTCTACGACCGGCTGGTCAGCCTGCTCACGCTCTCCCTCGTATCGGTTCCGGAATTTCTGGTGGCGACCGCCGCGGTGCTCGTGTTCGCGGTGCATCTGCACTGGCTTTCGGCGCTCTCCTACGTCAACACGATCGACGGCATCGGCCAATTCCTGCGCGTCTTCGCCATGCCGGTGCTGACCCTGTGCTGTGTCATCGTGGCGCAGATGGTGCGGATGACGCGCGCGGCGGTGATCGACCAGCTGCGCGCGCCGTACATCGAAATCGCGGTGCTCAAGGGGGCCAGCGCGATACGGGTCGTGTGGTCGCACGCCTTGCCCAACGCGATCGGTCCGATCGCGAACGCGGTGGCGCTCAGCCTTTCCTATCTGCTCGGCGGCGTGATCATCGTCGAGACCATCTTCAACTACCCCGGCGTCGCGAAGCTGATGATCGATGGCGTCGCCGGCCGCGACATGCCCGTCGTGCAGGCCTGCGCCATGATGTTCTGCGCGGGCTATCTCCTGCTCGTGCTGGTGGCCGACCTCCTGGCGATCGTCTCCAACCCCCGGTTGCGCCACCGATGAGCGACCTCCTGACAAGCGAGCCGGAGGCAGCACCACCTTCCCCGGCCATCCGTAGGGCGAAGCGGCGTCTCCCTCTGCTCGGCCGGGTCGGCGCCGTGATCGTCGCCTTCTGGCTGCTCATGGCGGTATTCGGTCAGGCCGTCGCCCCCTACGAGGTCGGCAAGGTGGTGGACATGGACGTGTTCACCCCGATCACCGCCGCCTTCCCTCTCGGCACGGATTATCTTGGACGCGACATGCTCAGCCGCATCCTCGTCGGCACGCGCTACACCGTTGGCGTGGCCCTGTTGGCGACGCTGCTGGCGAGCGGCGGCGGCCTGCTGCTCGGCACCTGCGCCGCGGTCTGGGGCGGGTGGATCGACGCGGTCATCAGCCGGTTGCTCGACACGCTGGTATCGATCCCCAGCAAGATGTTCGCCCTCGTCATCGTCGCCGCCTTCGGCTCCGCCGTGCCGGTGCTGGTGGCGATGGCCGCGTTCATCTATCTGCCCGGCGCCTATCGCATCGCGCGCGTGCTGGCCGTCGACCTCAATGCGATGGATTTCGTGCTGGTGGCGCGGGCGCGCGGCGAGAAAACACGCTATATCGTCCGGGAGGAACTGCTGCCGAACATGACCGGGCCGGTGCTCGCGGATTTCGGGCTGCGCTTCGTGTTCATCGTGCTGCTGTTGAGCGGGCTTTCCTTTCTGGGCTTCGGCATCCAACCGCCGCAGGCGGATTGGGGCTCCCTGGTGCGCGAGAATATCGGCGGCCTGCCGGAAGGCGCGCCCGCCGTTCTGATGCCGGCGCTGGCGATCGCCACCCTGACGATCGGCGTCAATCTGCTGATCGATAATCTCGGCGGCCTCCGGCGCCGGACTGGGCGGACCGAGTGAGATGACCGCCCTGCTCGAAGTCTCCGGACTGACCATCGTGGCACAGGGCGACGACGGCCAGGATGTGCCGATCGTCCAGGATGTCGGCTTCTCGCTCGGCCGCGGCGAGGTACTCGCCTTGATCGGCGAATCCGGGTCCGGCAAAACCACCATAGCGCTGTCCTTGATGGGCTACGCGCGCGCCGGTTGCCGGATCGCCGGCGGCCGCATTCGTCTCGGCGAGACGGAAGTCCTCTCGCTCACCGCCGCCGGCCTGCGCGATCTGCGCGGGCGCCGCGTGTCCTATGTGGCGCAAAGCGCCGCCGCCGGCTTCAACCCGTCCCGCACCATCATGGACCAGGTGGTCGAGGGTGCCGCGATCCACGGCACCGCCAGCCGCGCGCGGGCGGAGGCGGCGGCGATCGAGCTGTTCCGGGCGCTGGCCCTGCCGGAGCCGGAGGCGGTGGGCGCCCGCTACCCGCACCAGGTCTCCGGCGGCCAGCTGCAACGGTTGATGGCGGCGATGGCGATGATCACCGAGCCGGATCTCATCATCCTCGACGAGCCGACCACGGCACTCGATGTCACGACGCAGATAGAGGTACTGCGCGCCTTCAAGAAGGTGGTGCGCAGCCGTGGCGCCACGGCGGTCTACGTGTCCCACGACCTCGCCGTGGTGGCACAGATCGCCGACCATATCCTCGTGCTGCGCAACGGCCGGATGCAGGAAACCGGTACTACACGGCATCTTCTCGCCGCCCCCGCGCATCCCTACACAAAGAGCCTGCTCGCCGCCGCGGCGCCGGTCGCGCGTAGCGGAACCATGGCGAGCCCGCTCCCGGAAATACCGGTCCTCGCCGTGCGCGGGTTGGTCGCCGGCTATGGTGCGATCGGGGCGGATGGCATGCCGGCGATCCCGGCCTTGCACGATGTGGCGTTCACCATCCGCAAGGGGTCGGCACTCGGCGTGATCGGCGAATCCGGCTGCGGCAAGAGCACCCTGGCACGCGTCATCGCCGGGCTGTTGCCGCTGGCAAGCGGCTCGGTGGAGCTGAACGGGGTCCCTCTGCCGCCGAGCATCGCGCAGCGCACGCCGGACCAGCTCCGCCGCTTGCAGATCGTGTTCCAGATGGCCGACACGGCGCTGAACCCGGCGCACGACATCCGCCGCATCCTCGGCCGGCCGCTGACGCTGTTTCATGGCGCCAAGAGAGGCGAGCTGGACCGTCGGGTGCGCCGGCTGCTCGACCTCGTGCAGTTGCCAGCACGGGTGCTCGACAGCGTGCCGGGCGAATTGTCGGGCGGGCAGAAACAGCGGGTGAACCTCGCCCGCGCCCTCGCCGCCGAGCCGGAACTGATTCTATGCGACGAGGTGACATCGGCGCTCGATACCGTGGTCGGCGCCGCCATCCTGGACCTGATGGACGAGCTGCGGCGCGACCTCGGCGTCTCCTACATGTTCATCAGCCACGACCTGCACACGGTGCGCGCGGTCTGCGACGAGGTGATGGTGTTGTATGCCGGCCGGATGGTGGAATTCGGCGACCGCGCCAGCGCCGTTACCGCGCCCTGGCATCCTTATTCCGAGCTGCTGATCTCCTCCATCCCCGAGCTGCGGCCCGGCTGGCTGGAGGAGGCGACGGCGGGCCGCGTCCAAGGCGTGGAAAGTGCCGCCACGGGGCCACGCCCGGCCTGCGCCTTCTTTCCCCGCTGCGGCATGCGGATAGAAGGCGTCTGCGATCGGGAGGCGGCGCCCCAGCGGCATCTCGGCAAAGGCGCCACCATCGCCTGCCACCGCACGGAAGAGGAGTTGCTGACGCGACCCCCAATCCGGGCCATGACCTGACTCCGCCGTAGCCGTTACTGAAACCTGTCCTTGGCCCGGTAATAGAGCCCGACGAAGGGCATGAACCAGGGCGGCCCGAAATGGCCGGGAACCGCCGGCCAGTCGAGCCCGCGCAAGGGGTTGGCCTCGGCGGCGCCACCGATCACCGCGGCCATGCACTGGCCCATATGCACCGACATCTGCGTGCCGTGCCCGCTATAGCCCATGGCATAGAGCAGACCGTCATGCTCCCCGGCGCGCGGCAGGCGGTCGGCCGTCATATCCACCACGCCCCCCCAGCAATAGTCGAGACGGATACCCGCGAGTTGCGGGAACGTCTCGCGCATCTTGGCTTCCAGCACGCGTCCGCTCTTCACGTCCGAGGTGGGGTTGGACAGGGCGAACCGCGCCCGGCCGCCGAAGATCAACCGATTGTCCGGGGCGATCCGGAAATAATTGCCGACATTGAGCGTGGTGGTCGCGTTGCGGCGCGTCGGCATGATCGAGTCAAGCTGCTCGGGCGCCAGCGGTTCCGTGGCGACGATGAAGCTGCCGATGGGAATGACGCGGCGGCGGAAAAAGAAGAACGGTCCGCGCCGGCTCGGCCCCGTCGCGACCAGCACACTGTCGGCCTCGATGCTGCCGCGCGGCGTCGTGACCCGATACGCCGATCCGGTGTACCGGGTCAGGCCGGTCACCGGCGTGCCCTCGAAGATGCGGGCACCATGCCGGGCCGCCGCCGTGGCGAGGCCGGCGCCGAAGCGGCCCATATGCATCTGCGCGCTCTTCGGATAGAGCAAGCCGCCATGGAAGCTGTCGGAGCCGATCTCGTCGCGGATCCGATCGGGCGGAACCAGGCGGGTATCCGGGTCGGCCTCCCGGTGCAACAGATCGAAGCCATGCGCGATATGGTCGTAATGCGCCGGCTTGGCCGCGAGCTTGATCTTGCCGCAGCGCCGGAAGTCGCAGTCGATGGCCTCCTCCGCGACGATCCGTTCCACCGTATCCACCCCCGCATCGAAGGCGTGATACAGCGCCCGCGCCTGTGGCAGGCCGAGCCGGGCCGCCGCGCCGGCGAAATCATGCGACAGCCCGTTATTGACGTGACCGCCGTTCCGGCCGGAGGCGGCGCCGACGACCCGCTCGGCTTCCAGCACCACCACGCTGGCGCCGGACTTCGCGAGGGCGAGCGCCGCGGACAACCCGGTGAAGCCGCCGCCGATCACCACCACATCGGCCTTGCCGTCCACCGGCCCGTCGATCGCCCCGGCGAACGGGGTGGCTGTGTCGTGCCAGTAGGATACCAGCTTCATCCCGGTCTCTCCCCGCCTTGTGTTTGCGTCAGAGACCGAGCAAGCCCGGCAGGCCGCCGATATCGGAGATCTCGTGATAGCCCCAGAAGGGGATATTCGGCTCGTGCCCGCGGGCGACGAGCACCTTGTCGCGGATGCCGATGTCGTTCGCCGATAGCAGGTCGTAGCGTGGGCTGGAGGAGACATGCAGCAGGTCTTCCGGATTGCAGCCGAGCTGACCGATCATGTACTCGAACGCCTGCAGGCGGGGTTTGTAGGCCTGTGCCTGTTGCGCGGTGAACACGGCATGGAACGGCGCCTCCAGCTTGGCGACGTTGCTGTGGATCTGGTCGTCCGAGGCGTTGGAGAGGATCACGAGCGGGAATTCCTTCGCCACCCGCTTCAGCGGTTCCGCCACGTCGGGATGCGGTCCCCAGCCGGGCACGGCGTCGTAGAAGCTGCGCGCCTCCGCCGGGGTGAAGTCGATGCGGTACTTTCGGCAGCTGCGTTCGACCGCGGCGGCCAGCACTTCGGCATAAGGCTTCCAGGTGCCCAGCACCTCGTCGAAGCGATAGGCCGAGAAATCCTTGACGAATTGGTCCATCCGCTCGGCCGGGACGCGGTCGGCGAAGATCTCCCGCGCCATCTCGCCCATCCGGAAACGGGTCAGCGTGCCGTAGCAGTCGAAGGTGATGTATTTGGGTCGAAGAGCGGACATCGATGCTTATCCCTATCGCGTGGTCGGAGGTCGCGCCCCGGAACCGGGACGGATGGCTGTGTGTCGGCGTCGGCTCGTCAGTATCCGGCGGCCCATCGCGCCAGGTCGGTCGCCGATTCGGCGCCGTCGAAGCAGGCGACGATACGCTGTCCCAGCAACGGGCCGAATTTGAACATCTGCCCGTCGCAATTGGTCACCACCAGCGCGCGGCCGTGCTGTTCCAGCCGAAAGCGGCGGCTCGCATCCATGACGTAATAGCCGACGAAAAAGCGCAGCGGGCGATACCCATCCGCCTCGCGCAGGACGTCGCGAAAGCCGCTCAGCACGCCCTCCGCGTCATCCACCCCGGCCTCGAAGCCATCGCGCGGGCTGCCCGGGCGGCGATGCAGCCCATAGCCGAATTTGAGCTCGGCGCCGAGCACGCCCGGCAGGGTATAGGTCCCGCGATCACCGATCGAAGCGATCGCGGGGGCCGCCTGCCAGCTTGCCGCGAAGGCGGCGGGCGGCTCGACATAGCAGAGCGCCTGGCGCATGCGCGGCAGCGCGTCGTATCGACCGGGGAACAGATCCTGGAGCCAGGCGCCGGCGGCGACCACGACCAGATCGCCCTCGATCGTTTCTCCGGACTCAAGCGTCACGCGACCGGCGGCGGTGTCGATGCCCGCCACATGCGTCCCGGACCGCAGGACACCGCCCCGCGCCGCGACCCAAGCGGCGAGGTCGGCGACGATCCTTCGGGCCATCAGCGGACCGGCCGGGCCGGCCAGCACGCCGGTCGCACCCGCCGGGAGCGTGAGATGCGGGCATAGCGCCTCGATCCCGCGCCGATCGAGCACCTCATGCGCGACGCCGAGCCGGCGGAACGTGTCGAGCGTGACAGCGGCGTAGTCGCCCGGCCGTTCGCTGATCGCGATCGCGCCGGTCTCGGCATAATGCCGCGTGCCGAGATCCTGCCAAAGCGCGTTCCAACCATGAAACGCCTCGGCCACCATGCGCGTGTAGCCATCCGCGGCGCCGTAATGCGGGCGGATCATGCGGGTATCGTCACAGGAGGCGGCCTGTGGATTGGGAATCGCTCCCTGCTCCAACAGGACGATTTGATGGCCCGCCTTCAGGGCGGCTCGGGCCACCGACAGCCCGACGATGCCACCCCCGACGATCACGATCCGAGCCATTATGTCCTTCCACACCGCGGAAATGCCGCATGGTAGGGGAGCGCACTGGCCTTGTCCCACCGCTCTCTCTCGCCAGAAAGCGGCTTCTGCCATTTTGCGGCGATATTCGGCATCTTGCACTTTCCCAGCACGGTATTGGTGCCGGGGGCCGCGAGCGGTGACCCCGCGCTATGGATGCCACGGGGTCGCGATGGGCGACACCGGGCAAGCGGGAGGGCGTTGAGCGTGTCTGAGGCCCCTATGTCAGAGCTTCCCGTGCTGCGCCCGTTGGAAGCGTCCGACCTCACCGGGGCACAGGCACTCTCCGCCGTCGTCGCCTGGCCGCATCGGGTGGAAGACTGGCGCTTCGTCCATCGCCTCGGTGTCGGCGTGGCGGCGGAGCATGCGGGGCACTTGGTCGGCACCGCCATGGGCTGGACGTACGGTGTGCACCACGCGGCACTCGGCATGGTCCTCGTGGCACCGGCGATGCGTGGCCTGGGTCTCGGCCGGAAGCTGACGGAAACGATGATCGACAGGCTGGGTGAGCGGTCGATCCTGCTGAACGCCACCGAATCGGGTGCCCCGCTTTATGCCCGGCTCGGCTTCCGGGCGGATGGCTTGGTGCGGCAGCATCAAGGTGCCGCCTTCTCGGTCGAGCTTGTGCCGCTGAGCGCGGGCGAGCGGATCCGGCCGATCGGCCGCAGCGACGGCGCGGCACTGGCAGCGCTGGATACCGCCGCCTCGGGCCTGTCGCGCGGGCCGCTGCTCGATGCGCTGATCGAGACGGCGGACGGCGTCGTGCTGGATCGCGAGGGAGAGGTGATGGGCTTCGCGCTGCTCCGCCGGTTCGGTCGCGGCCATGTCATCGGTCCGGTGGTCGCCCCGGATGCGTCGAGCGCGCGTGCGTTGATCGCCCAGTGCGTCGCCAGCAGCAGCGGCGGATTTCTCCGTATCGACGTGCCCGAGGACAGCGGCCTCTCCCCCTGGCTGGACCAGCTTGGGCTCGGCGAGGCGGGGACCGCCACACCGATGATCCGGGGGGCGGCACCTCGGACCGATTCGGCGATACGCCGCTTCGCGCTGGTCAGCCAGGCACTCGGCTGACTCCGTCGCCCCGGCCTGCCACCGACCCGTTCGAGGGTCCGCGACCCCGGCGAGCGACGCCATTGACTGCCCCCGCCTGTCAGCTACGCTCCGGCGTGCCGAATTGCCGACATCATTGTGCGCTGGGGCATCCAGACATCGAGGAGTAGTGGATGGTCTCTGGGCTGCCCAAATTGGATCGTATCGATATTCGTATCCTGGCTTACCTGCAGAAGAACGGGCGAGCGACCAACGTCGAATTGGCTGAAGCGGTCGGGCTTTCCACCAGCCCCTGCCTCACACGGGTCAGGCGCCTCGAAAAATCCGGCTATATCGGCGGCTATGGGGCGCATATCCAGATGCAGAAGCTGGGTCACACCATGATCGTCTTCACCGAGGTCACCTTGGCCGACCATCGGGCCGATGATTTCTCCCGCTTCCAGGCACGCATCCGGATGATCGACGAGATCATCGAATGCTATCTCGTCAGCGGCGGCTACGATTACCTGTTGAAATTCATGACCAGGAATATCCAGCATTATCAGGAGACGATCGAATTTCTCCTGTCGCTCGACATCGGCATCGAGAAGTATTTCAGCTACGTGGTCATCAAGCCGGTCTTCACGAAGCATCACTACCCGCTGGAAAGCCTCTTCCTAACCAAGGAATGAGGTGCCGGCGCCGTCGACTTTGCCGCGACGCGGGTGCTCACGGCATTCTCGGCTCGGCGCGGGCCCGCATTCGGCGGACAATGCCGTCGCCGATGGCGTATGCCGTGAACCGGTAAACTCATTTCGAGCAGGGATACGGATCATGGCGCGGGAACCCAAGGTGCTGACTTTCGATGTCGTCGGCACACTGATCGATTTCGAGCGCGGCATGCTCGATTATATTCGGGCCGCTTGCGGTCCCGCGGCCGCCGCGATGGACGACGATACGTTCCTCGCCGAATACCGCCGCACACGCGGCCAGCCGAAGACGCATCGTTTTCCGGACGATCTCGCTCGCGGTTACCGCGAGTTCGCACCGGTTCTTGGTCTGCCCGTCGATGACGCGATCGCGCAGGGCTTCGCGCAATCAGTGCGCAACTGGCCCGCCTTCCCCGACTCGGTCGCGGCGCTGAAACGCCTGGGCAAGCGCTACAAGCTGGTGGCGATGACGAACGCGCAGCGCTGGGCCCTCGATTTCATGGAGGAAACCTTGGGGCGGCCGTTCCACGACACCGTCACCGTCGACGACGCGCTGTGCGAGAAGCCGGATCCGAAATTCTTCGCCTTCACGCGCGGCCGGCTAAGCCGCGACGGCTTCGCGCAGGACGACATTCTGCATGTGGCGCAGAGCCAGTATCATGACATCGGCGTGGCGCGGTCGCTCGGTTATACCGTCTGCTGGATCGAGCGGCGGCAGGGGCAGAACGGCTTTGGCGGAACGCTGCCCGTCGCATCTATGACCACGCCCGACTACCATTTCGCAACGCTCGCCGAGCTTGCCGACCTGGCCGAGAGCGGGGAACTCCGGATGATGCCCTCCGCCAGCTGATGGAGCGCGCGGCATCGCCACCCTTAGCGCGGCTCGTCGGCCCCTTCCCAAGCGGCGGCTAGCGCCAATCGGGCTAAAGCCGGAAGCGATGTCGAGCCGGTTTTCTTCATGATCGACGCGCGGTGGTTCTCGACGGTACGCTGGCTGATGCCGAGATCGGCGGCGATATTCTTGCTGGGGTGGCCCGCGAGGACCAGTTCCATGATCTGGTGCTGTCGCGGCGTGAGCAGCGCCAGCTGGTAAACCGCGGTCTCGCGCCAGGCGAACAGCTTGCTCGAATCCCGCGACTGTTCGAGAGCGCGCTCGATGCTGGCGAGCAGATCACCGCTGCCGATCGGCTTCTCGATGAAATCGGAAGCGCCCGCCTTCATGGCTTGAACCGCCATCTTCACGTCGCTCTTGCCGGTGATCATGATGGCGGGCAGCCGATGGCCCTCGTCATTGAGCCGCTTCAGCAATTCGAGCCCATTCATTTCGGGTAGATAGGCATCGACCAAGAGGCATGCCTCGCGACCTGGACGATAGGCGTCCAGGAACGCCTCGCAACTCGCGTAATCCTCCACGGCCCTGCCCTCTTCCTCGAGCACGCTGCGAATCCCCTTGCGGACGTGACTGTCGTCATCGACGACGAAGATGACGGGCGACCCGTTGATGCCGGCCGTTTCCGCGGCGTGTGGCGCGCGCGCATGCGCCGCGGGCCGCGAGATCGGGAGCAGACGTTGAACGGCTTGCGTCAGCTCCTTCAACTTCACCGGTTTGTTGAGTTGCACGCAGTCCTGATGGGCGATATCGCGCAATGTCCCGGTCGATATGTCACCGGTCAGGATAATCACCGGGATCTGGTAATGAAGCTTTTCCCGGAGCTTCAGGGCGGCTTGGAGCCCGTCCATGCCGTTTGGCAGATTGTAGTCCGCCAGGATGAGATCCGGCCTGATCGCCCCCCGCCCCATCAAATCCAGCGCAGCGATGCCATTCGGCACCGTCGCCGTGAGATGCCCCTCATCCGTGAGAAACTGCTGGAGGAGGTCGCGCACGTCGGGATCGTCCTCGACGACCAGGATCGTGCCGGTACGGCGAGCACCGTCGACGCTTCTGTCATCTCGATGGCGTTCAAGCTGGGACACTGTTCCGCTTGGGGGAAGTTTGACTTCGATCGAGAAGACCGATCCCTTGCCTGGGTGCGACCGGACCCGTACCGGATGCCCCAGCAAATTCCCCAAACGCTGCACGATGGAGAGGCCGAGACCGAGGCCGAGGCTCCGTTCGCGCGCGGCGTTGTCGATCTGGTGGTATTCCTCGAAAATCGCCTTGAGTTCTTCGGCGGGAATCCCGATCCCAGTGTCCCAGATCTCGATGCTCAACACGCCTTCACGCCGACGGCAGCCAAGCAGCACCTTGCCATGCTTGGTGTATTTCAAGGCGTTCGAGAGGAGGTTGCGAACCATCTGCTCGAGCAGACGCGGATCGCTGTATATCGAAAGGCCGCACGAAACCACGCGCAGGCTAAGCCGCTTCGCTTGCGCGTGGTAACTGAATTCCTCCCTCAACCGGTTCAGCACGTCGTCGACCGGGAAACTGCTCATATCGGCGCGGACGACACCGGCCTCGATCTGGTTTATATCGAGCAGCGCGTTCAGCATGCCCGACATGGCGCTCAACGTCTCGTCGAGCCGCGTCACCAGTTTCTGTTCTCGCTCCCCTTTGACGATCTTTGCCAAGAGCCCCTGCAGCAAGGCAAGCGTTTGCAGCGGTTGGCGGAGGTCATGGCTCGCGGCGGAGAGAAAACGGGACTTCGCGACATTCGCCAGCTCCGCATGCTGCTTGGCCGTCTCCAACGCATTGGCGACATGCCTGCGCTCGGTGATGTCGGTAAAGGTGATGATGACGCCCCCCACCCCGTCGTCCTGGGTGCGGTAGGGCAAGACGCGACGGATGTACCAGGCGCCGGTCTGGGCTTTGATCTCTCGCTCGATCGGCATCAGGGTCAGCAGCACCGTTCGCGCATCGGTCAAAAGCGCGCCGTCCGGCGCCAGCGAGCTGAGATCCGCGAGCGGCCGCCCGACATCGCCGGGAATGACGCTGAAGAGTGATTTGGTGGCCGGCGTGAAGAAGCGGATATGGAGGTCGGTGTCGAGGAACATCGTCGCGATATCAGTGCTATACAACACGTTTTGCAGATCGTTCGCTGTCGTGCGATGCCGATCGAGGGTTTCCTGAAGCTGGCTGTTGAGGGCGGTAAGCTCCTCGTTGAGCGACTGCAATTCCTCTTTGGAGGTTAGCAGCTCCTCGTTCGTCGATTGGTATTCCTCATTGACGGACAATGCCTCTTCGTTGATCGCCCGCTGCTCCTCGCTCGAAATCTCGAGGTTGCGGATGGCTCCCCGCAGTTCCGTTTTCGTGGCTTCGAGTTCCAGCTCAAGGTCGGCGACCCGCGGAATGCTCCGCGCCGTGACCGGGAGGCCCTGTTTCTGCTCCTGCATCGGTTGCTCGATGAAGCAGATCAACAGGAGCTTTTCGCCGTCGCTTAACACCGGCTGTACGTCGATACTGAACGAAGCCGGGTGGCCGTCGTGGCTCATCCGACCGCCGGCGACGGTGATGCGCGCGTTATCCTGACTGGCCTGTTGGATTGCCGACCTCAATTTGGTGCGTGCCCCCTGGCGCACCATGGCAAGCAGATCATGGGTGGGCTGGCCCGGCGCCACGCGCAGAAAACGGTCCGTCGGCCCCAAGGAATACAGGCACTCATGCTTGTGGTTGATGAGGACCGCCGCCGGCGCATGGGTCTCTATCACCAGCCGTCGACAAAGATCGGCAAGCGCCGCTTGGCGCGACGGCGCTTGGATTGCCCGGGAGGGAACGCGTGCGCCCTCACCGGCGCTCATCGAAAAACCGAATTCTCCCGGTCGGCTGCGGCCGATGTGCCGGTAGAGCCGGGCCGGCTTGGAAATCACCTCGAAACGGCCGTGGTTGTTGCCGACCGTCTCCGAGCTGCCAAGCAGCAGAATGCCGCCTTCGCGCAGCGAGAAATGGAAGACCGCGACGACCTTAGCCTGTGCCTCGGGGGTCAAATAGATCAGCAGGTTGCGACAGGAGACCAGGTCGAGACGCGAGAAAGGCGGATCGGCGAGCACGTCCTGTACCGTGAAGATCACCGTCGCGCGCAGCTCGGGCAATATCCGGTATTTGCGGTCTTCCTTCGTAAAGAAGCGGGCAAGCCGCTCCGCCGACAGATCCGCCTCGATCGTTTCCGGATAGAGCCCCTCCCGGGCGCTCGCTACCGCGTCCGGGTCGACATCCGAGGCGAAGACTTGCAGCTTGACGTTGCGTTTCGACGCCGTGATCTCCTCGCGGAAGAGCATGGCAAGGGAATAAGCCTCCTCGCCCGTGCTGCAGCCCGCGATCCAGATGCGGAGGGGCTGATCGGGCGTCTGGTGCTGGACCAGGTCCGGGATGACCGTCTCCGCCAACAGATTGAACACCGTCGGATCGCGGAAGAAGCTGGTGACATTGATGAGCAAGTCCTTGGCGAGAAGATCGAGCTCGCCGGTGTCGCGCCGCAGCAATTCGAGATATCGGCCGCTGTCGTGGGTCTCGATCGCCGCCATCGCCATCCGCCGTTCGATCCGGCGCTGCAGCGTACCCATTTTGTAGAGCGTGAAATCATGGTTGGTTTTGGTACGCAGGAGATCGATGACCTGGGGCAACCAATCCTCGGCCTTGGCTTGCGACACCGAACCGTTGCGAGCACGGACCATTTGCCTGTCGTATGTGACGAGTTCCGCGGGAATCTTGGCCACCGGCAGCACGAGGTCCACGGCGCCCGTCATGATCGCACTGCGCGGCATGCCGTCAAAGCCGGCCTCCTCGGGGTCCTGCGCGATGACGAGCCCGCGGTTTTCCTTCACGGCCTTGAGCCCAAGGCTTCCATCGGCCCCGGTTCCCGAAAGGATCACGCAGACCGCGCGCGCGCCATATTCCCCGGCCAGCGAGTGCAGCAAGAAATCGAAAGGCAGGCGCGCACCGTGACGCTCTTGGGGTTGCGAGAGGTGCAAGTCGCCGCCGCGGACGGAAAGATAGGCGCCAGGCGGGATGACATAGAGATGGTCGCGCTCGACCGGCATGCCATCCGCCGCTTGCCGCACGGTCATCGGCGTATGGCCGACCAACAGGTCCACCATCATGCTTTCGTGGGTCGGGTCGAGATGCTGGATCAGGATAAACGCCATGCCGTTGCCGGCGGGCAGCGCACCCACGAGCTTCCTGCAGGCATCGAGACCGCCGGCGGAGGCACCTACGCCAACGACCAGGAAGTCCTCGGGATAGTGGGGCGGGCCGGGCACCGGAAGCGAGCGCCGGCTCGCATGCGGCCTGGCCGCTTTGGCGTCTTGCGGGCGCTTTTCTGGCTTTGTCAAATTATTCTCGAATATTCGCCGCCCGGTGGACTGCCGGAGGTAATCGTAACACAGCTTTTCTACCACAGCGATAGTCGGACGACATGGATACCCTGGATTGGACGGGGATCCGTCTGAGTAGTTCACCGTCTTCGAAAATCGCCGGTGACAAATGATTATATCGTCGTCTTAGGTAGTTTCCGGGCCTGACGCGACGCACCGCCATGCGATAAGCTTGATACTTTCGATAGTTTGCCAAGCACCTTCGGTGTCGGTTTCCACATAGTCGAAAGAGGCGTCGAAATTCGAAGGTTCACATGACGCGCGCTACGTCGGTTTTTCTCCCTCGATCCGAGTTCGACGCTTTCCTGTTCGCGGCGATCGGCGAGGATGGGAATGACATGCCGATCAGCGTCCTTTCGGCCTTGGCGCGACTGGATGTCGACCCCTGGCAGGAAGCCGCCAAATTGGCCCGGTTGCCGGGCGAGGTTGCCACCAAGCAATTGGCGTCGTTGATTTCGGCGTTGCCCGACGGCGTATCGACGCATTTGGACCCTGGGACGATCGCCGCCCGCTTGATAGCCCTTTTGCCGCGCGGAGCCAGTTCCACCGTCCCGTCGTCGGTGACGGTGCCCGGCGCCGGTACGGTGACCAAGTCCCGCGCCATCCTGTATGGGATCATCCTCTTTATCGTCATCGTGCTCGTCGCCGAGTTCATCATCGCAAACCACCAACCACCGGCGCAGCTTGGCGATACTCATGCGGCTGCCTCCAGCACGGTCCCGCTGACGCCCGCGCCGGCCCCCGATAAGCCGGCTCATCGGTCGAACTGATGTCTCGCCCCAGGTTGATGCACGTAACGGGCTGAGTACCGCCCGAGGCGCCTACACACTCCGCCAACGGTCAGCATCTGAGTAGTTTCCGAACCTGCTGTCGACTATCGCCGGTCGGTTATCGTCGATGTCTGATCTTCGATCGAACTACGCGCGGCAATTGGTCTCGCCTTTGCCAGAATCTTGAGATCGAGCCATGCAGACGACACGCGACACGGTATCCGAGACCATCCCGGCGGCAGCCCTGCCAGACGGCGCGGAAGGCGAATTGAACCGATGAGCGCGCTCCGCATCCTCGTGGTTGATGACGACGCCATGGTCGGCGAGATGCTTTCCGAGATGCTCGCGGAGATGGGTTACGAGGTCTGCGCCGTCGCGGCCACCGAGGCCGACGCGGTGACCGCCGCCATACGATGCAGACCGGACCTGATGATCGTCGACGCGCAATTGCGGGGTGGCAGTGGCGTCGCCGCCGTCGAGCAAATTCTCCGCACCATGCCCATTCCTCACGTGTTCATGAGCGGCGCCGGGATCGAAGCGAGCCGGCCGGGCGCGGTGGTAATTCTCAAGCCCTTTCGCGAGGTCGACCTCGTTCGGGCCATTCAACGCGCGCTCGACGCCGTGGCCGCCTCTTAACCGTCAACCGCTCGCCGGACGCGCAGGCGATAAAGTTTGGCACGAGATCGGTGGTCAGCCGGCGAAGCGCCGCTCCGGCACGCCGCGCACGCCCAGGCCCTTGATCTGGAAGAGGCTGCCGCCGAGCGGGCCGTCCTCGGGAAAGCGCGGCAGCGGCGGCTTCGACATGGAGGTGACGTAGAGGATATCGAGTTCCGGTCCGCCGAACGCCACGCTCGTAACCTTCAGCACCGGCATCTTGATGCGCCGGTCGAGACTGCCGTCCGGGGCGAAGCGGCAGAGTTCGCCGGCATAGACCGCGGCGCTCCAGACATAGCCGTCGGCATCGACCGTGGCGCCATCCGGCACGCCGCCCGGATGGTCGAGCGGCACGTCCTTGAAGGAGGCGAAACGGCGTTTGTTGGTGGGCGTGCCGGTCGCGACGTCGTAGTCGTAGGCTGAGATTTCCTCCGTCCAGGTGTCGGTGAAATAGAAGGTGCTCCCATCGGGGCTCCAGCACGGGCCGTTCGAGCAGATGATACCGGTCTCGAGCCGATGCACCGCCAGGTCTGGGTCGAGCCGGTAGAGCGCGCCGTTCGGCCCGGCCTCCGCCATATCCATGGAGCCGGCGACGAAGCGGCCCTGGCGGTCGACCTTGCCGTCGTTGAGCCGCGTGGTCGGAATGTCGGCCTCCGGATCGGCGATCCGCGTGCATCGGCCGCTCGCGAGGTCGAGAAAATGGAAGCCGGTCTGCAGGGCCACCACGGCGCGCTCGCCCGATTGCGTGAGCGCCATCGACCCGATCTTCGCCGGCACGTCCCAAGTCGTGACCTCCGAGCCGTCCGGCGCGCAGCGATAGACCTTGTTGCCAAAGCTGTCGATCCACCACAGCCGCTGCTGCTCGACATCCCAGATCGGGCCTTCGCCCAGCAGCGTTTTGCAGTCGACCAGTACGCTGATCTCCACCATTACCGTCTCTCCTCCCCAGCTCGATGATGCCTGACGGTCAGAAGGCGACCTTGTCGCCGCCCTTCAGTTCGAGGATCTCGCGCGCCTCGGCCGGGGTGGCGATCGCGAGACCCAGCCCTTCGATGATCTGGCGCGCCCGCGAGACCTGTTGGGCGTTGCTCTCGGCGAGCTTGCCGGGGCCGATCCACAGGCTGTCCTCGAGACCGACGCGGACATTACCGCCCATCGCCGCCGCCATCGCCGCGATCGGCAGCTGGTTGCGACCGGCGCCGAGCACGGACCAGCGATAGTCCTTGCCGAACAGGCGGTCGGCGGTGCGCTTCATGTGCAGGACGTCTTCCGGGTGGGGGCCGATGCCGCCGAGGATGCCGAACACCGTCTGCACGAAGAGCGGCGGCTTCACCAGGCCGCGCTCCAGGAAATGCGCCAGGTTGTAGAGGTGACCGACGTCGTAGCACTCGAATTCGAACCGTGTACCATTCTCGCTGCAGGCCGCCAGCGCGAACTCGATGTCCTTGAAGGTATTGCGGAAGATGAGGTCGCGGCTGTTCTCCAGCGCCTCGCGCTCCCACGGATGCTTGAACTCCTTGAAGCGCTCCAGCATCGGGTAGAGGCCGAAATTCATCGAGCCCATGTTGAGCGACGCCACTTCCGGCTTGAAGGTGATCGAGGGCTGGATGCGCTCCAGGATCTGCATGTGGGGCGCGCCGCCGCTGGTCAGGTTCACGACCGCGTCGGTACCCTGCTTGATCCGTGGCAGAAAAGCGGCGAAAGCCTCCGGCCGCTGATCGGGCTTGCCGGTTTGGGGATCGCGCGCATGCAGATGGATGATCGCGGCGCCGGCCTCCGCGGCGCCGATCGCCGCCGCGGCGATCTCGTCCGGCGTTACCGGCAGATAGGGCGACATCGACGGGGTATGGATGGCGCCCGTCACGGCGCAGGTGATGATGACTTTGTTGGATTTTGCCATGGGTAAAACCTCCTGGGTGTTGGGGTCAGTCGCCGATCCGTCCGCCGGCGTCGCGTTTGTGGCGCAGCAGCGCCATCAGGCGCCGGTCGCGCCAGCGCTGCCGGTCGGCAAGCGCACCGGTGGCGACCTGCCCGCGTCGCGCCTGTTCTACTACCTTCAGCACCGGTCCGGCCCAGTCGGCGCGCCGCTGCATGCTGGGGAACAGCCGGGCGTAGATCTGCTGGTAGCGCGTGACATAGTCGGTGACGCCGCCCGGCGCGTTGAGGTCGATCGTCTCGAACGGTCCCATGAAGGACCAGCGCAGCGCCAACCCGTCACGGATACCGATATCAACATCCTCGGGCGTGCAGGCGCCGCTCTCCACCAGCCGGAACGCCTCTTCCAGAAGTGCTCCCTGCAGCCGGTTCATGACGAAGCCATCGAGTTCGCGCGCCATGACGATCGGCGATTGGCCGAGCCCGGTCATCAGCCCCCGCGTACGCTCGACCACATCGGGCGCGGTCCAGGGCGCCGGCACGATCTCGACCGCCGGGACGAGGTAGGGCGGGTTGATCGGATGGACGACCAGGCAGCGTGCCCGCCCGCCAAGCCCCTCGGTGAAAGAGGACGGCACCAGCGCCGAAGACGAGCTGGCCAGCACCGTATCCTGCCCAGCCGCCGCATCGAGTTCGGCGAAGACGCGCCGCTTCGTCGCCAGATCCTCGGGCGTGTTCTCCTGAACATGGACGGCACCGTCGAGCGCCGCCGCCAGGCTCGGCGCCACGACGATCCGGCCGCGTACGACCGCGGGGTCGTGCCCCGCCAGCAGGTCGTTCGCCGCCAGATCGTCGAGCACGCTCTCGATGAAGGCGATGGCGGCACCGGCGGCGCCGGCATCGGCGTCGTAGAGCCGCACCGCGTGGCCGGCGCGGGCGAAGCTGATCGTCCAGGCGCGGCCGATCAGGCCGCTGCCGATAATGGCGATGGCGGAACTCATGGTTGCCCTCCCCTCCTCATAGCGTCTCGACATTGCCGCAGATGCTGAGCGCCTGGCCGGAGACGTTACGCCCGGCGGGCGAGCACAGGAACAGAACCATCGACGCCACATCCTCCGCCGTCACCATCCGGCGCAGCGAGATCTTTTCGAGATAGCGCTGCTCCATCTCCGGATAGCCGAGCCCAAGCTGCGTCGCGCGCGCCTGGATCACGCCCTCGATGCGCGGCCCCTCGACGATGCCGGGCAGCAGCGCGTTGACGCGGATGCCGCTCGGCCCGAGCTCGATCGCCAGGCTCTCGGTCAGGCCGATGACGGCCCATTTCGTCGCCGAATAGGGCGTGCGGTAGGCATAGCCGAGCCGGCCCGCGACCGAGGACAGGTTGATGATGGCGCCATCGCCGGCCTCGCGCAGCAGCGGTACGGCCAGACGCGCGCAGTAGAACTGGCCGTTCAGGTTGACGTCGACAGTGCGGCGCCAGGCCGCCGGGTCGATCTCGTCGATACCGCCGGTCGGCCCGGCGATGCCGGCATTGTTGACCAGCACGTCGAGCCCGCCGAGCTCCCGCCGGACGTCGTCGAACAGCCGGTCGACCGCCGCCGGGTCCGCGACGTCGGTCAGGCTCGCGGTGATCTGGGGCAACGCGCCGCGACACTCGGCGAGCGCTGGCTCGGCGATGTCGCAGATATGAACCCGCGCGCCGTCCTCGATCAGGGCCGTCGTGATGGCACGCCCGATCCCCGAGGCGCCCGCCGTCACCAGGACCCGCAATCCTTGCTTCACCCGTCTTTCGAGCATGATTCCATCCTCTCGTACTAAACCCGGTCAACCTGGCGCGCGATCGCGCAGGGCGATCACCGCGCCGAGCACCACCAGACCATAGATAATCTGCCGCACCGCGTCGGGCAGCGTCGTGCCGGCGAGCAGCGTCTGCAGCGCAGTCAGCAGCAGGACGCCGCCGATCATACCCAGATAATGGCCGCGTCCGCCGGTGATGAGCGCGCCACCGACCACCACCACGGCGATCGATGGCAGCAGATAGGCATTGCCCATGCCGAGACTCGCCTGGCCGCTGAACCCGTCGAGCAGCACGCCGACCAGTGCCGAGCACAGCCCGCTCAGGACATAGACGAGGATCAGGGTACGACCGACATTGACGCCGCTCAACCGTGCCACCCGGGGGCTGTTGCCGACACCATAGACGCGCCGGCCGAAGGCGGTGCGGCCGAGCAGGAGCGTGGCACCGAGAACGAAGAGCGCCATCAGCCAGAGCACCGGTGTCACGCCCAGGAGCCGCCCGGTCATCAGCCAACGCAAAGCCGGCGGCGCGAAGCCGTCGGGCGTGCCATTGCTGTAGACCAGGGCGATGCCCTGCAGGATGCCGTCCATGGCAAGCGTCACGACGATCGGCGGCAGGCGGAAGAACACGATGCCGACCCCGTTCGCCAGCCCGACCAGGGCGCCCGCGCCGAGGGCGGCGGGCACCGCCCACAACGCCGCCGCGTCGCTGCCGCGCGCGATGCCGCCGAGCAGAATGCCCGCGAGCGCTACCGTCCAGGGCACCGACAGGTCGAGCCCGCCGGTCAGGATGACGGCGCCCTGACCAAGCGACAACACGGCGAGGAAAGAGCTGAGCACCAGCAGCGAATTGACATAGCCGAAGCCGAGCCCGCCATAGATCCAGACCGTTGCTGCCAGCACCAGGACGAAGCAGACATAGGCCGGCAGCGCATAGCGCAGCGTCTCCGCATGGCGCCGCCACCAGGGCGGCAGCGCCGGCGGAGCCGCGGCCGTGGCGACCAGGCTGCGCGGCCGAGGCGCCGATCTCCGTCCGAGCGGCATGTCGGCGGCGCTCCGGGTCCGCAACCGGTCGAGCCAGGCGGCGAGTGGCGAGCGCCGGCCGGCCGTATTGCCGGCCATAGTGCCGAACGTGCCGCCGAGCGCCGCCAGGACCAGAATGATGCCCTCCGCCACCGTGCCGTAATAGGCCGAGACGTTGAGCACCAGGAGGATGTTGACGATCAGCATCAGGCTATAGGCGCCGATCGCCGAACCGAAGCAGCCGCCCCGACCGCCGCCCAAGACCGTGCCGCCGATGACCACGGCGGCGAATACCTGCAACAGCAGCGGATCGCCGACCAACGGATCACCCGACGCGGTCTGCGCCGTGACGAAGATGCCGGCGGCGGCATAGAGGGTTCCGGCCAGGACATAGGCGCCGAATTTCGCACCGCGCACACGGATCCCCGCGCTCCGCGCCGCGTCCTCGTCGCCGCCGATCGCGTAAAGTGCCGTGCCGAAGCGCGAATGCTTCAGCGCCGCCCAGGCGAGGAGCACCACGGCGAGAACGATGATCGGCGCCGGCAGCATGTCCGGGATGACGCTGCCCGTGAAGAAGGCGCTGAAGTCCGGCGGCACCTCTCCGCCCGGCTTGTCGCTCACCAGCAGGGTGATGCCCTCGACGATGAACATGGTCGAGAGCGTGACGACGATCGGCTGCAGCCGGAGGAAGGCGACGAAGAAACCGTTGAAGGCGCCGACCGCGGCACCGATCGCGAGGCCGGCGGCGCCCCAGCCGAGTTCCGAGCCGAGCGTCCCCTGCAGATGCGTCGCCAGCACGACGTTGACCAGCGAGATCACCGCCCCCGCGCACAGATCGAAGCCGCCGGTGAGGATCACCAGGGTCTGTCCGATCGCCGCCAACGCCAGGGTTCCGCCACCGGCCGCCATATAGCTGAAGTCGAAATAGCCGAAGGCGGCCGGCGAAACGAGGTTGACCAGGCCGAACAGCGCGACGAAGACGAGCGCCGCGATCAACAATCCCCGGAAACGCCGGAGGGTCGGCCAGGGGGACCGCGCGGGCGGGGCGAAGGTGGTCACGGCACTCATGCGCCGGCCTCCGCCGCCCGGCGGCTTTCGGGCGGTGATGCCTCCGCCGGCGGTGCATCGACAGCGGAGGCATCACCCTCGATGGTGCCGAGGGCGGCGCGCATGATCGCCGCCTCGGAGATCTCGTCACGCGCATCGTCGAGCTCGCGGACGACCCGCCCGCCATAGACGACGAGCACGCGCCGGCAAAGGTTGGCGACCTCCGCGAGTTCGGTCGAGTAGAGCAGCACGGCCCCGCCGGCGCGCACGAAATCGGCGATCAGCAGATAGATCTCATGCTTGGTACCGACATCGACGCCCCGCGTCGGATCGAACAGCAGCAGCACCCGGCTACCGGTGAGCAGCCATTTCGCCAGCACGATCTTCTGCTGGTTGCCGCCGCTGAACGCGCCGGCGCGGCTCCAGAGTGCGCGTGGATCGACCTGGACACGGGCGAGCGCGCCCGCGACGGCGGCCGTCTCCGCCTCGCCATCGATCAGGCCGCCCCCGATCAGTCCGGGCCGGACGAAGCGGTCGATCGACGGCAGGCTGGCGTTGCGCCGGCCGTCGAGCTTGAGGAACAGCGCCTCGGTCTTGCGCTCCTCCGGGACCAGTCCGATGCCGATCCCGGCGGCGATCGCGGCGCGCGGCGACTCGAACGTCACCGGCTGGCCGTCCACCAGGATGCGCCCGGCATTCGGCCGCAGATCGCCGAACAGGGTGAGGAAGAGTTCGAGCTGTCCCATGCCCTGCAGCCCGGCGACGCCGAGGATCTCGCCCGGGCGGAGCGCGAAGCTCGCTTCGGCGAGCCGGCCGACGCGGAGGCCCTGCGCTTCGAGCACCGGCGGCTGCCCGCGGTCCGCGACCGGCTTCGCCGGGAAGGTCGAGGCGAGCGAGCGGCCGATGATGAGCTCGATGACACGCTCGTCGGAGACGTCGCCCACCGCGAAGTCGCCGACGTCGCGGCCGTTGCGCAGCACGGTCAGGCGGTCGCAGAACATCCGCACCTCGGGCATGCGATGCGAGATGAAGACGATGGTGGCGCCCCGTCGCTTCTCGGTCGCGATGATCTCGCCGAGCCAGTCGATGTCGCGGCCGGTGAGCGCCGAGGTCGGCTCGTCGAGCAGCAGCACGCGGGGCTCGCGCGCGACGGCGCGGACGATCTCGATCTTCTGGCGCAGCGCCAGATCGAGTCCGGACACCTCCTGGCGGGGCGAGATATCGCCGAGGCCAAAGCGGCGGAGCTGCTCCGCCGCGAACGCCTCGCCCCGACGGCCACGCAACAGGCCGGTGACGCCGACCGGCTGATAGGGTAGCAGCAGATTCTCCCAGACCGTCAAATTGGGAACCAGAGTCAGCTCCTGGAAGGCGGTCTGCAGCCCCGCCGCATGCGCGTCGCGCGGCCCGGCGAACCGGGCGGCGACGCCGAACAGCTCGATCCGCCCGCCATCGGGGCGCAGCAGCCCGCTCAGAGCCTTCACCAGCGTCGACTTGCCGGCGCCGTTCTCGCCGAGCAACGCGTGGACCTCGCCAGCGGCGGCGGAAAAACTGGCGCCGTCGAGCGCCACAGTAGCGCCGAATGCCTTGCGCACTTTGTCGACGGCGATGGCGTCGACGATCGCCGCGCCACTCGTCGCCATGTACCTGGAGACCGCCCCGGGAGCGGCCTTCGCCTGAGGATTATCAGCGTTCATATCATCCGATCCGAGCCGAATGGAGCGGCGTGCCGGTGCCGGGGAGCGCCGGCACGCCTACTCGTCATGTCACGTCTTCGCCGGTGTCCCGCGGGCGCTCAGGGCTCCGGCGTGCCATTGAGCGCCGCCTGCAACCCGACCTCCGGCGTGCGATCGGAGAAGATCGCGGCGAACCAGCCGGGATTGCTGATGGCGGCCGGCTGGAACGCGTTGCAGCCGGCTTTCATCTCGCTCCAGCTGCCGGTCTTGCACAGCTTGACCGTCTCGTTGGTGACGACCGGCAGTGGCAGGCTGGTCAGTTTCGGTATGTCCTTGCCGTCGAGCTTTTCGACCGCGAGCTTCAGCGCCAGGGCCCCGGAATAGGGCGGCGAGGCGTAGGAGATGCTGGGATAGCCCATCGACCGGTAGCTGCCGGAGGCACCTTCGACGCCGTCCGATGCCTGCAGCATCTGGATGCGATGGCCATTCGAGCCCTCGCCGGCGCAGGGCCGCTTGTCGGCGTCCTTGATGCCGGCTTCATCCTGCATCGAGGACGCGGTCAGGCAGCCGACCTGCAGCCACATCCCGTTGATCTCGCTCCACGGATGGGTCGCGACGATCTTCGAAAGTTCGGTGCGCGCGACCGCCTGGCTCCACATGCCGACACCCTCGGCGATGACGTGGATACCCGGATAGGTGGCGAACACCTTCTTGGCCGCCGCGGTGCGCTGGGTGTCGACCGAGGTGCCCGGTACGCCGGTCAGCATCACGATATTGCCCTTGCCGTCGAGCTTCTTCGCCAGCCATTCGGCGGTAACGCGCCCAGCCTCGGTCTGGTCGATATGGACGTTGAAGGCGCAGGGCTCGGTGATCTCGGCATCGTAGGCGATGATCACGACACCCTTGGCGCACGCCGCGTGGACGACTTGGTTGAGTGCCGTCGGTGAGATCGGGAAGACGACGATCGCCTTGGCGCCCGCCTGCACCATCGCGTTGATCTGCTGGATCTGCTTCTGGGCGTTCGGGCCGGCGACCTGGACCTCGAGATCGACCTTGTCCTTGAGCGTTTTCGACGCGGCCATGGCCTTGACCATGTTGGCGGCCTCGGCCTGCCAGTCGTTGCCGATGTAGCTCATGCTCAGATAGATCTTGTAGGGGGCAGCCTCGGCCGCCCGGGCCCCCAGACTCAAGCTCAGTCCGAGAGCGGCCGCGCCGAAGGCGCAGGCCCCGGCCAGACGTGTCAGTCGTCTTTTCATCATCGTTCCCTCCACTGTTATGGTTATGGTTTTTGTTTTGGTCGGCGTATTGGCCGGGTGGCATGACCGAGTTGCCGGTCCCCGGTGCGGCGCTACCCGGATTCGCGCAGCACCATCGAATAAGGCAGCAGGATCTCTCCTGTCGGCCCGTCCTCCATTGGCCCGTCACCCACCCCCATCGGCCCGTCCAGCGCCGCCCAGACCCGCTCCAGCGCCTCGCGCACGGCAGGCCCGAACACCTCGTAGGGCGCGTGAACGGTACTCAGCCAAGGTGCCAGCCAGGCGTTCAGCGGATTGTCGTCGAAGCCGAACAGCGCCACGTCGCCCGGCACCGCGAGGCCGAGTTCGTGACAGCGCCGGAAGGTGCCATAGGCGATCTGGTCGTTGCCGCAGAACACCGCGCGCGGCCTGGGCGACCGTTCGAAGAGGCGGGTCGCGGCGCGGTGTCCGTCCTCCATGGTGAGCGCCGCCTCGACCACATAGCCCGGATCGAGCGGCGCGCTGCGCTCGGCGAGGCGATCGCGGTATCCGGCCAGACGGTCGCGGCTCGCCGGCGAATGGGATGGCCCGGCGATGATGGCGCAGTCGCGATGGCCCTCGTCGAGGAAATGATCGGCGATGTCGCGGCCGGCGGCGTAGTTGTCGATGCCGACGAACAATCCGCTGCCGTCCGGGGCCTTGCGGTTGACGTAGACGATCGGCACCCGCCGTCTCTTGAGCGCCGCGAGGCCGGGGCTCGCGACCGCGCCGAGCAGCGCGATGCCGCGCACGTGATAGGCCTGCATCTCCGCCAGGTAGTTGTCCTGGACACGCGGATCCTCCGCGGTGTTGCACAGGATCATCGCGTAGTCGCTCTCGACCAGGCTCGCCTCGATCGACTTCGCGATGGCGGCGTAGAAGGCGTTGCTCATATCGGGGATGAGCAGTGCTACCAGGCGGGTCCGGTTGGTGCGCAGCGCCTGGCCGAGATGCGCCGGACGATAGTCGAGCTCCGCGGCGGCCTGACGCACCCGCTCGGCGGTCGCCACCGAGGCGCGGCTGGTGATGCCGTTGAGCACGCGCGACACCGTGGAGATCGAGACGCCGGCACGGCGCGCGACGTCGTCGATGCCGGCCCGACCGACACCGCCTGCCGGGTTCCGCCGTCCATCCAGTGCCGCCTGTGCCGGGTGTGATTTCACGGCATTTCCTGCCCCGCCAAATTTAGGCAAACGTTTGCCTTATCTCCCGACGATAACGGATGCAGGCGGTGGCCGTCAATGGGAACACCCAATGGGCATAAAACCCACGGCCCGACACCGCTTCCGGCGGTTTGTTTCCGGCGAGTGATCCAGCTCACACTTCATTCCGGCCACGCGCTCGTAGGCTCTCGTCGAGCTTGCGTGTGAGGCGGTTTGAAATGCCGAGAGCGAAGAATTTTTTGGGTTGGGAAGAAAGCCGTTGCCGGCACGCACAAGGCCCTCTGGACCGGTTCGACCGCGTTCTCAACCGGTCTTTCAAACCCTCCCGCGGCGCCATCTCCATCATAACCCGCTTGGATCGCCCAGCTATCTGGGGAATGTCCATTTGAGACAAATTCGAACCGCTTCACGGGGTCTGGTTAAGCAATGCTAAAGGAATAAAGTCTATAAAGAACAGGATCATAATAATAACAAGCCCCCCGATGGGCCACCTCTCCCCCATTTGCGATTTTTGGAGCACGCGGTGTTTAATTTTACCTCCCTACCCATCGGCCGGAAGATCACGCTCGGCTTCGGTTTGCTCGTGGTTCTCACGGTGGCGTGCTCCAGCTTGTCCTGGCTGGCCTTCAATTCCGTCAAGGCGACGTTCGTCGAATTGAGCCGGATGTCCGCGTCGGTCCAGCGGTTTCCCACGCTCGAGATGCGGCTGCGGGCCGATCGGGAAACCGTGATGGCACAGATGCTGATCCCGACGGCGCCCGCGGCGGAAAAACTGAAGGCGGCGGTCGCCGATGGGAAAACAGCGATCACGCAGACCCTGGCGGGAATGCGCAATCCGCCCCTCGTCGCCATGATGGGAAAGATCGATGAGGCTTACCAAAAGTTGGGGCAAGCGGCGGTTAGGGTGCAGCAGCTGACCAACGAATTCGAACCGAAACGCGGGCAGATCGGCCAACGGCCCGAGATGTTCGCACCGGTCCTGACCACTCTTGTGGAAAGCCGGGTTCGCGCGGCTGACACGGCCGGAGCGGCGGAAACCGCCCTGCTGCTCAGCGAAATCGAAATTGGCCGCCAGCAGACGGCGAGCTTTCTCAATGCCACGGATGACGGTATCGAGATCGAGAGCCTTGCCAAACTCAAGACTCAAGGGAACGATCTGCTCGCCAGCTGGGCAAAGATCGATGCCAAGACCAAGGCGCTGACCAGCCGGACCGCCGAAGCCGACCAGGCCTCGGCCAAGCAGCTGACGACGACCCTCGACGGCTATATTGGCGTCCTGCGCCAGGCCGTTCCCATGCTGCTCGAACGCACGCAGCTGCGCGTCGAAACCATGATGCCGGTCGGTCAAACGGTGGCCGCGATCATCCAAGAAGCGATCGATGTCGCCAACCGCAATCAAGCCCGTACCGCCGAAACCTCGCTGGAGGCGGTGCAGAATTCGAGCAATCAAAATCTCATAGCGGCCTTCATCACGGTGACCCTCGCCATCGGCGCGGCATTGATCGTGGCGCGGTCGATCACCGGTCCGCTGAAGCACATCACGGCGGTCGTCCTCGCGACGGCGGAAGGCGATCTTTCCCAGGACGTCCCGTTCCTCGGTCAGCGCGACGAGATCGGCGATCTCGCCCGCACCGTCGAAGTGTTTCGCCGCAACCGAACCGCGGCCGACGCGGCGATCCAGGCCCAGGTCTCCGAGCAGGAAGCGAAACTGGCTCGGCAGGTAACGGTCGATCATTTGACCCACGACTTCGAGACGACGATCAGAAGCGTCGCCTCCGCCGTCACCGCCGCCGCCAAACAGATGCAAGGAAATTCCGCGGAACTGTCAGCGAGTTCCGCGAATTCGGCCGAACGGTGTTCCAGCGCCAGCGTGGCGACGGATCGGTCGCGCGGCAACATCGAGACCGTCGCGGCCGCCACTGAGGAACTCTCCTCCTCCATCCGGGAAATCAGCAGACAGATGGCCGGTGCCGCGACCATCTCCAGCGAAGCGGTGGAGGCGGCTCGCCGAACCAGCGAGGGCGTGCAAGGATTGTCCGACGCGGCCGCGAAGATTGGCTCCGTCGTGGAATTGATCAGCGGAATCGCGTCTCAGACCAACTTGCTGGCACTCAACGCGACCATCGAGGCGGCCCGGGCCGGGGATGCCGGCAAGGGCTTCTCGGTGGTGGCGACCGAGGTCAAAAGTCTTGCGACTCAGACGACGCGGGCGACGGACGAGATTCAAAAGCAGGTCGATCAGATCCGTACCGAGACCGATCGAGCGGTCAAAGCCATCCATGAGATCACCGGAACGATCGGCACCATGAGCCAGACCACCGCGTCGGTAGCCGCCGCCGTGGAGGAACAGGAGGCAGCCACCGGAGAGATCGCCCGGAATGTGCAGGAGGCCGCGGCGGTCAGCATCCAGGTGGCCAGCGAGTTGGCCAGCGTCACGGATGCCGCCGGACAGACAGGGCGCTCCGCCGCCGAACTCCAAGCTGCGACGGAACATCTGCTCGCTCAATCCGAAGCGATCCGGCGGGAAGTCGATCTGTTCACCAACGCGGTACGAGCAGCCTAACGAACGACAGGCCGCCCTTCGGGGCGGCCTGCTAGCTTTTTCCATGCGGCGGCGAGGCGTCATCGCCCGCCGTTCTCTCCCAAGCCGACGTTTTCACCACGCGACTCACAAGGCCATCGATCAGACTTTTTTCTCCATACAAACCGACCTGCCCCGATCCTGGACGCGCCCGAAATTTGCGATTGCCATTCAAGACGGCCTCTCAACCGGCCGTTGGGCGCGAGAAAAAAAGAATGCTTGCATACTTCGTTGATTTTATTGAATGATCGGCGAATTCGGTTGGCTTGATCGACACGAAGAAAAAAGAGCGTTTGCCCACATCGTCGATTTTTTTAAAAAATCCGAGAGCATGGACGAAAAGTCCAGCGAAAAATGAAGTGAAAACACTTCATTTTCAAAATAAAAAATTGATAATTACGATTATGATGATATATATCCGTTAATTTATAATAAAATATCGTCCAAAAAAAATTCCGCGTCCTACTCAGGTGCTCTATAAGTCTTTCATATCACTCGTCCGTGGGGGAATGTAGATGACTTTTCACCCTAAGCTCATTGATTTGACTTTACGGGAAGGCGAGCAGTCCTCGCTCTGCGACTTCTCAACTCAAGACAAAATCCACATCGCACAGCTTCTGTCGAAGCTCGGCGTCGACATCATCGAAATGACGTCGCCGGCGGTCAGCCCACGCTCGCGCGAAGATTTGGAGAAAGTCGTCGCTCTCGGCCTCTCCAGCCGGATCGCCGCGCATGTACGGTGTAATCTCGGCGATGCGCGCGCCGCGATCGCGGCCGGAGTCGATGCCGTCCATATGTTCATGGCTTCGTCGAAGGCGTTACGGCAGCACAGCCACGGCATGGATGTCGATGAAATCGTCGAGCGCGCGATCGAGGTCGCCGAGATGGTGCGGCAGGAGGCGCCTGGGGTCGAAATCCGGTTTTCCTGTGAGGACGCGTTCCGCACATCGGCGCAAGACTTGCTCGCGATCTATCGGCCCCTCGCCCAGACGGGCCTGTTCGACCGCTTCGGTATCGCCGATACGGTCGGCACCGCGACGCCCCCCAAGGTCCGGGCACGGGTTCAGGAAATTAAGCTCGCGCTCGACTGCGAACTTGGGTTTCACGGCCACAACGACACCGGCCTCGCCGTCGCCAACGCGCTCGCGGCCGTGGAGGGCGGCGCCACGCATATCGACACCTGCGTGCTCGGCATCGGCGAACGCAACGGCATCACGGCGCTGGAGGACCTTGTCGCCTGCTTGTACGTGGACAATCCCGTGGCCGCGCGCAGCCGTTTCGAGTTGTCGCACCTGACCGAACTCGCCGGCTATCTCGCCCAGTGCATGAAGGTCGACATCCCGTTCAATCACTGCATCGTGGGATCATCCGCCTTCACCCATAAGGCGGGCGTTCATACCAAGGCGGTACTCGCCGATCCCAAGGCGTATGAGATCCTGGATCCGGCGGATTTCGGCCGCGAACGCACGGTCATGATGGCGCACCGGCTGACCGGGTGGAATGTCATGAGCGAGCGCGCCCAGCAGCTTGGCCTCGTGCTCAGCAAGGATCTGCTGCAGAGCGCCGCGTCGAAGATAAAAGAGATGGCCGACCGGGATAGTCTGAGTCAGCAAGACGTCGATCACGTGCTGATGACGATGGTGGCCACCGCATGAGCGCCCTCGCGGCGCTATCGTCGGCGGCGGTCGCCTCGCCCCCCATCAAGGATTTGGGCGTCATCGCCTCAGGGGTCACGCTCTCGACGACCCGGCCGAGGGGATGGCGGGCGGTCGCCGACAGCCGCCTGCTGGTCGTCATCGGCCTGACCGGCACGGGCAAAAGCACGGCGATGGCGGAGCTTCGAGCCATCGCCGAGCCGTTCAGCCTCTTGCCGAACCGCCGCGAGGTCACCGATAAGGCGATCATCCCGCTGTACAGCGACCAGCCGGTCAATGATCGCGTCGAGCGGTTTGAGCTGACCCGGCGCTTCGCCAGGGCGAACCCGGGCGGCATGGCGCATATCCTCACGCAGCTCAGCGTCGATCCCGAGGCATTGCCGGACCCTCTGGTCTTCGACGGTTTGCGGGGTGCCGATGAGGTGGCCCACGCGGCGGTCGTCCTGCCTCGGGCGCGGTTTCTGGTCCTGACGGCACCCGACTTCGTCCGCCTCACCCGCATCGTCCTGCGTGCCGATGCCTTCGATCGGACGAGCGCCCTGACCGCCGACGAGGCCGGTGCCGTGCTGTCGGACGCGGAGCTGCTGACGCCGGTCGAGCGCTTTCAGCTCGAAGGCTGGATGCGGCTGGGTGCGCTCGATCCCAAAGATGTGCGGGCGAAGCTCAACATCGTCACCGCCGAACGCCGCAACTACGATGCGGATCTCGCTATCAAGGTGCTGATGGAGGCCGCTCCCGAGCGAACCTTCGTCGTCGACACCTCCGCGGTTCCGCCCCATCTCGTCGGCATGATCGCGGCGCGCGTGCTCGCCTCGTGAGCCGTCGTTAGTGCCCCCGGTGCCCGCCCTTCCCCTATCCTGACAGGATTGAGAGAGCCCCATGCTTGACTATTCCTCCCCCTACCCCGGTGTCAGCGTGGTGACGCCGTCGCCGGAATTTTTCGACCTGCTGGAAGGTTCGGTCGCGGATCTGGATCGTGTCGTAGCAGCGCCCAACGCCGAGGCCCATACGCTCGGGGCCGAGTTGCTCGCCCGGCTGCCCGCCGCGACGCGGTCCATGGTGTCCCGCAGTTCGACCTATGAAGCCGATCCGATCATCCTGTTCAAAGGCTTGCCGATCGACGGCGCCATTCCGCCGACGCCGCTCGACGGCGTCAACGATCCACGATCCTTGCCCCGCGCCGTGACCACCATGTTGACGATGGCCGGGTCGCTTGGTCTATCGCTGATCGCCTACCGAACGATGCTGAACTGGGCTTGGATCCGCAGCATCTCGCCCACGGCGGGACATACCGAAAAGCGGGGATCCTACGGCTCGCGGCGGTCTCTGCCGCTGCATAGCGAAGTCAGCCAGGCCAGCTTGCCGGGCGAGACCGGCACCGGCGTGTCGCCCTCGCCGGATTACCTGGTGCTTTACTGCCTGCGCAACAATGAACGCGCGCCGACCACCTTCTGCCTGATTCCGGAGGTGTTGGCCCGCCTTCCCGAGGATGCCGTGGCGGCATTGCGGCGGCCGGAGTTCTCGATTGCCGGCGGCGATTCGTTCGCGCCGTCCAATGTGCTCGAAGACGTGGCGCTGCTGCGGACTTGCCCGCGGACCGGCGGCTTGCAGTTCCGCTACAACGGAACCGGCATCAAGGCGCAGACGCCCGCCGCCGCCGCCGCCCTGGAGCAGCTGGAGGATCTGTTGGTCGATCCGGCGCTGGTCCGCTCGGTGATCCTCGAACCGGGCGACATGCTGCTGCTCGAAAACCGGCGCACGGTGCATGGCCGCGATCCCTTCGAACCCCGCTTTGATGGAACGGATCGCTGGTTGCTGCGGCTCTATACGGTCAACCAGGCGACGTTCGGCGAAGGCGTCGCCGAGGACCCGAGCTCGCCGAATCTCTGGTACGTGTGACCGGGAGAGTTACGCTTCAGCCTGGGTGATCCCATCGGATCTTGTTGCATCCGATGGGAGCCTCCCGATCAGGCACCAATGCCTTCTCACGCTTGGACCCTGACCAGATCGAGCAGAAGTTTCTGCAGTTCCTCGGCTTTGCCGTTTTCCAACCGCTTGATGATTTGACGTTGTTGGTCACCGACCAGACCGCCCAGGCGCTCGTGCAGGGCGATACCCTTTGTCGCGAGGCAAATGAGCACCTTTCGGCGGTCTTTCGGATCGGGAGCGCGATAGACGAGTCCGTCCGCGACCATCCTGTCGATGATCTTCGTCAACGTCGTCGATTCGACCAGAACTTGCGTGGCGAGATCGCCCATCGACTGGCCGTTCTGTGACGTGAGGGCACCCAGGATCCGAAATTGCTGGATGGGGATACCGTCCGGGCGGAGCTTTTCCTCAAGCTCCTCCTCAAGCCGCCGATTTACGCTGGCGATGAGATATGCCAGGTGATCTTCCATCCCATTGAAGCGTGACACGACTGAACGTCTCGATTTTCAATATCCGAAGTTTCAGATAACTAGCCGAGTTTCGCTGGCGCCTTCAAGCAAAAGGGACGGGCTTCGGAACGATTGCCCGCGGATCGCGGTGCGACCCGCCTTTCCGCCCACCGCCGCGCGGACGCCCCGTTCTATGGCGTGAATTATGCACTCAGCTTGTCTTTAGGCGCCGCTTGTCTGGAGACCGTTGTCGCGCCGGGGTTCGAAGTGAGGTCCAACATCGGGCATCCAATGTTGCGTCGAGATCGGCCGCTATGACCAAGATCGCCTTGCTCGTCGCGCGGGAGGGGCCGGCGGGCATCTGGGCGCCGTCCGGCGAAGCATGCGCCATTCTCGCTGTCGCCGAAATCAACGCCGCCGGGGGCTTGCTCGGACAATCCGTCGACCTGATCGTCGCCGATGCCGGTGCCACGGCCGCGACCGCCGCCGAGGCGGCGGCCGCCGTCATCGAGGTGGATGGCGCGGATGCCGTCGTGGCCATGCTGCCGAGCTTCGCCCGATACCCGGTGTCGCGGGCCCTGCGTGGCCGCGCACCCTACGTCTATACGCCACAGTTCGAGGGACATGAGAGCGATCCCGATGTGCTCACCGTCGGCGAGACCGCGGACGAGCTGCTCCGACCCGGCATCGCCTGGCTGACCGAACGCAAAGCCGCGAGCCGCTACTACCTCGTCGGCAACGATTATATCTGGCCGCGCGTCACCTTCGCCGCGGCGCGCGGCATCATCCGGGAGATGGGCGGTCAGGTGGTCGGCGAGCGGCTGCTGCCTTTCGGCTTCACCGATTATGATCAAATCTTCCAGGAGATCCGCCAGGCACGTCCGGATGTCGTCATGCCCTATCTATTGGGATATGAGGCGATGGGCTTCAACCGGGCCTTCGCGGAAGCGGGGCTCGCCCGGCACATGTTGCGCTTTACCTCCGCGATCGACGAGACGATCCTCTATGCGCTCGGTGCGAACTGCACCGAAAACCTCTTCGTGACCTCGGCCTATTTCTCCTCGCTGCGCTCCCACAACAACGCCGCCTTTCTCGAGCGCTACCACAGCTTGTTCGGCGATACGCCGCCGCCCTCCAACGGGTTCGGCCAGTCCTGCTATGAAGGCATCCATTGTCTCGCAGGGCTGGTTTCCGCGACCGGCGCGCTGCGTCCTCGGGACCTGCGCGGGCGAATCGGCCGGGCGGTTCAGGGACGCACCGCGCGCGGGTTCGAGAACCTCACCGTCGCCGGCATCAGTCGCCCGATCCATTTGGCGACGGCCGACGGTCATGAGTTCGAGATGATAGAGCAGCGCTGAACGGCGCCGTTTGGAGGCGTCGCGACCAATCAGGCGCGTTCCGGCGCAAAAATGCCGGCGCAAAAATGATTGCAATTTCATATACCGCACTTTCATACTTCCGCGGTGGCACAATGGCGCCGAGTTTGGTGAGGGACAGTTCATGCGGATATCGCGGCGCAGCTTCGTCAAGACGACGGTTTACGGATCGGCCGCGGCGTTCGCAGCACCGGCGATCCTATCCGAAGGTGCGCTCGGCGCCGATGCACCGATCCTTGTCGGCAGCCTTCATGACCAATCCGGGCCGATCGCCGCGTCGGGTGCGCCGATGGTCGACAGCCTGATCGTGGGCATCGACGAAATAAACGCGGCGGGCGGCCTCCTCGGCCGGCCGCTCAAGCTCGTCCACTACGACACCCAGTCGAATATCCAGATGTACTCGCAATATGCGCAGCAGCTGGCACTGAAGGATAAGGTCGCCGTCATCCATGGCGGCATCACCTCGGCCTCCCGCGAGGCGGTCCGGCCGACCTTCGACCGGTTCAAGGTGCTCTATTTCTACAATACGCTCTACGAGGGCGGCGTTTGCGACCGCAACACCTTCTGTACCGGAACGACGCCCGCGCAGACCGTGGAGAAGCTGGTCCCCTATGCGATGAAGAAGTCGGGGAAAAAAGCCTACATCATCGCGGCCGACTACAATTACGGCCAGATCACCGCCAAATGGATGACGAAATACGTCAAGGACAATGGCGGCGAGGTGCTGGCGGTCGACTTCTTTCCCCTCGACGTGACCAATTTCGGACCGACCATCAGCAAGATCCAGGCGGCGAAACCCGATCTCGTGCTGTCGGCGCTGGTGGGCGGCAACCATACGTCGTTCTATCGGCAATGGACCTCGGCCGGTATGAAGACGCAGATTCCCATCGCGTCCACCACCTTCGGCCTGGTCAACGAGCCCTCCACGCTCGACGCGACGGAGAGTGACGGCGTGCTCGGCGCGTATGGCTATTTCGAGGAGCTGACGACACCGGCGAGCACGGCCTACGTCAAGAAGATCAAAGCCAAGTTCCCGGACGTTCCCTATATCAGCGAACTTGCCGCGGCGACCTACGAGGGGTTCTATTTATGGGCCGCCGGCGTGAAAGCCGCCGGCTCGATCGACCGGCAGAAGGTGATCGAGGCGCTTGAGGGCGGCATCTCGTTCGACGGGCCGAGCGGCAAGGTCGTGATCGACCATCCGACCCACCACGCGATCCGCAATGCCTATCTGGCCGATGTCAAAGACAAGAAATGGTCGGTGCTGGAGACGTATTCTCAACAGAAGCCGCTCGATACGGCCGGTGTCTGCGACCTCGTGAAGAATCCCGCCGAGAATCAGCAATACGTGATCAAGATCTGAGGCTGACCCAGAACCTGAGAGAAATCATCGGCGGTCGCCGCCGCCGATGATCCTTAGCCGACGATCTTAGCCGATGGCCGACACGGCCATCCCCTGCGCAGAAGGGCCGATCCGTTCCATGGAACTTGCGATCATCATCGCGCTCGACGTCCTCAACGGCGCCGCCTCCCTGGTTCTGCTGTGCCTGGGGCTGGCGGTCATCTTCGGGATGATGCGCATCATCAATCTCGCCCATGGCGAGTTCGTGATGCTGGGCGCCTACGCGACCGTCATCTCGGCGAATGCGGGGGTCAATATCTGGATCGCCATGCTGGTGGTGGCGCCGGTTTTCGTCGGCATCGTCGGCATCATCGTCGAACGCTGCCTGATCCGCTTTCTCTACGGTCGCCTCGTCGACACCATGCTGGCAACCTGGGGCTTAAGTCTCTTCATCATCGGGCTGGTGACGACGGTCTACGGCAACACGATCAAGGGCGTGCCGACGCCGCTTGGCGGCTTTTCGATCGGCGCCTATCGGTCGAGCTATTACACGCTCTTTCTCGTCGCGATGGCGCTGCTGCTGCTGGCGCTGATCTACGCGGTGCTGCGCTACACGCGGTTCGGTCTCATCTCACGCGCCACCATGCAGAACCCGGGCATGGCCGCGGCGCTCGGGATCAGCCCCAGCCGGGTCTACATGGCCACCTTCGGCATCGGCGCCGCGATCACCGGGCTCGCCGGCGGCCTGTTGGCGCCGGTCTCCGGCGTGGTGCCGACGATGGGCGCCGCCTATGTGGCCAAGGCCTTCATCACGGTCGTCGGCGGCGGCTCGGCGATCATCGCCGGCACGGCGTCGGCGTCGATGCTGTTCGGCTTCATCAATCAGATCGGGGCGTATTTCACGACACCGGTCTTCGGGGAGGTGACCCTGTTCCTCTCCGCGATCATCCTGATCCGGCTGCTGCCGCAAGGCATCTCGGGCCGCTTCTTCAAGAGGAACCTGTGATGCCGGCCGTGGTCCGGGGCGCCCTCAACCTCGCGGCATTGGCCCTCGCGGTGATTGTGCTGGTGGCGTTGCCGGATCTCGTCGAAGTCTTCGATCTCATGCAGATCACGCTGTTCGCGGCGATGGGCGTTCTGGCGCTGAGCCTTGGCTTTATCTGGGGTTTCGGCGGCATCCTCTCGTTCGGCCAAACGGCCTTCTTCGGCATCGGCGGATATACCTACGCGGTCGCCGCGATCAATCTCGGTGACTCCACCGGGGCCATCGCGCTGGCGATCTGCGTTCCCGCCATCGTCGCCGGGATGATCGGGTATTTCGCGTTCTATGGACGGATCAGCGACGTCTATCTCGGCGTCATCACGCTGACGGTCACGCTGATCCTGTTCGATGCCGTGAACTCGACCGCGGGCGACGAATATCGGATCGGCAAGGCCGCCCTCGGCGGCTTCAACGGCATGCCGTCGGTACCGACGTTCAACCTGCCGGGCGATCCATCGACCGTGCTCGACCCCACCCAGGGATGGTACGCCACGGGCGGTGCGCTGATCGTCGTCTATGGGCTGCTGCGGCTCATCCTCGGGAGCCGGTTCGGGCGGATCGCCGTCGCCGTCCGCGAGAACGAGGTGCGCGCCTCCCTGCTGGGCTACGACCCGCGCATCATCCGGCTCGCGGTCTTCGTGATCGGCGGCGCCATCGCCGGCCTCGGCGGCGCGCTCTACACGAATTGGGGGGCCTTCGTCAGCCCGACCATCTTCAGCCTGTCGCTCTCGGCGGAGATCATCATCTGGATCACGGTCGGCGGTCTCGGCACCCTGATCGGCCCGGTCATCGGCTGCTTCCTCATCCAGTATCTGACGTCGCAGATCGGCTCGCAGCAGACCTTCAACTCCAATCTCATTCTGGGGGCGATCCTGATCGCCTTCGTGCTGCTCCTGCCCAAGGGCCTGATCCCGACCCTGCGCGATCTCGTCATGAAGGCGGCGCGCGCTCTGCCTCGCCGCGGAACGGCCATCGAGGCGAGCGAGAAGCTGGTGGGGGCAAAGTGATGGCCGAGCCGGTCCCGCTTCTGCGGACGAAAAACCTGACCATGCGGTTTGGCGGCGTCGTCGCCTCCAACAATGTCGATTTCACGCTGGGCGAGGTGGAACTGCGCTGCCTGATCGGCCCCAACGGCGCGGGTAAGAGCACGTTCTTCAAGATGCTGACGGGTCAGCTCGTGCCGAGTTCCGGCACGATCGCCTTTCGCGGTCGGCCGATCGCCGGGGCGGCGTCCCACGAGATCGCCCGGCTCGGCATCGGCATAAAGACGCAGGTGCCTAACGTCTTCAATGGCTTGCCGGTGCGCGAGAATATCTGGCTCGCGGCCCGGCGCCGAAACACGCCCACGCAGACGAAACGGCTCGTGGACGAGGTGCTGCACAAGATCCGACTGACGGAGCGTGCCAACGAGCTTGTGGGCTATTTGTCCCACGGCCAGCGGCAATGGGTGGAGATCGGCACGGTGCTCGCGGGGGAGCCGGAGCTGATCCTGCTCGACGAGCCCGCGGCCGGCATGACGGACGAGGAAACCGTCCGCACCGCCGAGATCATCCGCGAGATCAACACGACGCGCGCGCTGATCGTCGTCGAGCACGACATGCAGTTCATCAAGATGATCGCCAAGACCGTGACCGTCTTTCACCAAGGCCAGATCCTGATGGAGGACACGATAGACGTCGTCATGCGCGACCAGCGTGTCCGCGACGTCTATCTGGGCAAGAGGATCGCCGCCTGATGTTGACCGTCAAAGGCTTGCATGCCGCCTATGGACGCGTGCCGATCCTGATGGGCATCGATTTCTCGCTGGAAGCCGGGGAATATCTCGGCATTCTCGGTCATAACGGCATGGGCAAGACGACGCTCATGCGGACCCTGATGGGTTCTCTCAAATCGACATCCGGGTCGGTCAGCTTCGACGGTCGGGACATCACTCGGCTGGAAACCCATGAACGCTCGAAGCTGGGCATCGGGTTGGTCCCGCAGGGGCGGGAGATCTTTCCCAACCTTACCGTCCATGAAAACCTGCGCGTGGGGCTTGCCAGCGCGCCGAAGGAAGACCTCACGGTCATCGACCAGATCCTGACCGAGTTTCCACGCCTCCTTCCCCTGCTGGATCGGCGGGGCGGCGCCTTGTCGGGCGGCGAGCAGCAATTGCTCGCCCTGGCGCGATGCCTGTGCACCAAGCCTCGCCTCATCCTCCTCGATGAGCCGACCGAGGGCATTCAGCCGTCGATCATCGAGGAAATCGTGGAGACCCTGCTGAGGCTGAAGACGACCCACGGCATCACCATGATCCTGGTGGAACAGAACCTGGACTTCATCACGGCCCTCTCGCAGAGAATTCTGACGATCCAGAAGGGCCGTATCAGCGGGGAAGTCAAAACCTCCGACCTCGATATCGCAACCTACGTCGGAATGGCCATGACCTGATCCAGCCGAACCAAAAGCCGGCTCAGGCCGGCTCGCCCCAGCACGTCGAAAAGTCCCGAATTCCCTCGCATGCGAGAAAGGAAAAGCCATGGCTATTACCCGTCCCTCGGCATCGCAGCTCATCGACATCGCGGCCGATCTCGGCATGACCATCTCCCCGGATGAAGCGGTGGAGTATCTGACGCTGATGCAGGGCAGCTTCGACGCCTATGACATCGTCGACGCACTGCCCGACAATGTGCCCGCCGTGAAATACCCGCGGACATCCGGCTATCGTCCCGGGGGTGCCGAGAACAAATACGGCGCCTGGTATTACAAGAGCACGGTAAAGGGCGCCGCGCGCGGCAAGCTTGTCGGCAAGACAGTGGTGCTCAAGGACAATGTCAGCCTGGCGGGCGTGCCGATGATGAACGGTGCCTCGACCCTCGAAGGCTTCGTTCCGACCGTCGATGCCACCATCGTGACGCGCATGCTGGATGCCGGAGCGACCATCCTCGGCAAGGCGACCTGCGAGCATTTCTGCCTGTCCGGGGGCAGCCATACCTCCGATCCCGGCCCGGTCCATAACCCGCATAAAATGGGCTATTCCGCCGGCGGGTCGTCATCCGGCAGCGCGGCACTCGTCGCCACCGGCGAAGTCGACATGGCGATCGGCGGCGATCAGGGGGGCTCGATCCGCATCCCGTCTTCCTATTGCGGCATTTACGGTATGAAGGCGACCCATGGGCTGGTTCCCTATACCGGCGTCATGCCGATTGAGTCGACGATCGACCATACCGGGCCGATGACCGCCACGGTACGGGACAACGCGCTTCTTCTCGAGGTCCTCGCCGGCGCCGACGGTCTTGACCCACGGCAATATGCGCCGAAGGTCGCCGCCTATACCAAGGCGCTCGACAAAGGCGTCAAGGGGCTGAAGATCGCGGTCGTCACGGAAGGCTTCACGGTCCCGGGCATGCAGGCGGACGTCGCCGATAAGGTCAGGGCCGCCGCCCAGCGGTTCAGCTCCCTCGGGGCGATCGTCGAGGAAATATCGATCCCCGAACACCCCCTGACAGCCGCCGTCTGGAACCCGATCTGTCTTGAAGGCCTGACCATGCAGATGATGGTCGGCAACGGCATGGGCTTCAACTGGAAGGGCCTCTATGACGTCGGGTTGATCGACGCGCATTCCGCCTGGCGGGAGCGGGCGGACGATCTGTCGGTCACGCTGAAGGTGTCCATGTTCATCGGTCAGTATGGGCTCACGCATTATCGCGGCCGCTATTACGCCAAGGCGCGGAACATCGCGCGGGCGATGAAGGCCGCCTATGATGCGAATTTCGCCGAATACGACCTGCTGCTGACGCCGACCCTGCCGATGAAGGCGACACCGCTCCCCGGCCCCGGCGCGTCGATCACCGAAATAGTGACCCGCGCCTTCGAAATGGTCGGGTCGACCTGCCAGTTCGACATCACGGGACATCCGTCCATGTCGATCCCCTGCGGCATGAGCGAGGGACTGCCCATCGGCCTGATGCTGACCGCCGCGGATTATCAGGAAAGCACGATCTATCAGGCGGCGAGCGCCTTCGAAGCCTCCGGCGATTGGAAAGGCTTTTAGCCCGAAGACGCTAGGGGCCCCTGCCCCGCCTTCAGATGAGTTGAGGGCGGAGTTCCTCCGCCGCCTCTCGCAGCAGCGTCAGATACGAGCCGAACATGACCTCGGCGGTCGCACGCTCGGATCGGACGCCGATATTGAGGGCCGCGATCGACGTTCCGTCGAATTTCCGCAGCGTCACCGCGATGGAGCGGAAGCCATATTCGGCTTCCTGATCGACGAAGGCGAAGCCGGCGGCACGGACGCGGAGGATCTCCTCCTTCAGCCACGCGGGATCGGTCACCGTATAGGGGGTGATCTCCACGAACTCGGTGCGCGCCAGATAGGCTGTGAGGGTATCGTCCGGCAGGGCGGCGAGCAGGACACGACCGAGCGCGCTGCAATAGGCCGGCAGTCGATAGCCGATACCGGCCCCGACGGGAAGCAGTTGGGCCGGCAGGGCGCGCGCGATCATCACCACCTCATCCGCCTGGAGCACTGCGGCGGTGCAGGATTCGCCGACCTCCCTCGCGATCCGCTCGCAGGCTGGTTGCAGCACGGTCGTGACCGTGTTCGATGTCAGATAGGCCGACGCCAGGCGCAGGATGCGCGGGGTCAGGCGGTGCAGCCGCCCGTCGGTCTCGACATAGCCGAGATAGGTCAGCGTGTGCAGCGCCCGGCGCACCGTCGCGCGCGGCAGGTCGACCACGCGGGCGACATCGCTCAGCGACATCTGCCGGCGGTCCTCGCTGAACGCCGCCATGATCTGCAGGCCACGGGCCAGCGCCTCGGAAAAATCCGGGCCGGCATCGCTCTGCCGGCGGCGCTCCGCATCGATTGGTCTCAGACGTGCCATGCATCTCCTCTGGAGCAACCTTCATCGTATCGTACTAACGAACAGACGTTCGAGATAGCCGCTCCATATGGTTGGTATTGCTACCATCTTGCTATTCCCGTCCGGAGCCCTCAGTATTTCGGATAAGGCCGCGTCAACAGCGGCACGACAGAGGGAGGATAAAGATGCCGAGCGAAACAATCCCACGCCCAGGACGCGTCTCGATCGACGTCGGTGACGCCATCGACAACGGTCCCTGGACCGGCCTGCAGAAATTCGTGGTCCTGCTCGCCGCCCTCTCGATCGTGCTGGATGGCTTCGATGGTCAGTTGATCGGCTATGCGATCCCGGTTCTGATCAAGGAATGGGGCGTCTCGCGCGGCGATTTCGCGCCGGTCGTGGCTGCCGGGCTGATCGGCATGGGCCTCGGCAGCGCCATCGCCGGCTATCTCGGCGACCGCTTCGGCCGGCGCGTCGTCATCATCGGCAGCGTCCTCGCCTTCGCCGTCGCGACCTCGGCGATCGGCCTTTCGCAAGGCCTCGTGAGCATCGCGGTGTTGCGTTTCTGTGCCGGGCTCGGCATCGGTGGCGCGCTGCCCAGTGCCACCACCATGGCCGCCGAATATACCCCGGCCCGACGGCGCACCATGGCAGTGACGGCGACCATCGTCTGCGTCCCCTTGGGCGGCATGCTGGCAGGCTTCTATGCCGGCTATGTCCTGCCGAGTTTCGGCTGGCGTACACTGTTCCTCGTCGGTGGATCCCTGCCGCTGGTCCTGGGCCTCCTGCTGCTGGCCTGCCTGCCGGAATCCCCGCGTTTCCTGGTCCGCCGGCCGGCGCGCTGGCCGGAGCTGGGCCGGCTCCTCCACCGCATGTCCCTCCCGGTACCCGACGACGCGGCGTTCACCGACCCGCGCGAGCAGAAGCTCGAACTGCGCCAGGGTTTCCGGGCGCTGTTCGAACAAGGCCGCGCGCGCGACACGGTCACACTGGGGGCGGCGTTCTTTCTTTGCCTGCTCGCCGTCTACGCGGCCTTCAGCTGGCTCCCCACGGTGCTGACCTCCGAGGGGTTGAGTGTCGCCACGGCCGGCAGCGGCCTCACCGCCTACAACATGGGCGGCGTCTTCGGTGCCTTGCTGTGCGCCCAGGCCATCACGCGCTTCGGCTCGCGCTGGCCCCTCATCCTGTGCTGTGCCGGCGGAGCCTTGAGCGCCTTCTTCCTCGAGAGCGTCGATGTCGGGAATACGACCCTGTTGATCGCCGGCCTCGGTCTGCATGGGCTTTTCGTGAATGCCGTCCAGTCGACCATGTATGCGGTCTGCGCCTATGTCTATCCGACCAACGTTCGGGCGACGGGCACGGCGTCGGCGCTCGCTTTCGGTCGCTGCGGCGCGCTCGTCGGCGCCTTCGTCGGGGCGATCGTGATCACCGCCGGGGGCGTTGCGGCCTATCTTACCCTGCTCGGCGTAGCGATGGTGGGCGTCCTGGTCGCGGTCGCCTTGCTGCCGCATCACATCCCGCGGCGCGCACCGAACCCGGCTATGGCGGCTGTCCCAAACACCGCGGCCGGCCTCTGACCGCGGCCCTCCCCTTTCCAAGGACGACCATGCCCAACGACATAGCCGATGCCCGATCGACGCCCGTCCGACTCGGCGACCTCGGCGAGACCATCGCCTATACGCTGCGCCTGGCGCAGAGCGCATCCTTCCAGGCCTTCGCGGAGCTGACCGGCGACAGCGGCCTCCGGCCCGGCCGCTATGCGCTTCTGCAGCTGATCCACGACAACCCTGGTTTGAGCCAGACGGATCTGAGCCGCGCCGTCGGTCGGGACAAGACCACCCTGACGCCGGCGCTCGCCGAGATGGAGCGCACCGGCATGATCGTCCGAACCCGCCATCCTACCGACGGACGCAGCCGCATGATAAGGCTGACCCTGGAGGGCGAGCAGAAGCTCGCCGTGCTTGCCCGATGCGCGGCACGCCACAACGCACGCCTGGACGAAATCGTCGGCACCGACAGCAAGGCGGAACTCGTCCGCCTCCTGCGCATGTTGACAGTGGCGCTGGAACGTACCCCCCACGAGACTGCCGCCGACCTGGAGGATTGATCGAATGTACACGACCAGCAGCGCGTTCCTGGATGCCCTGATCGAAGCGGGTGTCTCCTACATTTTCGCCAATCTCGGCAGCGACCATCCGGCGCTGGTCGAAGCGATCGCCGAGGCGCGCGCGACGGGCCGGCCGCTCCCCGAGGTGATCACCTGCCCGAACGAGATGGTCGGCCTCAGCGCCGCCCATGGCCACTGGCAGGCCAGCGGTGTCGCCCAGGCGGTCATGGTGCATGTCGAATGCGGCACCCAGGCGCTGGCCGGCGCGGTGCATAATGCCGCCAAGGGCCGGGTGCCCGTGCTGATCTTCGCCGGCGCCTCGCCCTTCACCCAACATGGTGAACTCAAGGGCAGCCGCAACGAATTCATCCAGTGGATCCAGGACGTCCACGACCAGCGCGGGTTGGTGCGCGGCTACATGAACTACGACAACGAGATCCGGACCGGAAAGAACGTCAAGGAGCTCGTCCATCGCGCCCTGCAATTCGCCAATTCCGACCCGAAGGGTCCGGTCTATCTGATGGGCGCGCGCGAGGTGATGGAGGAAGCGGTGGTCCCATCGGCCGATGACGCCGCCGCGTGGCGGTCGATCGAGCCGGGAGCGCTCACCGCGGGAAGCATCGAGACGATCGGTGCCGTGCTCATGAACGCGCGCCGGCCGCTCGTCGTGACCTCCTTCCTGGGCCGCAATCCGGCCGCCGTGGCACCTCTCCTGGCATTCTGCCGTCGCCTCGGCATCGGCGTGCTGGAATCCGTTCCCAACGCCGTGAACTTTCCGCACGACGATCCGCTCTACCAGGGCAATCAATGGAACCAGCCGCGCCAGAATCCGGTACTGGCCGAGGCCGACGCGATCCTGGTCCTCGATAGCGACGTTCCGTGGATCCCCACCGTCTCGAAACCGGCCGAGACGGCACGCATCTTCCAGATCGACGCCGACCCGCTGAAACGGCAGATGCCGCTCTGGCACATCAAGGCCGAGGGCGTGTTCCGTGCCGATTCGGCGACCGCGCTCGGCCAGCTCAACGACTGGCTCGACAGCCAAACCCTGGACGAGCGAACGGTGCGAACTCGCGCCGAGCACTATGCGCGGCTCCACGCCGCGCGCGCCGAAGAGCTCGCCACTCTCGAGCGCCGTCCCGAAGGAACGATCACGGCGGAATACCTCATCGCCCGCCTGCGCGCGCTCGCCGACGAGGACATGCTGTTCCTCAACGAGGGGATCTCGAACTACCACACGGTGTTCAACCATCTGGCACCGACCCGGCCGGGATCGGTCTTCACCAGCGGCGGCGGCTCGCTCGGCTGGAACGGCGGGGCGGCGATCGGCGTCAAGCTCGCGCGGCCCGACAAGACCGTGATCGCGCTGACCGGCGACGGTTCCTACATGTTCACCGTTCCCTCCTCGGTCCATTGGATGGCGCGACGCTACGAGACCCCATTCCTGCAGATCATCTTCAACAATCGCGGCTGGAAATCGCCGAAGCTCTCGGCCCTCGCCGTGCATCCGGACGGCTACGCCGCCCGCGCCAACCAGCTGGATACGTCGTTCGAGCCCCCGGCCGACTACGCGGGCATCGCCACGGCCTCAGGCGGCGCCTGGGGCCGCCAAGTCCGTGATCCCGCCGAAATCGACACCGCGCTGGCGGAGGCCCTTCGCGTGGTCCGCGAGGAAAAGCGCGCGGCGGTCCTCGACGTGTGGCTCGACCATCACTGAGAATCGTCGGTGAGACCGAGCCGATCATGCCAGGCCGCGAGCGATTCCTTGGGATATTCGTCATGCCGCTTATCCTCGGGACCATAGGTCTCGATCGATACCCACGGCGCCTTGAACCGAAGCATCAGATGGGTGAGCGTCGGTGGCGTGGGCAGCGGCGTGTCGATGGCCGAGGCGAAGGGATGGATAAGGTCGGGCCATTCGGGGCTGAACAGCCAGAGCGCCGAGCCGCATTTCGAGCAGAAATGCCGCTCGGCCGTGCTGGTGTACTCGTGGCCGTCGTCATCGATCCGCGCGTGATAGATCGAGATGTTCTCACGACCCTCGACCTCCAGGCTGGCGGCGACGCCACCGAGATTTACCGCGTAGCCGCCACCCCCCTGGGTCTTGCGGCAGACGCCGCAATAGCACCGCTGATACGGGTAGGGCTGGGCCGATACCAGGCGGAAGCGCACGGCATGGCAATGGCAGGAGCCGGCGAGCAGCATGGGGTCCTCCTTCGTTCATCGCTGTTCAACGCCGAGGAGCCTGAAAAGCTCCCGTGACGCCGCGACGCGATCATGGCCCCCAGCGCCGGATATCGCGCTCGGCTACCAATCGAATTCCGGCACTTCGGGGTAAGCGGCGCGAACCTCGGCGAACACTTCGCGCAAGGATGGCGGGTTGGCCGGCACCCCGGCGCGTGGCATCAGCTCGAACAGCTTGGTCTTGACGAAGAAGCGCCAATGGATGGGCAGGGCGGCCAGCAGCACGGTCAGCGCGTCGTAGGTCTCGCGCGTCCAGATCAGCTCATGCGCCTCCCGCTCAGGACCGAAACTGAAATGCGTCGCCGTCTCGCCGGTGCGCATCGACGCGCGAAGGCTTTCGGTCGCCGTCAGGTCCACCGCGCCGTCGCGGATGATCACGCCGTAATCGGCCTCGGCGATCGCCGCCGAGACATAGCCGCGCTCGACATCCAGCGCCACGCGCGCCGGTTCGCGGTCGAGCGGGCTGCCCCGGCCGCCGCCGCCCGGCGAATGAATGTGGATGACGTCGCCGGGTTCCAGCGTGACGGTATCGGTGTTGCCCAGCACCCGCTCCCGCGCCGTGCCGGGATTGAGGATGAAATCGGACGGCCGACCCGCGCGACCGCCCAGGATGCCCCAGGGTCGGAAGCGAGACCGGTCGCGGTTGCGCGCGGTGATCCGCGTGTGCGGGGCTGAGACGCGGAAATCCAGCGCAGTCGCCAGCCCGCCGCGCCAGCGTCCCGCCCCCCCGGAATCGGGCAGCAGACCGTAGCGCAGGATCTGAATCGGCACCTCGGCCTCGGTGATCTCGATCGGCGTGTTCTTCAGATAGGCGGCGTCCGCACCCGACCCGTTCGTGCCGTCGCGATGCGGCATGCCGCCGGCGCCGCCGACGATCGGATTGACCGCCGCGAGGATCGTGCGATGGGTGCGGTTATCGGTCGTCATGACATTGACGATGGAGCTGGAGCCGGCCGGCGCCGCCGGCATGCGTTCCGGAGCGGCCAGGCCGAACGCGCCGAAGATCAGGCTGCGCAACCGCCCGCAGGTCAGGCTGCGCATACCGACCGCGGCGGGCGATTGTGGGTTGAGCACGGTGCCTTCCGGCGTGATGCAGGTAAAGGGGCGGGTCAGACCGGCATTCAGCACGATCTGGGGATTGAGCGTGTACAGCACGTAGTAGACGCCCACCAGCAGCAGCGTGTGGTGCGGATCGCCGCCGGTCGGCACGTTCAGCGCGGAGGTCAGCTGCGGATCGCTGCCGGTGAAATCCAGCACCGCCCCGTCGCCCTCGATGCGCAGCGTCAGGGCGAGACGGCACGGATTGCCGCCGACCGCGTCCTCATCGGCGTAGTCGGAGAAGAAATACTCACCATCGGGGATGCCGAGCAGCACCTCCCGCGCCTGGTGTTCGGCGTAATCGAGCAGCAGCCCCATGCCTTCCCGAAGCTTGTCCACGCCGAATTTGGCGATCATCGCGCGCACTTTGCGTTCACCGGTATTCAGCGCGCCGACGAACGCCTTCAAGTCGCCGCGATTCTGATCCGGCTTGCGCACGTTCAGCAGCATGACGCGGAGCAATTCCTCGTTCAGCTCGCCACGCCGGTACATCTTCAGCGGCGGGAAACGCACGCCTTCCTGATGCACCTCGGTCAGCGCCCGCGACAGGCTGGCGGGAACGGCGCCGCCCATGTCGGTATTGTGGATGTGGCCGCAGACGAAGCAGACGAGTTCGCCCTCGTGGAACACCGGCTTCCACATATGCAGGTCCGGCACATGCGTCGCCAGAAAGCCGCTATAGGGATCGTTGGTGAACGCGATGTCATCCGGCTCGTAATCCGGGATCATCGCCATCGCCCGTCCGTAATTGATGCCTGGATACCACGTGGCGCCCAGGTCCATCGGCACCGCCACGCACATGCCGGAAGCGTCGGTGATCTGGGTCGTGAAATCCTCCGTCTCCTTCACGAAGGTCGAGTGCGCGGTGCGGTACAGCGTGTAGGCCATGTTCTCGGCCGCCGCGCGCAGATGATTGCCGATGATCTGCAGCGTTACCTTGTCGATGGTCATGCCAACTGCTCCTGCCAGGCGAGATGGAGGTTACCGAAGCTATCCACCTCGCCCGCGAAACCTTCCGGGATGCAGATGGTGGTGTCTTCCTGCACGATGATGGCGGGGCCGGCGAGACAATGTCCGCGCAGCAGCGCCTCGCGCAGATAGATCGGCATCGGCCGGCTGGCGCCGTCATACCAGACATCGACTTGCTTGATCGGCAGCGCCGGCGCATCCGCCAAGGGCAATACCGGGAACACGGGTGGCGTCGTCACGCCGGCGATGACCAAGCGCAGATTGACGATCTGGACCTCCGCCGTCTCGTCGGCGAAATCGTAGATCGCGACATGCTGGCGGTGGAAGGCGCCGGCGATCGCCGCGATATCGCCGGCGGCGATCCACTCGGCGTCGATCGGCACCTCGATCTCGAAGGATTGGCCGGCATAGCGCATGTCGGCGAGGAACCGGGTGGTCGCCGGGCCATCGAAACGCTGCTCCTCGCGCAGCCAGGCTTCGGCATCGGTACGCAGCGCGGCGCCGATCCGGCCCAGGGCGGGAGCCGCATCCGGCGCCAGTTCCAGAAATACCGTCCTGACGAAGTCGTTCTTCACCTCGGCGATCAGCCCGCCCAGCGCCGAGACGACGCCGGGGCGACGCGGGATCGTCACCCGCTCCATCCCCAGCTCGCGCGCCAGCAGGCAGCCCAGCATCGGCCCGGCGCCGCCGAACGGCATCAGGCAGAAATCCCCCGGATCCACGCCGTAGCGGCCGATCAGCTTGTTGACCTCCACGAACATGTTGGAGATCGACACCTTGATGATGGCCTCGGCGGTTTCGCGCAGCCCGAGCCCCATGGCACCGGCCAGCGCACCGACCGCCGCCTCCGCCCGGGCACGATCCATGGTGACCGAGCTATAGGCGAGCGGCGTGTGTCCCAGAAAGCCGCAGACGGCCATGGCATCGGTGATGGTGGCCCGCGTGCCGCCACGGCCGTAACAGGCCGGGCCGGGCGTCGAGCCGGCGCTTTCGGGCCCGACCTTCAGCACGCCGAAACCGTCCACCGTGGCGATGGAGCCGCCGCCATCGCCGATCGAGGTGACGGAAACCGACGGGATGAAGAGCGGGAATTCGCCGACCACTTCGCCCATGCCGAATTGTGGCTGGCCATCGATTACCAGGGCGACGTCCGCGCTGGTGCCGCCGATGTCCAGCGTCAGGACATTCGCCAACCCCGCTTGGCGCGCCAGAAACGCGGCCCCCATCACGCCGGACGCGGTACCCGACAGCAGCATGTTCACGCAGGCGGTCTTGCCCAGACCAGTATGCATGATGCCGCCATTGGATTTGGTCACCATCGGCCTGGCCATGACGCCACGCCGCTGCAACGCCGCCTCCAGCGAGGTGAGGTAGCCCGCGACACGCGGATGGACATAGCCGTTGAGGATGACGGTCGTGGTCCGCTCGTATTCCCGGATCACCGGCCAGGTCTCGCTGGAGGTGAAGACGAAGAGATCGGGTGCCTCGGCCCGGATGATCGCCGCCGCCGCGTCTTCATGGGCGGGATTGCGGTAGGCGTTGATGAAGGAGATCACGATCCCCACGGCACCCCGGGCGCGGGCGGTGGCGATGGCGCGGCGGACATCCTCGGCGGCCAGCTTCGTCTGTTCGCTGCCATCCGCGAGGATGCGGCCGCCGATGCCGAAGATGCGGTCGCGCGGGATGAGCGGGTCCGGCCGCGCGCAGAACAGGCTGTGCATCTCCGGCATGCGCAGCCGCGCAAGCTCGATCACATCCTCGAAGCCGGCGGTCGCGAGCAAGGCCAGCTCGGCCCCTTTGCGCTGGATGACGGTGTTGATACCGACAGTGGTGCCATGCACGAAATCGGTGACCGTGGCGGGGTCCATGCCGTGGCGGGACTGCAGCAATCCGATACCGTCCATCACCTCCTGACCCGGATCGGCCGGCGTGGTCAGCACCTTCAAGGTGTGGAAGCGCTGCGTCGCCTCGTCGAGGGCGAAAAAATCGATGAACGTTCCGCCGATATCCACGCCGATGCGCCAGGTCATGGGAGCTCCATCAAGTATCCCGCCGGTCAGACGGCGGTCAGCCGTTCGATGCCGTAGAGGCGGTCGAGAATAAAAAGGGCCGCGATCGCGATCAGCATCTGCACGGTGCTGATCGCCGCGATCGAGGGATCGAACTGGTTTTCCATATAGCTCAGCATCACCACCGGCAGCGTATTGGTGTTGGCGCTGCCGAAGAAGAAGGAGAGCGGCAGGTTGTCGAGCGAGGTCAGCACCGCGAACAGGGCGCCGGCGAACACGCCCGGACGGACCAGCGGCAAGGTGACGTGGCGCAGGGTCTGCCACCGCGTCGCCCCCAGGATCGCGGCGGACTCCTCCAGATTCGGCGACAGCGCGCGGTAGGTCGCGAGCACGGTACGGACGATGTAGGGGATCGCCGCGACGGTATGGGCGATGAACAGCGACAGGAAGGTTATGCCGAACGACAACGCCGACAGGTAATACAGCAGCGCGAAGCCCAGCACGATGGCCGGCACGCTGATCGGGGCCAGCAGCAAGTTCGACAAGAGCCCGGCAGCGGCATGCCGGGATCGCGCCAGGGAGAGGGCCGCGGGAACGCCAAGACAGGCGCCCGCCAGGGCGGAGCCGAGCGCCAGTTCGATGGAGACGATCAGGGAGCTGATGAACGGACGATACTCGACGATCCGCCAATACCATCGCCAGCTAAAGCCCGGGATCGGAAAGACGATGTAGGAGGACGAAGAAAACGATACCGCGACCACGGCCGCGATCGGCGCCACGATGAACACGAGGAACAGCGCCATATAGGCATAGAGCAGGATCGTCGGCACGCCGGGCCTTCGGCGATGGCGCGCACGGGTCATGGCCTGATACCCGTCATCGCCTGATACCCGTCCGGCGCAACAGCCAGTACTGCATCCCGAAGCACAGGGCCGCGACCAGCATCAGCACATTGCCCATCGCCGCCGCGAAGCCGACATCCTGCGTGGTGACGAATTGCTGGTAGATCAGCAGGGCCAGGGTGTTGATCTTGCCGCCGCCGAGCAGCAGCATCGTCAGGAAGCTGCCATTGGTGACGACGAAGACCAGGATGCAGCCGGTGACGATGCCATCGACGCTCAGCGGCAAGGTCACGTGCAGGAAGGTGCGCAGCCGCCCGGCGCCGAGCACGCGCGCCGTTTCCTCCAGCCGAACATCGACCCCCTGCAGGACGGAGCTGATCGACAGCACCATGAACGGCACCAGCACATGGACCAGCCCGATATAGACCGCGATCGACGTCTCAGCGATGTCGGTGGGCCGGGTGATCAGCCCCCAATCCAGCAGCCCGGCGTTCAGCAGGCCACGGCGCGACAGCAGCACGCGCCAGCCGAAGGTGCGCATGATGATCGACGTCAGCAGCGGCACCACGACGAAGAACACGATGACCCCGTTCCAGCGCCCGGCATGGCGGACCATGAAATAGGCGACCGGATAGCCGACCACCAGACTGGCCAGGGTGGCGACGAGTGCCACCTTCAGCGTCTCCAGCAGGATGCCGACATAATACCCGTCGGTGAGCAGTTTCTCGTAATAGAACAGGACGCCCCCGGCCTCCCCGGCGGGCGCGCTGCGCAGAAGATTCGCGGCGAGCGGTACGACGAAGAAGACGGCCAGGAAGAACACGACCGGCAGGCACCAGCTTGGCCCCGCCAGGCGGTACGGGCGTAGCCCACGGCGCGGCACCGGGGGCGGCATGGCGCGCGCGGTCACGCCTCATCCCCCAGGACGACGGCGCTCTCCGGCGCCCAGGTCAGGCCGACGCGGCCATCCTCGGCGAGGATCTGGCGGGTCTGGCTGTACAGGAAGATCGGCTGGTCATGGCCATCCGCCACCAGTTCGTAGGCGAAATAGGACCCGCGAAACACCAGATCCTTGACCATGGCGCGGATCACGCCGTCGCGGGGCGGCACGATGACAAGACGCTCCGGCCGCACCGCCAGGGTCACGCGCCGACCGACGGCCAACGGCTCCGGCGCGAAGGTTTTTCCCTGTGCATGCGGCTGCGCATCCAGGGTGACGATCCATGCTCCGGCGTCGCCCGCCTGTGCCACCGTGCCGGTAAAGACATTCGCCGTGCCGAGGAATTCCGATACGAAACGGGTGCGCGGACGATCGTAGACGTCGGTGGGGTGGCCGACCTGCACGACCGCGCCGCGCCTCATGACGGCGATCCGGTCGCTCATGGTCAGCGCCTCCTCCTGGTCGTGGGTGACCAGGATGGAGGTGATGTTCAGCTTGCGCTGGATCTCGCGCAGCTCGAACTGCATCCGTTCGCGCAGGTTCTTGTCGAGCGCGCCCAGCGGCTCGTCCAGCAGCAGGATCGCGGGCGAGGTGGCGAGTGCCCGTGCCAAGGCGACACGCTGCTGCTGGCCGCCGGAAAGCTGGTGGACGGCGTGATCCTCGTATTGCGCCAGGCGGACCATCTCCAGCATGGCGCGGGACTGGCGCGTCCGGTCCGCCGCGTTCGATCCGCGCATTTTCAGGCCGAAAGCGACGTTTTCCCCCACGCTCATATGCGGGAACAGGCTGTAGTTCTGGAACACCATGCCGAGCGAACGTTTGTTCGGCGGCAACTCGGTGACGTCGCGGCCGCCGATCACGATGCTGCCGGTATCCGGCGTCTCGAAGCCGGCGATGATCCGCAATGTCGTCGTCTTGCCGCAGCCGGACGGGCCGAGCAAGGCCAGCATCTCGCCCTCCTTGATATCCAGGTCGAGCGGTTCCAGGACCAGCGTGCCGCCGAAGCTCTTGCTGATGCCGTCAAGACGCAGCGGCACGCCCGGCTTGGTCATGCCGGTTCCCCGGTCATAGATGCGGCTCGATCGGGACGGGGCCGATGATCCACAACACCCTGGTCAGCCGGTCCCCGGGGTTGCGAAAACTGTGCGGCAGCAAGCTGTCGAACAGGAAGCTGTCGCCCTCGTTCAGCAGCGCCTCCTCGTCCTTCACCTTGAGGCACAGCTGACCCTCAAGGATCATGCCGCCCTTTTCCGACGGATAGCTGAGCGGCGCTCCCCCGGACGTGCCCTGGGGCGGGACGTGCAGGATCATGAACTTCAACCCGTGCGGCTCGCCCGGGGACAGCAATTCCTTGCTGAGATAGCCGAGTTCCAGCCTTGGCCTTTGGTTGGCCCGGCGCACGAAGGACGGCCCGCGCGGCGCCTCGTCGACATCCTCGAACAGCGCATTGATGGGCGCCCCCAGCGCGTGGCGGATCTGGGTCAGCACACGCAGGGACGGATTGGCCCGATCCCGCTCTATCTGGCTGAGCATGCCGACGGAGACCCCCGCCGCGAGTGCCAAATCCTGCAGCGTCATGGACTTGGCCAGCCGCAGCCCTTTGATCGTGCCGCCGACCTTCGGCAAGCACATATCCGGCGCGGGCGCGGTCTCATCGGGCGTGGCGGCGATTTGGTCCAATTTTTGCCTTCGGTTTACCTGGGCATTGGACGAGCACAGCCCTCGCGCCAATACCGATATTTCATTATATACGCCTCTCAATTCATTATAATGCAAATTCGGTGGACGCAATTGCCGAATGCCTGACCTAGCGGCACCTCGGAGCCATAGATTTCCGTGCCCTCTCCGTTCGGCCCATCGAATGGCGCTTGCGCTTGTTTCAAGATAATGAATATCTTTTGCCCTGTCCCGGTCGCTCGTCGCTGCCCGGCCTGCACAAGGATCGAACGATGCGTGCGAAAACAGCCATCCAGACACGGATCGCGGCGGCCGCGACGGCATCGCTGCTCCTGATGTCTTCGGGTCCGGTCCGCGCGGCCGACCTGGTCGTCGGCGCGTTCGGCGGCATCTGGGAGCAGAGCCTGCGCAAATGCATGATCGAGCCGTTCGAGAAGAAAACCGGCAAGACCGTGGATGTCGTGCTGGGCGCGCCGGTGCAGTGGCTGAACCAGATCGCCGCCAACCCCTCCAAGCCGCCGCTCGATATCGTCTACAACCCGACGGAGACGGCGTATGACGCGATCGGCCGTGGGCTGGTCGACCGCTTCACGCCCGACACCGTGCCGAATGCCAGCAACGAGGCGTCGGAATTCGCGGCCATGGGCGATGGTTACGGCGTGGTCCACAACTACGGCGCCATGGGGCTGATCTACAACGGCACCACCATCAAGGACCCGCCGAAGGACTGGAAATCCTTCGTGGAGGGCACGGTCGCCGGCAAGTGGAAGGCGTCGATGCCCAGCATCAACTATCCCAGCGCGGGCTTCACCGTATCCGTGTGGATGTTCGCCAACCTGTACGGCGGCGACGTCGACAACATCCAGCCGGGGCTGGCACAGGTGAAGCGGATGCAGCAAAGCGGCAATCTGGCCTTCTGGACCGACCCGAACAGCGTGCTGAACGGGCTGAAAAGCGGCGATATCGATATCGCCCTCTATTGGGACGGCCGCGCCTGGGCGTTCATCGACGACGGCAACAAGGAATTCAAATACATCTCGCCGGACCCCGGCGTGGTGGTGGCGATGACCTGGATCCAGAAGATCAAGAACAGCTCGCCCTTGGGCTACGACTTCGCGAACCTATCGCTCAGCCCGGAGGCGCAATCCTGCTTCGGCAGCACCATCCGGTATGGCATCGGCAACAAGGACGCCGTCATCGATCCCGGGGTGGCGCCCGAGATCACCCCGGCATCGCGCATCATCATCCCGCCCTACAAGGACGTCCTCGCGCGCCAGAGCCGATGGATCGAATCCTGGAACAAGGAGATCGGGCGCTAGTCGCACGATCGCGCCGGACGTCGAAGGAGGACCGAGGATATGGGCTATCGCGTTGGCGTCGATATCGGCGGCTCGTTCACGGATTTCGCCGTCTTCGACGAGGCCACCAAGGAGCTGAAAAGCCTGAAGGTGTTCTCGCGGCCCGACGAGCCGGGCGCCGAGGTATTGGAGGGTCTCCGCCTGCTCGGCGAACGCCACGGTGTCCCGGCCGGCGAGATCAGCTATTTCACCCACGGCACGACCGTCGGGATCAACACCGTGATCCAGCGCAAAGGGTTGCGGCTGGCGCTGTTCACGACCGAGCATTTTCGCGATGTCCTGGAAGTCGCGCGGCTCAAGATCCCGGACATGTACAGCCTGCTGTCCAAGCGCCCGGTACCGCTGATCCCGCGCGATCTCGTGTTCGGCATCACCGAACGCCTGAACGCCGCCGGGGGCGAAGACACCCCGCTCGATCCCGCCAGCGTCGTCGCGGCGCTGGACGCCGCGCGCGCCGACGGGGTGGAAGGGATCGTCATCGCGTTCCTGCATTCCTACCGCAACTCGGAGCACGAGCTGGCGGCGAAGGCGATGATCCAGCACCTCGCCCCGGACCTCCCGGTCTTCTGTTCCAGCGAGACCTGGCCGATCATCCGCGAATACGAGCGGACCATCACCACGGTCATCGGCGCCTATGTGCAGCCGCGCGTGGCGCATTATCTGACCTCGTTACAGGCGGCGCTGAAGCAGGTCGGCGTCGTGCCGGACCCGCGCCTGACGAAGTCGAACGGCGGCGTGATGACCGCCGAGCAGGGCAAGACCGAATGCGTGCAGATGATCCTGTCGGGCACGGCATCGGGCGTGATCGGCGCCAGCCACATGGCCGAAACCTGCGGCATCGCGAAATGCATGAGCCTGGACATCGGCGGCACCAGCGCCGATGTCGCCCTGATCATCGATGGGCAGCCGCAATATGGCGTGGGCGAGCGGATCGGCGATTTCCAGATCTTCATCCCCTCGGTCTCCGTCAGCTCGATCGGCGAGGGCGGCGGTTCGATCGCCTGGGTCGATCCGCTCGGCGTGCTGAAGGTCGGGCCGGAAAGCGCCGGCTCGCGGCCCGGGCCGGCCTGCTACGGGCGCGGCGGTACGCAAGCGACCGTGACCGATGCATTCGCGGCCTGCGGCCTGGTCGGTCTGTCGGCCATGGGCTATTCGGCGGTCACCGTCGACCGTGACCGGGCCCGCGCGGTGGTGGGCGAGCTGGCGCGGCGGCTCGGCCGCACGATCGAGGAGACGGCCGAGGCGATCATCCGGATCGCCACATCAGGCATGTATGCCGATGTCAGTGGCTTGGTCTCGCGCTTCGGCGTCGATCTGCGCGAATTCGCCTGCCTGGCCTTCGGCGGCGCCGGACCGATGCTGGCCTGCTTCCTGGCGCGCGAGCTGTCGATGAAGGAAGTGGTGGTGCCGCCGACGCCCGGCGTGCTGAGCGCGCTGGGCGGCCTGATCGCCGATCTCAAGAACGATTTCCTGACCACCGTCTATCTTGACCTGGAAGACGGCGCGGTCGGCACGATCCGTGACGCATTCGCGGCGCTGGAGCAGCGGGCGCTGCTCTGGCTGCGCCGCGACCAGGGCTATGACGGACCCCACAGCTTCGCCTATTCGGCCGAACTGCGCTATCGAGGCCAGTCGTTCGAGATCGACACGCCGCTCGACGCGCGGATCATCGCGGCGACCGACCGGCACGCCATCGCGGATGCGTTCCATGCGATGCATGAGCGGGTCTATGGCCATGCCGACCGGACAGCGCCCTTGCAGGTCATCGCCTTGCGCGTGGTCATCAGCGGCAAGACGCCGAAGCCGGAACTGCCCCGGCATGTGCCGGTGCTCGGCCCCGCCCCGGTTTCCGGCCAAGCGGAGGTGTGGCTGGATGGGGCGCACCGGACCGTCGCGATCTATCGCCGGGCGGAGCTGGCCGCCGGGCAAAGCTTCGATGGCCCCGCCGTCGTCACCCAGGACGATTGCACGACGATCGTCCTGCCGGGCTTCTCGGTGCGGGTCGACGAGTACACCAACCTGCGCATCATCCCGGAGCCATCGGCATGAGCCTCGACAACACGACCTTGCAGGTGCTGGCGAATTACTGTGCCGCGGCGGCCGAGAGCATGGGCTGGACCCTGATGCGCACGGCGCATTCGACCTTCGTGAAGGAGACCGAGGATTTCTCCTGCCAGGTGATGACGACGGAGGGGCTGACCGTCGCCTCGCCCAAGACCTTCGGCGCGACCTGGTACACCGGCCTCGATTATGGCGATGTGATCCCGCTCTTCGACTACCGGGAAGGCGATATCTGCCTGACCAGCGACCCGTATAGCGGCTACGTCGCCACCCATACGCCCGACGTCCATATCTGGAAGCCGGTGTTCCGGGGCGGCGAGTTGGTCTGCTTCGTCGGTTGCCACATCCACAATACCGATGTCGGCGGCGCGGTGCCGGCCACGCTGTCGCGCAGCCTGACAGAGATCCATCAGGAAGGCTTGCGCATTCCGCCGATGCGGCTGCTGCGCGACGGCGTGATGAACCAAGACCTGCTGCGGATCATCTCCCGGAACGTCCGGCTGCCCGAACAGAACTGGGGCGACCTCAACGCGCAGATCGGCTGCGTCAATGTAGGCGAGCGCAAGATCCACGAGATCATCGATCGTTTCGGGGCGACCTCGTTCAAGAGCGGGCTGGGCGATCTGCTGGATTATTCCGAAAAGCAGGCGCGCGCGGTGATCCGCGACATTCCCGATGGCGAGTATTTCTTCGCCGATTACGCCGACGAGGATTCGGCCGGCGGCTATCCGGTGCGAGTCGCGGTCACGCTGAAGATCCACGGCGACACGCTGACGCTCGACTATACGGGCAGCGATCCGCAACTGGTCTCCTCGCTGAACATGCCGACCGGCGGCAAGGAACGCCATGCGCTGGTGATGGTGGGCGTCGTCTATGCGCTCTACTCGCTCGATCCGTCGCTGCTGCTGAATTACGGGCTGGTACGTCCGGCGCGCGCGATCCTGCCGCCGGGCAGCGTCGTCAACGCGACGGAGCCGGTGGCCGTCGGCATGCGCAGCCTGTCGTGCAACCTGGCGCAAACGGCGGTGATCGGCGCGTTCTGCCGCGCGCTGCCCGACCGCATGCCGGCATCGCCCGGCAGTGGCGTCAGCATCATGAACGTGAAGACGACCACTCGGGCCGGGCGGATGGTGATGGCGTCGATCGGACCGGTGGGCGGCGGTGCCGGCGGCGGTCCCGCCGCGGATGGCGCCGAGGGTTGCGGCGCCAATATGTCCTATCTGAAGAACACGCCGGTCGAGATCAACGAGGCCGAGGTACCGATCAAGATCCGACGGTACGGCCTGGTTCCCAATTCCGGCGGTGCGGGCAAGTATCGCGGTGGCTTGGGGCTGGAGATGGAATTCCAGCTGTTCGCGCCCCAATCGATGGTCACCGCCCGCAACCGCGACCGCTCGGTGTTTTCCGCCTGGGGCTTCGTCGGCGGGCAATCCGGCGCCGTCTCGCGGTTCGTCAAGAATCCGGGGACGGAAGGAGCCGTGGAGCTTGGCTCCGCCGATATCGTGCTCTGCGATCCCGGCGACATCATCCTCATTCAAGGCCCCGGCGCGGGCGGCTATGGCAACCCCGTGGAACGGCCGGCCCAGGCGGTGCTGGACGACGTCCGGCGTGGCTTCGTCTCCCTCGACAGCGCGCATGCCGCTTATGGTGTCGTCATCGGCACCGATGGCAAGCTGGATGAACCGGCGACGGACCGACTGCGCGCGGCGCTCTCGTCACAGCGCCCGGTGACGGAATTCGGTCACGGCGCGGGGCGGGTCGCTTTCGAGCAGATCTGGACCATCGCGCGCTACGATACGCTGACGAGCCTGCTGGCCGATGTACCGGTCACCTGGCGGTTCTTCGTCAAACATCGCATTTTCGAGGCGCTGCGAGGCCGCGCGGCACCGTCCGACGGCGGGGCGGCGTATGTGCTTCAAAGCTACGACGCGCTGACCGCGCGCTTCGCCGATCTACCGCCCGCCGCCGCCGGCCTGCGGGCGCGCGTGGCGGTGGCGGATCGGTGACCGCGCTGCTGTTCAGCCCGTTCGGACTACGCGGCGTCACCTTTCCCAACCGCGTCGTCATCGCGCCGATGCAGATGTACAAATCCGGCCCGGACGGGATCGCGACGGACTGGCATTTCCAGCATCTGGCGAAATTCGCCGTCGGCGGTGCCGGCACGGTGATGACCGAGGCGCTGATCGTCGATCCGATCGGCCGCAACACCTATGGCGATCTCGGCATCTGGTCGGACGACCACGTCGCGCCGTTGCGGCGCATCGCCGCTTTCGTCCAATCGCAAGGCAGCCTCGCGGCGGCGCAACTGCATCATGCCGGCCCGAAATCGTCGCGCCAGCGTCCATGGGAAGGGCTGGGGCCGCTCGGCGATACCGAGGCGGCGGCGGGCGAAGCGCCGTGGCAGCCGGTCAGCGCCAGCGCCGGGCGCACCATCGACGGCTGGCACCAGCCGCGCCAGATGGAGATCGATGAAATCCATCGCCTGGTCGACGCTTATGGCCATGGCGCGCGCCGCGCGGCGGCGGCCGGGTTCGACGTGTTGGATATCCACGCGGCGCACGGCTATCTCATCCATTCCTTCCTCTCCCCGGTCTCCAACGCGCGCAACGACGCCTATGGCGGCGACCTCCCTGGCCGCATGCGCTTGGCATTGGAGATCGCGCAGAGCGTGCGGGCCAACTGGCCGTCCGACCGACCGCTGTTCTTCCGCCTATCCTGCGTCGATTGGCGCAAGGACCTGGACGACCGGACCGATGGCTGGACGATCCAGGACAGCGTCACGCTGTCGCGCGAACTGGCGGCGCGCGGCATCGATCTGATCGATTGTTCGTCCGGTGGCATCCGGGCGGAGAATTCGATCATGGATTTCAAGAAAAAGCGGCGAAAGCTCCAGCGTGGCCACCAGGTGCCCTATGCCGAAACGATCCGGCGAGAAACCGGCATCCCGACGATGGCGGTCGGCGTCATCCTGGACGGGCCGCAAGCGGAGGCGATCCTCCAGGCGGAACAGGCCGACCTGATCGCGATCGGGCGCGAGGCGCTGACCGATCCGCATTGGGCGCTGCACGCGGCCCAGGCCCTGGCGGTCGATCCGGAGTGGGGGCACTGGCCGCCATCCTACGGCTGGTGGCTGCAACTGCGCGAACAGATTGGTGTTGAACCGTGACCGGAGACGATAACCACATGACAACGTCCGACACCCCCTATTGGTGGCGTGCCGCACCCCTATCGGTTGTTCCGCAAACGCCTGTCGAGCCGCGTTCGGACGTGGTGATCGTCGGTGCGGGCTATACCGGGCTGAGCGCCGCGATCACCCTGGCGCGCGCCGGTCGCTCGGTGCAGGTGTTCGACAAGCAGAAGCCCGGCGAGGGCGCGTCGAGCCGCAATGGCGGGATCACCAGCGGCAATCTGCGCCCGAGCTTCGCCCAGATGACCGCCCGGTTCGGCGAAGCCCGCGCCGCCGCGATCCTGGCGGAATCGAAGGCGGCGCGGGAAGACCTCTATCGCTTCATCGCCGACGAGAAGATCGATTGCGACTTCAAGCTGGTCGGACGCTTCAACGGCGCCCTGACGCAGCAGGAGTACGACCGCATGGCGCGCGAGGCCGATTGGCTCGGCACCACGCTGGGCATCGAGGCCCATGCCGTGCCGCGCGACGAGCAGCGGCAATTCCTGGGCACCGATTTCTATGCCGGCGGCAGCGTGCGCATGGATATCGGCGGGCTGCATCCCGCGAAGCTGCACGCGGCCATGCTGCGCCTCGCCCTGGAGGCCGGTGCGCTGATCCATGGCGAGACCGCCGTGCTGGGCATCCGCCAGGACGCGGACGACTATGAAGTATCGACGGCCCGCGGCACCGTCCGCGCTAACGACGTGATCGTCTCCACCAACGGCTATAGCGACACGTCCGATCGCTGGCTGCGCCGCCGGTTGGTGCCGGTACGCAGCCGGATCATCGCGACTGCGCCGATTTCCGCGAACCTGATGGGCGCGTTGATGCCCCGCCGCATGATGTGCGGCGAGACGCGCAAGCTGCATTATTACTATCGGCCGTCACCGGACGGCACGCGCATCCTGTTCGGCGGTCGCGACGGCACGATCGCCGGCGAACCGGACTGGCCGACCGAAGCGCTGCGCACCGCCCTGGTCGACATCTTCCCGGAAGTGCAGGACGTGGAGATCGAACATAGCTGGTACGGCTATGTGGCGATGAATCGCGACATGGTGCCGCGTATCTTCTCGCGCGCCGGGAAGCGCTACGCGGCGGGCTATTGCGGATCGGGCGTCGTCTGGGCGCGCTGGGCGGGCGCGAAGGCCGCGATGCAGGTGCTGGGGGCCGAGGACGGCGCATCGGCGCTCGACTTCCAAGCTCCCGGCTACGTGCCGCTGATCGCCGGCAAAGCCTGGTTCATGCCGGCGGTATTCGCCTGGATGCGGCATCAGGACAGGGCCACGATGAAACAACGGTCCCGCCAGCCCTAGAAGACCCGATCACATGTGACCGCGTGAGAGCGGCAGCGTGATGCGGGCGATGAGGCCGTTGGGTTGTCGGTCGAGGAGCGTCAATGTCCCGTCATGGGCCCGCACGATCTCCTGCACGATCGATAACCCCAAGCCGACGCTGCCCGGACGGTCCGACCGGGATGGATCGAGACGGACGAACGGCTCGATCACCTCCTGCCGGCGTTGCGCGGGGATACCGGGTCCATCATCCTGCACATCGATGACGATGTCGCCGCCGATCGTGGACGCGCTGATCGTGACTTCGCTCCCGAAATGGCAGCCATTCTCGATGAGGTTGGTCACGGCCCTCGCCATGGCGTTCGGCCGGCAAAAGAACCGGATCTGCTCTGGCCCCTCATACCGCACCGCGGCGCCGGCTTCTTCGAACTCGTCGCAGAGGGTCGACAGAAGCGCCCCGAGATCGAGCCATTCTTTCTCTTCCTCGTCGAAGCTGCCGCTGAGAAAGGCCAGCGCCGAGGTGACCATCGATTGCATGAGGCCGATGTCCCGCAGCATCCTGCCGCGCATGTTGTCCGCGTGTCCTGTCTCGAGCTGAAGGCGCATCCTGGTCAGCGGCGTGCGCAGGTCGTGGCTTATGGCGGCCAGCATGCGCGTGCGATCCTGGACCGACCGCGCGATACGCTCCTGCATGAGGTTGAAGGCGCGTGCCGCGCGCCGGATCTCCTGAGGGCCCTCCTCCTCGATCGCGGCGACGGCGATCTCCCGGCCGAAGCTATCGGCCTTCTCGGATAGCCGGCGCAGCGGCCCGATCACGCGCGAGATGGCCCAGGCCGACATGGCCGCCACAGCTATGCAGAGGAACAGCAGGGCGCCGGCAAACGGCAGGGTGATCATGGAAAAACGGATATTCGAGGATCTTTCGGTTCGGATTTCCAGCGTTTGGTCGCCAACTTTGGCCAGGATCTGAATGTTTTCCCGAGGATCGGCACCGATCCCATCGCAGGAATGCACCACCGCGTCGAGCATGAGGTCGTGAAACTCGGTGTTCAGCACCGTTTGCATGTCCCGCGCATCGGACCGGAGGGCGCCGCAGGGCGTCGGCACCTGTGTCAACCGGACCGACAGGCCCGGCCGCGTCGCGGCGGCGACCACGAGCGCCCGGTCGCGTTCGGGAATGGCATGGATGCCCTCGATGAGCGCCGCGATCCGGTAGGCATTCGGCCACGGCCATGGCGGCGCCGGGGGGATAGTCGGCGAGAACGTCGACAGCAGGAGAAGGAAAAGCAGGAACGTCAGCGTCGACGCCCCGGCGATGATCGCGAGAATCTGACCGAGCATCGTGCCGAGCAATCGGTCATTCATCGACGACGACCTGCGGCTGAAACGCGTAACCATCCGTCCGCACCGTTCGAATGACATCGGCGAACGGGTCGTCGCCCGCCAGTTTGCGTCGAAGGCGGCTGACCAGGATGTCGATGGATCGCGTCGCGATCGCGAAACCTTCGCCCCGGGTGAGGCCGATCAGTTCGTCCCGCGACAATACCCGCCGCGCATTCTGGCAGAACGCGAGCAACAGATCCGCCTCCGCCCCGGTCAACGGAATGCGCAGCCCCGCGGGAGAGCGCAGGTAGCGACGCTGCGGATAGAAGCCGAAGCCGGAAAAGCGAAAGACCGCGTCGGCGCCGGTCTGGCGCTGCTGGCCCTCCGCCAAGGGAGGTCGCCGCAGGACCGCCCGGATCCGGGCGAGAAGCTCCCGCGAATCAAAAGGTTTGCAGATGTAGTCGTCGGCCCCGAGTTCCAAGCCGATGACCCGATCGGTCGGTTCGGATAGGGCGGTCAGCATGATGATGTGCGGGCCGCTCGACGCGCGCAACCGACGGCACAAGCTAAGGCCATCCTCGCCGGGCAACATCAGATCGAGCAGGACAAGATCGATATCGCTACGAGCCAAGACATCGCCGGCCGCCTCGGCGCTGTCGGCAATCGACGTTATGAAACCATTGGCGCGCAGGAAGCGCTCCAGCGATTCTCGGATCTCCGGATCGTCCTCGACGAGGAGGATATGCGTCTGGGTCAACTGCTTCCCTTGCGATTGGCCATTTGTAAAGACCGGCGCATCGGCGGTGTCCGTCGTAGCCGGAGCACGACCGTCTCTGCTCGGATCATCCTTGCAAAGCATCACCAATTGTCCAGCACAGGATAGGCCCGCCGTCTCCGGTGACCGCCCATGTGTTTCCCGGATCGAGATGGTCATGACAATAAAGTTAATACAGATACAAAATAAGATCCATATATCTAAGTAATTACTCTGTATAATTTTGGATAAAATATGTAAATATCTATATAATTCAATATTACCGTTGAACGGCCGAGCCACCTCACTAGGTTCTCCGGGGCATCGTTCACCATGCCTCGATCGAGATCTGCTGTTTCACGGAATCCCATGGATACGCGCGCGCGCTCCCCTCAAAAACATGACGACCGACTTGATCCGATTCCGGCAAGGAGAAAGCCGGTTTGGCCGTGGCTCCTCCTGGCCGTGGCCGTGGTGGCCGCCATTCTGGTCTGGCGCGAACCCTGGAAGCGGGGGAGCATGGGCGGCGGGCCGCCCGGAGGTCCGCCGGGAGCCCCGGGCGGGATGGAAACCGCGCAATCCGTCGGGGTGGCAACGGCGACCAAGGGCGACCTGCCGGTCAGCCTTACCTCGCTGGGGACGGTCACGCCGCTCGCGACCGTTACAGTGAAATCGCAGATCAGCGGCTATCTGACGGAGCTTCCGTTCCGCGAAGGGCAGATGGTGAAGAAGGGCGACCAACTCGCCCAGGTGGATCCCCGCCCCTATCAGGTGGCCCTTGCCCAATATCAGGGACAACTCGAGAAAGATCAGGCGCTGTTGGACAATGCGCGGCTCGACCTCGAGCGCTATCGCCGCCTGAGCAAGCAGGATTCGATTTCGCAGCAAACCTTCGATACGGCGCGGGCGACGGTGCGGCAAGACGAAGGCACCGTGCATACCGACCAGGCCCAGGTCGACACCCAGACGCTCAACCTGACCTATTGCCGGATCGTCTCGCCGGTGGATGGGCGGCTTGGGTTGCGACAGGTCGACCAGGGCAACTACGTCACCGCCTCCGACACCAACGGCATCGTCATCGTGACGCAGCTTCAGCCGATCTCGGTGGTGTTCACCCTTCCGGAAGACAGCCTCCCGCAGGTCATGCGGCACCTGCGCGACGGCGCGTCTCTCAGCGTGGCCGCCTATGATCGCGCCAATACCACGAGGCTCGCCGATGGCAGTCTCGACACGCTCGATAACCAGATCGACACCACGACCGGCACGGTCAAGCTTCGTGCCCTCTTCCCGAATGCCGACGGCGCCCTGTTCCCCAATCAGTTCGTCAATACCCGGCTGCTGCTGGACACCCTGCATGACGCGATCGTGGTGCCCGTCGCGGCCGTTCAGAACGGCACGCCCGGAACCTTCGTCTATCTGGTGAACCCCAACAATACGGTGTCGGTCCGCAAGATCCAGACCGGGGCCTCCGCCGGCGGCGTCGTCGCCGTGCTGTCCGGTTTGGCGGCGGGCGACCGCGTGGTGGTGGATGGTGCCGATCACCTGCATGACGGCGCCGCCATAACGATCCCGGCCGTCGCCGGCGGCGACAAGTCCGCCGGGACCACACCCCAGGAGCAGGCCGCCCAAGAGCAGGGCACCCCAAAGCCATGAGATCTCCCGCCTCGCCGGAGCGACGCCGATGAACCCGTCGCGCCTCTTCATCCTGCGGCCGGTGGCGACGACGCTGCTGATGGCGGCGCTGCTCGTGGTGGGCCTCATCGCCTGGCGCTACCTGCCGCTCTCGGCATTGCCCGCCGTGGAGTATCCCACCATCCAGGTGCAAACCTTCTATCCCGGTGCCAGCCCGGAGGTAATGACCTCCGCCGTCACGGCGCCGCTTGAGAAGCAACTCGGCCAGATGGCCGATCTGCGCCAGATGACGTCGCGGTCTTCGGGCGGGGCCTCGGTGGTCACGCTACAGTTCAACCTCACTTTGTCGCTGGACGTCGCGGAGCAGGAAGTGCAGGCCGCCATCAACGCGGCCAACAACCTGCTGCCGAGCGACCTCCCGGCCCCGCCGATCTATGCCAAGGTGAACCCGGCCGATGCCGCGATCCTGACCATCGCGGTGACGTCCTCGACCCTGCCCTTGACCGAGGTTCAGACGCTCGCCGATACGCGGCTGGCGCAGAAGATCTCGCAGCTGGCCGGGGTGGGCCTGGTCACGCTGAGCGGCGGCAACAAGCCCGCCATCCGCGTTCGCGCCAATATCCGTGCCATGGCCGCCTATGGGCTCAATCTCGACGACCTGCGCACCACGCTCGGCAAGATCAACGTCAACACGCCAAAGGGCACGCTGGACGGGCCGCACAGATCCTACACCATCGATGCGAACGATCAGATCAGCGACCCGAACAACTACCTGGCAACGGTGATCGCCTATAAGAACGGGCGGCCCGTGCTTTTATCCGATGTGGCGGAGGTGGTGGCGGGGGCGGAGAACACGCAGCTCGGCGCCTGGATGAACACTACGCCGGCGATCATCTTGAACGTCCAGCGCCAGCCCGGCGCCAACGTGATCCAGGTCGTCGACAGCATCAAGGCGCTGCTGCCGCAACTGACCGCCAGCATGCCGTCCTCAGTGAGCACGACGGTGCTGACGGACCGCACCACCACCATCCGTGCCTCGGTAGCGGATGTCGAATTCGAGCTCGCCCTGGCGGTCGGGCTGGTCGTGATGGTGATCTTCCTGTTCCTGCGAAATCTGCGCGCGACGATCATCCCCAGCCTGTCGGTGCCGCTCTCCCTCGTGGGCACGCTCGCCGTCATGTATCTCGCGGGCTTCAGCCTCGACAATCTGTCGCTGATGGCCCTGACCATCGCCACGGGTTTCGTCGTCGATGACGCCATCGTGGTGATCGAGAACATCAGCCGCCATATCGAAGCCGGTCTAAGCCCGTTCGAGGCTGCGCTGAAAGGCTCTCGTCAGATCGCCTTCACCATCATCTCGCTGACGGTGTCGCTGCTGGCGGTCCTGATCCCGCTCCTGTTCATGGGCGATGTGATCGGCCGGCTGTTCTACGAGTTCGCCGTGACGCTGGCCGTTACCATCGTGCTGTCCGCGATCGTCTCCCTGACGCTGGTGCCGATGATGTGCGCGCGATTGCTGCGGCATCACCCGCCCCAGCCGGACACGTCGCTCAAGCCGTCGCGCGCCAACTGGTTCGAGCGTTGGTTCGGGGGCTGGTTCGATCGGCTGAGCGACGGCTACGATCATGCCCTGAGCTTCGTCCTCGACCGTCAAATGACCACGCTGTTGATCGCAACCGCGACGGTCGGCTTGACGGTGTGGCTCTATCTCGTGGTGCCCAAGGGATTCTTCCCGATCCAGGACACCGGCATCATCCAGGGCGTCACCCAAGCCTCGCAATCCGTCTCGTTCAGCCATATGAGCGAGCGGCAAGTCGCCCTGGCCGAAGCCGTGCTGAAGGATCCGGACGTGGTGAGCCTGTCCTCCTTCATCGGGGTGGATGGCAGCAACACGACGTTGAATGTCGGCCGCCTGCAGATCAACCTGCGTCCCAAGGACGAGCGCAGCGCCACCGCCAGCGAGATCATCCGCCGTCTCCAGCGCGGCGTCGCCGGCGTGTCCGGCATCTCGCTCTATATGCAGCCCGTGCAGGATTTGACGGTCGACACGGATATCAGCGCGACCCAGTACCAGTTCATCCTCTACAACCCCTCGCTCACCGAGCTGAGCGGCTGGGTTCCGAAGCTCGTCGCACAGCTCCGCAAGGCACCCGAGCTGGCGGACGTCACGAGCGACCTGCAGGATAGCGGGTTATCGGCCTCCGTGGAGGTGGACCGCGCCACGGCGGCACGCTTCGGCATCACGCTCGCGACCATCGACAACGCGCTTTACGACAGCTTCGGTCAGCGCATCGTCTCCACCATCTTCACCCAGGCGAGCCAGATGCGGGTCATCCTGGAAGCCGATCCGAAGCTGAACGACACGCTCGCCGCCCTCGATTCGATCTACCTGCCATCCTCCACGGCAAGCAGCGGACAGGTCCCACTCAGTGCCATCGCCCGGATCGTCACGGCCCACAAGCCCTTGCAGATCAGCCACCTCGCCCAATTCCCGACGACCACCATCTCCTTCAACCTCGCCAGCGGCGCGTCGCTCGGCAGCGCCGTGGCGGTCGTGCGGGCGGCGGAGCGGACGATCGGTCTGCCCGACAGCTTCGGCACCAGCTTCCAGGGCGCCACGGCCGCTTTCCAAGCATCGCTGACGAACGAACTCTTCCTGATGCTGGCGGCGGTACTGGTGATGTACATCGTCCTGGGCATTCTCTACGAAAGCTTCATCCACCCCATCACCATCCTGTCGACGCTGCCGCCCGCCGGCATCGGCGCGCTGCTCGCCATGCAGCTGACCGGCACGGATCTCGACGTGATCGGGGTCATCGGCATCATCCTGCTGATCGGCATCGTCAAAAAGAATGCGATCATGATGATCGACTTCGCCATCGTCGCCGAGCGCGATGACGGGTTGCCGCCGCGCGAGGCGATCCATCAGGCTTGTCTCCTGCGCTTCCGGCCGATCCTGATGACCACCATGGCGGCACTCATCTCGGCGGTGCCGCTGGCGCTCGGCAACGGCACCGGATCGGAGCTGCGCCAGCCTCTCGGCATCGCCATGATCGGCGGCCTCGCGGTCAGCCAATTGCTCACGCTGTTCACCACGCCGGTGGTCTATCTCACCCTCGACCGCGTCGCGGTGCGGCTGCGGCGTCTGACCGGGACCGGGCTGGGACCGGATGGGTTGGGACCGGATGGGTTGCGGCCGGAGGAGGGTGCCCTGTGAACATCAGCGCTCCCTTCATCCGGCGCCCGGTCGCGACCACGCTGATGACGCTCGGCATCGCGCTCGCGGGGCTTCTCGCCTTCGGCAAGCTGCCGGTGGCCCCCCTGCCCGCGGTGGATTTTCCGACCATCATGGTGCAGGCGCAGATGGCGGGGGCCAGCCCGGAGACCATGGCCGCCACCGTGGCTGCCCCCCTGGAACGCCGCCTCGGCCAGATCGCCGACGTCACCGAGATGACGTCCGAGAACAGCACGGGCTCGACCCGCGTCATCCTGCAGTTCGGCCTCAACCGCGATATTGAGGGCGCCTCCCGCGATGTCCAGGCCGCGATCAATGGCGCGCGCGCCGATCTGCCGACCGCCCTCAAGAGCACTCCGACCTATCGCAAATTCAATCCGGCCGACGCGCCGATCCTGATCCTGGCTCTAGCCTCGAAGACCTTGACGCGCGGGCAGCTCTACGACAGCGCCGCCACGGTGCTCGAACAACGCCTGTTGCAGGTGCCGGGCATCGGCAATGTCGATGTCGGCGGCAGCTCGCTGCCGGCGGTGCGCGTCGAGCTCAATCCCGGTGCCCTGTTCAAATACGGCATTGGTCTGGAGGATGTGCGCGCCGCGCTGTCGGCCGCCAATGCGAACAGCGCCAAGGGCACGATCGACGATGGCGGTCAACGCTATCAGCTCTACGCCAACGACCAAGCGGAGCTCGCCGCGGATTATCGCGATCTCGTCATCGCTTTTCGCAACGATCGGCCCGTCTATCTTAGGGACGTGGCCGAGGTCGTCGATTCCGTCGAGGACATCCGCAACGAGGGCTCCGTCAACGGTCAGGCCGCCGTGCTCCTGATGCTGTTCAAGCAGCCGGGCGGCAACATCGTGGACATCGTCGACCACGTCAAAGCGGTGCTGCCGCAGCTGCGGGCGGCCCTGCCCGGCGACGTGCAAATGACGCTTTCCGGCGATCGCAGCAGCACGATCCGCGCCTCGCTCCAGCACACGGAATGGACCTTGATCATCGCCGTGGCGCTGGTGATCCTGGTGGTCTTCCTGTTCCTGCGCAGCGCCCGCGCCACGCTGATCCCCAGCGTCACGGTACCGATCTCCATTCTCGGCACTTTCGCCATGATGGACCTGTTCGGTTACAGCCTCGACAACCTCTCCTTGATGGCGCTGACCATCGCCACCGGCTTCGTCGTGGATGACGCCATCGTCGTGTTGGAGAATATCGCCCGCCATATCGAGGCGGGCATGTCGCGCATCGAGGCGGCCCTGCTCGGTGCCAAGGAAGTGAGCTTCACGGTCCTGTCCATGAGCGTCTCGCTGGTCGCCGTGTTTCTGCCGATCCTCCTCATGGGCGGCATCGTCGGACGGCTCTTCCGCGAATTCGCCATCGTGCTGTCCCTGGCGATCGCCGTCTCGCTCGTGCTGGCCCTGACCACGACGCCAATGCTGTGCGCCCTCCTGCTGAGGCCGGACCGGCATCGATCGCCCGGCCGCTTCTCCCGCGCGGTCGGCCGCGTGATCGACGGATTGCAGACCCTCTACGACCGTTCCCTGCGCCGGGCCCTCGACCATCCCCGCCTGGTTCTTGCGACGCTGCTCCTGACCGTGGGCCTCAACGTCCTGCTGTTCATGATCGTGCCGAAAAGCCTGTTCCCGCAGCAGGATGGCGGGCTGATGATGGGCGGCATCACGGCGGATCAGAGCATCTCGTTCCAGGCGATGCGGCCGAAGCTGGCGCAGGCGCAAGCCATCGTTCAGGCCGATCCCGCGGTCGAGACCGTCACGGGCTTCACGGGCGGCCGCGGGACCAATGAAGCCCAGGTCTTCGTGACCCTTAAGCCGCTGGCGGAGCGGGATGCCACGGCCTTTGAGGTGATGGCCCGGCTGCGCACGAAGCTCGCCGCGGTACCGGGAGCCCAATTGATGATGTTCCCGATGCAGGATCTCTTCATCGGCGGCCGCATGAGCTTCGCGCAGTTCCAATACACGCTGCAGGCCGACAGCACGGCGCAACTCAGGGAATGGGCGCCAAAGCTGCTGGCGGCCATGAAACGCAGCCCGGCGCTCGCCGATGTCGCCTCGGACCAGCAGACAGGCGGCCTGGAGACCCGGCTGGAGATCGACCGTGCCACGGCCGCGCGCTACGGCCTGACACCCGATGGGATCGACGCGACCCTGTACGATGCCTTCGGCCAGCGCGAGGTCTCGACGATCTACAAGGCGCAGAACCAGTACCATGTCGTCATGGAGCTGGCGCCCCGCTATCTTGAGGATCCGGACTCCCTCAAGCTCATCTATGTCAGCACGTCGGGCGAATCGGCCTCCGGCACCGCCAGCAGCAACGCGGTATCCGGCACGGTGACGACGTCCTCGTCATCCACGTCAACGTCGTCCAGCAGCGCCTCGGCCACCAATCAGTCGACCAATTCGATCGCGACCAGCAGCGGCGGCAGCGCGTCGAGCGGTGCCGCGGTCAGCACCAGTTCCTCAACCATGATCCCGTTAGCCGCCTTCGCGACATTGCGGGAAACGACGACCCCGGTGCAGGTCAACCATCAGGGCCAGTCCGCCGCCGCGACGATCTCGTTCAATCTCGCTTCCGGCTACAAGCTGGCGGACGCCACGGCGGCCGTCGAGCAGGCCGTGCGAGAGATCCACATGCCCGTCACGGTGCATGGCGGCTTCGCCGGTAGCGCGGGCACCTTCCAGGCGACGACCTCCACCATGCCGCTGCTGATCGGCGCCGCCCTGCTCGCCGTCTATGCCGTGCTCGGCATCCTTTATGAAAGCTACGTGCATCCGGTGACCATTCTCTCCACCCTGCCCTCGGCCGGCGTCGGGGCGGTGCTGGCCCTGCTCCTGACCGATACGGAGTTCAGCGTCATCGCCCTGATCGGCGTCTTTCTGCTGATTGGCATCGTCAAGAAGAACGCCATCATGATGGTGGACTTCGCGCTCCAGGCCGAACGCGACGACGCTCTCTCGCCCGAAGAGGCGATCCACCGCGCCTGCATGATGCGCTTTCGCCCGATCATGATGACCACCTGCGCGGCACTGTTCGGCGCGATCCCCCTCGTCATCGATCACGGGATGGGCGCCGAACTCCGGCGTCCGCTCGGCATCGCCATCATCGGCGGGTTGATCCTGAGCCAGCTGCTGACGCTCTACACCACCCCGGTGGTCTATTTGTACCTCGACCGCATCCGGCATCGGTCGCCGAAACCCTGGCATCGGCTTCCGTCGGGACCGGCCGCCCCGGAGACGTCTCGATGAGTGGCTTCGTCATGAGAAGGCTGCTCAACGGCGGCGCGCTGTGCTGCTCGCTATTGGCGCTCTCGGCCTGCGCGGTCGGCCCCGATTATCATAAGCCCGACACGGCGATGCCCGTTGCCTTCAAGGAGGCGCCGGAGGGTTGGAAGATCGCCGAACCGGCGGATGCCGCCGATCGGGGCGCATGGTGGCGCGTGTACCAGGATCCGCTGGCGGACTCGCTGGCCTCGCAAGTCGCGATCAACAACCAGAATCTCAAGGCCTATGAAGCGGCCTATCGCCAAGCCCAGGCCGTGGTGCGGGAGGAACGGTCCAACCTGTTTCCGACCGTCACCGGCGCGCCGAGCGTCACCCGGAAGAAAAGCGCCGGCGTCCTCAGCACGACCAACACGGTCGAGGCGACGGCGAGCTGGGATCTCGATCTCTGGGGCAAGGTTCGCCGCCAAATCGAGAGTGACAAAGCCAGCGCACAAGCGAGTGCCGCGGAGCTCGCGGCCCTGACGCTGTCCGCGCAGACCGATCTCGTCACCGACTATTTCGCGCTGCGCTACCAGGATTCGCTGACGCGGCTGCTGAACGACACGGTGCGCGCCTATGAGCGCAGCCTCCTCATCACACAGAACCAGCATGCCGCCGGCGTCGCGGCGCTGGCCGACGTCGTCACGGCGCAAACGCAGCTCCAGACGACGCGCGCTTCCGCCATCGCCGCCGCTCAGCTTCGCGCGCAATACGAGCATGCCATCGCGCTGCTGATCGGCAAGCCGCCGGCCGACCTCACCATCCCCCCGGGGGAGCTGGCGAACACCGTACCGGACGTACCGCTCACGCTCCCCTCAACCCTGCTGGAGCGTCGTCCCGACATCGCCGAGGTCGAGCGGACGATGCAGCAGCAGAACGCGCTGATCGGCGTCGCGGTCGCGGCCTATTACCCGACCGTCACCTTGTCCGCCGCCTTCGGCTTCTCCGGCGGGCCGCTCGACTCCTTGATGTCCGCGTCGAATATGCTGTGGTCCGTGGCGGCCAGCGGCAGTGGAACGCTGCTGGATGGGGGAGCCCGCAGCGCCGCGGTGGACGCCGCCCGCGCCGGCTATGACCAGAGTGTCGCCAATTATCGGGAGACCGTGCTGGCGGCCTTTCAGAATGTGGAGGATCAGCTGTCCAACCTGCGCATTCTCCAGCAGGAGGCGGGTGCCCAGGCGGAAGCGGTACGCCTGGCGCGTCAGGCGGTGGACATCACGCTCAACGAATATCGGGCGGGAACGACGACCTACAC
>DATMGU010000134.1:0-39612 GCA_035555315.1 Allostellaceae bacterium
CGCCAGCAATTCGCGCTGATCGAACGGCTTGGTCAGATAATCATCGGCGCCGATCTCCAGCCCGACGACACGATCCGTATGATCCGCCATGGCGGTCAGCATGATGACCGGCACGCGGGATCCCGTCCTCAACCTTTGGCAGAGGCTGAAGCCATCCTCCCCCTGCAGCATGACGTCGAGAATCACGAGATCCACCTTCTGCGACCGCAGAGCCTCGAACATGGCGGTTCCGTTCGTGGCGACAGCGACGGTATGGCCGTGTTTGCGGAAGAAATCGGTCAGGAGGGACAAAATTTCTTCATCGTCATCGACGAGCAAGAGATGGGGCATGGCGAGCATTTTCCTAGAATAGCGCTCAAAAATATCGGGCTCATGTCTGAGTTTCGTCCATTTGTACTGCGCCGAACACAATGTCGTGGCGCGCCCACAAAACGAACATCAAGCGGCTAAAAACGCCTTCTAGGATGGCTGCCATTCAACCGGGAGCAGCCAGTACCCATCCCTTCGTCGAGCTGTGCAACCGTCGTCGACCGGGCCACCGGCAGGCGAAGAGCAGCCCACTCACGCAACGGACCTTCGAGCCCAGTATCTCCTTCGGTGCGACCCACGAATTAGAGTACCCGCCGCGGGGGATACTGCTGATGCGATTGGAGATCCAGCATGACCTCATCCGAGCAACCCACAAATCGACTATATGTAACGGGATTCAAGTCATGATTAATGCAGAACCTGTCACAATGCGTGGCTTTTTACAGAGAGCCGGTTCTTTGTCGATGTTGGTAGGCGTCCTGGCGATCGCGGGCTGCGCGCAGGTGCCCACGGATCCGGCCGGCCGGGCCGCCTATGATGACGCCAACGACCCCATCGAGCCGATGAATCGCGCGATCTTCGCGGGCAACTTGTTTGTCGACCACCACGTTCTCAAACCCGTCGCGACCGCGTATGTGGATAACGTACCCGCCGGCGCGCGGCGATCCGTGCATAATTTCGTCTCCAATCTGGGCGAGCCGGTCGTCCTCGTGAATGACCTGCTGCAGGGGAACGTCAGTCGAGCTTGGACGACCACCGCACGCTTCGCCGTCAACACCACGGTAGGCGGCGCTGGATTTTTCGATCCCGCGACCGGGTGGGATCTTGGGTATCACGACGCCGATTTTGGCCAGACCCTGGGCGTCTGGGGAGTGGGCACCGGACCCAGCGTGCAACTGCCCCTGCTCGGCTTTACCAACCTGCGCGATACGGCCGGACGCGCGGTGGGGTTCGTCGCCGATCCGCTTGGCTATATTCCCGGCGGTACAATGTCGACTATCAGTTTGGCCGGCAGCGGGTTGGGCATAGTCGACGGCCGGGCGGAAGTGCTGCCGACCACGAACTCCCTGGAGAAGACATCTCTGGACTATTACGCGACCCTCCGCAGTTTCACGGCGCAAAAGCGCGCTGTCCTGGTCAAGGAGGGCAAGCTTGGACGATCCCTTCCCAAGTCTGACCCAGACTCGCCTTCGCCGGCAAAAGAACCGTCATCCGACCCTTCATCTCCCCCGGTTTCCTGACCGGGAATCTCGGGTACCGTACCCTTCACCACCGGCCATCCCCAGGTCGGCCATCGCGTCACGACAGACACATTTTGTCCAAACGGTATAGAGACCGACATCAACGAGATAAATTCGCACGCTAGGATCCCAATCCTCGAAGCTGCGATTGGCATTCAGAATGAGTTGGATTTCTCCAGGCGCGACCAAACACCTGTGGCATCCGCACCGTCTTTTCCGGAGCGCATCCGATCGGCAGTTTCCCCGCGGCAGACGGTTTGGGTTTTTCGATGACTATCGTGGCTAAGCTATTCGAGCTCTGCCAGCTGTTCGCGCTCACCTACGGCGTGCTGCTAAGCTGCTATTTCGTGTCCGCCTATGCCGTGCTGTTCCTTAACCGCCGGCATCCCGAACTCAGGATCCAGCAGGACCGCGCCGCGCGTCGCCAGGAAGAGCGGCGGGATCTCCGGCAAAGCTTGCGCTCCATCGCCTATATCGCGGGTTTCTTCTCGCTCGGCTGGTGGGTAAATTCCACATTGGGGATCGGCTGGCGGCCGGCCCATCCGACCGTCTTGAATACAGCGGTCTCTTTCGTCGTCTCGATGGTGCTCTTCGATACCTGGTTTTACTGGTTCCACCGGCTCATTCATTGGAAGCCGCTCTATCGCCATGTACACCGCTGGCACCACCGCTCCATCACGCCGAGCGTATGGTCGAACAACAGCGATACCTTCCTCGACAATTGCTTTTTACAGTCTTACTGGCTCTTCGCGCATCTGCTGTTCCCGGTCGCTCCCCTAGTCCTGTTCGTACACAAGATCTACGACCAGATCTCGGGCGTGGTCGGTCACTCCGGCTTCGAACATGGCGGCTGGTTGTGTCAACCGGGGTCGCCGATCATCAGCACCACGAATCACGACCAACATCACCGCTATTTTCTGTTCAACTTTTCGACGCACTTCACGTTCTGGGACCGGCTCATGGGAACGCTGCATCCCGACCACGATGAGGAGCTGCGACGGATGGGGCAGCGTCAAAGTGCCGACAGCTTCGGGAACCCATAGACCCTAGAACAGGTGCTGGCCGCCGGTGACGAACATCTCGACACCGGTCACATAGGCCGCCTCGGGGCTGCACAGATAGAAGATCGCCGAGGCGACGTCGCTGGGCTGCCCCAGGCGATGCAGCGGGATGCGCGGCACCAGCACATCGGTATTGGGCGACAGCATGGCGGTCTCGATCTCGCCGGGCGCGACCGCGTTGACACGCACGCCGAGCTGCGCGAACTCGACCGCCATCTCGCGCGTCAGCGCCGATAGCGCCGCCTTGGACGTGGCATAGGCCGACCCTGCGAAGGGATGCACCGAATGGCCGGCGATCGACGTCACGTTGACGATGGCGCCCTTGCCGCGCGCCAAGGCGGAGGCGAAGCCCCGTGCGAGACTGACCGGCGTGAAGAAGTTGAGCTGAAACACCTGGTGCCACTCGTCGAGCGGCCCGTTGAGACAACCGAGCCGCTCCTGAAACGGGGTTTTCGGCGAGATCCCCGCGTTGTTGACCAGCGCATGCAGCGGCCGGCCGGCCAACGCGTCATTGGCCTCGGCGACGAACTCCCCGACGCTGGCCGGATCGGCGAGATCGGCGGTGATGTGGTGGGTCCAGTTCGGGTCCCGCTTGCATTCGGCCGGCACCACATCGCGCGAGCAGGTGATCACGCGCCACCCGGCATCGCTGAACCGCTTGACGGTGGAATGGCCGATGCCACGGCTGGCACCGGTGAGGATCAGAGTGGGTGCTACGTCTGTCATGACGGCTCCGGTCTAGCGGCGATCGACCTTATCGGACCAGCCGCCTCACGGGAACAACCGTCCGGTGGTCCAGCCGGATTCGCTCCGGGTATAGACCAGCCGGTCGTGCAACCGGAAGGGCTGGTCCTGCCAGAACTCGATACGCTGGGGCACCACGCGAAAGCCTGACCAGAAGGGCGGCCGCGGGATCTCGCCATCGGCGAATTTCTCGGTGAGTTCGGCGACCCGCAGCTTCAGCACGTCACGGCTTTCCAACGGCCGGGACTGCGCCGAGGCCCAGGCGGCGATCCGGCTGTCGCGCGGGCGCGTGGCGTAATAGGCATCGGCTTCGTCATCGCCCACCACCTCGACCCCACCTTCGATGCGGATCTGGCGATGCAGGCTTTTCCAATGGAAACAGAGCGACGCGCGCGAGTTGCTGGTCAGCTCACCGCCTTTGCGGCTTTCGAAATTCGTATAGAAGACGAAGCCGCGCGGATCGATGCCCTTCAACAGGACGATGCGCACGGACGGCATCCCATCCTTGGTCGCGGTCGCCAGCGCCATCGCATTGGGATCGTTCGGCTCCGACCGCTTGGCTTCGTCGAACCACGCGTCGAAGAGAGTGAACGGATCGGTACTCGCGAGGCCATCCATCGGCCGCATCCTTTTCATGACATGTCCTCCTGAGATGTAGCCGCGCGGCGCCGATTTTCCAACCGGTCCGCGCGCCTTCGCATCCCACGACGACGAATATTTACCAGTTGCTAAGACAGAATGCCGATGCTACCCGCCGATGATGGATCCTTATGCACAGCTCGGGCTAGGCCGCGACGCCTCGATCGACGACATCAAGCGCGCCTATCGCAAGCTGGTGAAAGAGGTCCACCCGGACCTCAATCCCGGCGACCCGATGGCGGCGCGCCGTTTCGAAGATCTGACGGTCGCCTACGACACGCTGGTCGACCCGGAAAAGCGCAAGCGCTGGGATGCCGAGGCAGCGACGCGCGCGCGTTTTGGCAAGGCGATGGGCGGCGACGATGCTCTGTCGGAGTTCTTCCGGCGAACCTCGAAATTCACGGGCGGCGGCCAGGCGCCTCGGCCGAAACGCCCGGGTGCCGACACCTCGCATGTGCTGGAAGTGAGCCTCGTCGAAGCCGCGATCGGCGCGCGCAAGCATGTCGCGATGATCGATGGCCGGACCGTCGATCTGGTCATCCCGCCCGCGACCGAAGCGGGCCAGACGCTACGCCTCAAGGGGCGTGGCGCCGTCGGCCAGAATGGTGGGCCGTCGGGCGACGCCTATGTGACGATCAAGGTGATCCCTCACCCGCAACTCAACCGCGCCGGCAACGACATCACGATGACCTTGCCGGTCACGGTCGCCGAAGCCACCTTGGGTGCCGCCATCACGGTGCCGACCCTGACCGGGCCGGTCACCCTCAAGGTGCCGAAGGGCTCCAACAGCGACACGATCCTGCGCCTCAAGGGCCGCGGCGTGCCGCTGGCCGGCGAGCAGGCCAGCGGCGATCAGCTCGTGATCCTCAAGGTCATGCTGCCACCGGAGACCGACCCCACTTTCATGGCCTTCGTCGAACAGTGGTCCAAGACGTCACCTTACAAGGTTCGCTAAGCGGCCGTTTCGCTCAGTTTTCCAGCTTGAGGACACCGTCTTCCACGTTCGGCCGGCGGGGTACGATGCCGTTGGCGGCATACCAGTCGGCGATACGGCCGATCTGGGTGACGTCCGCCGTGGTCACGGCACGGGTCGGCACGGCATTGTTGCGGCCGATCTCCTCCGCCAGGTCGGTCGGCACGCCCATCACCTGCGTCCAGATCAGCCCCGCCTCCTGCTTATGCTCCGCGGCCCAGGCGTTGTCGGCCTGGAGCGTATCGAAGACGACCCGCAGCAAGGCCCGCTTCTCGGTGGCGAAAGCCTTGGTCGCCATGGTGGTGACGGCGTTGTCGGAGCCGATGGCCGCGCCATCCGCCAGGATACGCGCGTCGTAGCTCTTCACGGCGATGGCCAGAAACGGGTCCCAGGTCGCCCAGGCATCCACATGGCCGGAGGTAAAGGCGGGGCCGCCATCGCTGGGGCTGAGATAGGTGCGGGTGACGCTTTTCGGGTCCATGCCGGCCCGTTCCAGAGCCCGCACCAGCAGGTATTCCCCCGTGCCGCCGCGATTTACCGCCACGCTGCGGCCCGCCAGGTCTTTCACCGTCTGGATGGATGATTCCCGTTTCACGAGGATGCCCTCGGCGGCGGGCGCCATCTTTTGGTAGGCGAAGATCACCATCGGCACGCCGGCGGCGAAGGAGGCGATGCAGGAGGTGGAGCTGCCGACCGTGATATCGATGGCGCCGGCGTTCATCGCCTCCACCGCCGGTGCGGCGGCCGGGAAAGGACCGGACCATTCCACCGTGGCGCCCTGCGCCGCCAGCGCCTTTTCCAGCGAGCCGCGTGCCTTGGCGAGCGTCACATCGTTGGGGCCGCGCAGCCATCCGATGCGGACGACGTCGCCCGCGGCGCGCGCCGACCGACCCGACCCAATCAGGCCCGGCCCGGCCAGGAGGGTCGCGGCGGCGAACAGGCCGAAAGTGCGTCTATGCATAATGTGTCGTCCTTTCAATAGGGAGGGCATCGACCGCCGGACTGGCCGCCACACCGAGCCGGGTCAGCAACTCATCTTCAAGGACCGCCAAGCGCCCGTCTCCGCGCCGGCGCGGATGGGGCACGTCGATGGTGACGCCGTGGACGACCCGCCCGCCTTCCAGCAGGAGCACACGGTCGGCCAGCATCACGGCTTCCCAGACGTCATGCGTCACCAGCAGGATGGCGGGACGATGCCGCCGCCAAAGCTCGCTGACCAGCGCGTGCATGCGGATCCGGGTGAGGGCGTCCAGCGCCGCGAAGGGTTCGTCCAGCAGCAGCAGATCCGGTTCCCGCACCAGGGCGCGGGCGAGGGCGACGCGCTGGGCTTCGCCCCCCGACAGCGATTTCGGCCAGGCCGCCTCCCGCCCTTCCAGCCCGACCTCCGCCAGGGCGGCCCGCGCAACCGCCTGGGCATCCGGTCGGCGCAGGCCCAGCGCTACATTCGCCAGCACCCTCTTCCACGGCATCAGCCGGGGTTCCTGGAACACCATGGTCCGGCGCGGCGGGAGCTGCGCCACCGCGCCGGGCACCTCGTCCAGGCCGGACAGGACGCGCAGCAGGGTGGACTTGCCCGAGCCGCTGCGGCCCAACAGGGCCACGAACTCGCCCGGCTGCAGCGACAGATCCAGCCGGTCCAGCACGACCCGTGGACCAAACGCCCGGGTAAGGCCGCGTATCTGAAGAATGGGCGGGCTCATACGGTCAGCGCCAATCGCCAGTCCAGGAGACGCTTTTCCGCCAACCGCACCAGCGCATCCGTCGCCAGCCCCATACCGGCATAGACCAGCAGGCAGACGACGATGACGTCCGTCTGCAGGAAGTCTCGCGCCCTGGTGATGAGCGCGCCGAGCCCGCTGCTGGCATTGATCTGTTCGCCGACCACCAGGCTGAGCCAGGCCACGCTCAACCCATAACGCACGCCCACCAGCAGGGCGGGCAACGCAGCGGGCAGGATGATGTGGACCACCCGCTCCAGCGGGTCGAGGCCGAGAATGCGGGCGGCTTCGACCAGCCGCGCATCCACGCCGGCGATGCCGCCATAAAGCGTGAGATAGATGGGAAACAGCGCGCCGATCGCGACCAGCCCGACCTTCGGCAGCTCGCCGATGCCGAACCACAGGATGAACAGCGGCAGCAGGCCCAGGAACGGCATCGCCTTGAACATCTGCAGCAGCGGATCCACCACCACATCGCCGGCGCGCGACAACCCCGCCAGCACCGCGAGCGTCACGCCGGCCGCGAGCGCGATGCCGAAGCCGGCGGCCACGCGCAGCAGGGAGACGAGCAGGCTGGTCAGCAGCTCGCCCGAACGGGTCAGCTCCCAGGCGGTCAGCGCGATCTGCGTGGGTGAGGCCAGGATGCGCGACGGCAAGATGCCGGACGCGCTGCACGCCTGCCACGCCAGCAACAGCGCGATCGGGGACAAGAGGCGCATACCGCTTTTCATGGCCCGCTCAGCGCATCGGGGAAAAGGAGGTCGGGCGCAGGATGCGGCTACGCATCGACTGCACATAGACCGCGGCGCGGCTTCGAAACGCCTGCCAGCGCGGATCGGCTTCCATCGCCGCCCGGCGGCGCTCGCGATCCCCCATATCGGCGTAGCGCCACATATGCACGACCTCGTTCACCACCCCCGCATCGGTGGTGAACCACCCCACCAGCTCGCCAAGATGGCTGATCTGCAACGCCATCCCTTCGGCCACATAGAGGTCGAGGTAGTCCTTCACATGGACCGGATGGATGGCATAGGTGCGCTCGTCGAGGATCATGCGGATCTCCTCAGCCTGCCGCCGGACTGCTGGACGAAGCCCCGCTGGACGAAGCCCCGTCGGGCGGGTCACCGCCGGACAGGTCGCGATCGAACAGGGTCGACCAGGTGAAGTGTTTCACGTCCCTCACCTCCCGTTCCACCGGCAGACGCGGCAGCACCAACTCGCCAAAGCGATAGGCTTCCTCCAGCAACGGCATGCCGGAGAGGATAAAGGTTTCCACCCCGGCCGCTTGATAAGCCTCCAGGGTCCGGATGACCGTATCCGGCGAGCCCACGATGGCGGTACCGGGTCCGGGCCGCACCAGGCCGATGCCGGACCAGATGTTGGGCGCGATCTCCAGCGACCGCGGGTCCGCCGCCTTGACGCCGCCATGCATCGCGGACATGCGCTGCTGGCCCACCGAATCGGTACCGCCGACGAAACGTTGGTTGGCGGCGATGGCTCCCTCATCCATGCGGTCGTACAGCCACTGCGCGGCCTCCCATGCTTCCGAATCGGTTTCGCGCACGATGACGTAGAGGCGGACACCATAGGACAGCTCTCGCCCGAGCCGGCCGGCGGCAGCCTTCACTTGCTCCACCTTTTGCCGCATCTGCTCCGGCGTCTCGCCCCAGGAAAGGTAAGTGTCGACATATTGGGCCGCGACGTCGATGGCGCGGTCGGACGAGCCGCCGAACCAGAGCGGCGGCGGCTGGATGGCGCTGCCCGTGGGCAGGGCGATCTTGGCGCCGGTGACGGCGAGATACTTGCCCTCATAGGTGACGCTCTCGCCGGCCATCAGCCGGTGCCACACCCCCAGATATTCGGCCGCCATGTCGTAGCGGTCGTCATGCGGCAGGTGCATGCCATAGGCACCCAGCATCTTGGCGTCACCGGAGACGACATTGATCATGACCCGGCCACGGGAGAATTCCTGCAGCGTGGCCGCCATTTTGCCCAGCAGAGTGACGGGCACCAGCCCGGGATGGATGGCGATCAGGAACTTCAGCCGTTCGGTGACCGGCAGCAGCGACGCGGCCAACACCCAGACGTCATGCGATCCGGTGGCGAACAACGCGCCGGTATAGCCAAGCTGGTCGTATGCCATGGCGAGCTGGCGGAAATAGCCGTAATCGACCTTCCGCGACCCCTGCGGTGTCCACGGATAGGCGCCATCGGGCGCGCACATATACCAAAGGACGTTCATTTCACGAGGCTCCAGGCGAATCAGGGCTCCAGGCGGATCAGGCCGCGAGAAAGGCGGGGCGCAGGGCGGTTGCGAGGTCGAGCTGTCTCGGCAGATCGCCATGCCGGACGAGTGTGTCGGCTTCCGCCTGCTGTTCGGCGATGATCTGCGGCCCGGCGGGACCGATCGACCAGTCCCGCGCCGCGACCACCTCCCGCCAGGCGGCGATATCCGCCTCGCCGGCTCCCGCGTCGGCCAGCAGCCGTGCCGCTCGCAGCGGATCGGCGGCGATGTCCCGCCCCAACCGCGCCAGACAAGCGGCGAAGCCGTCCAATGTCGCCTCCGACACCGCGCATCCGCGCAAGGTCCAGAACACGGAACGGTTGGGAATCGTATCACCGCAACGGGTTAGCAACTGTGCTCGGCCAGCGGCGAGCGACTGGTCCAGAAGGGGGGCCATGGCGACCCATGCCTCCACCTCCCCGGTTCCCAGCGCCCGCAGCGAGGCCCCCGGCGAGAGTTCGGTCCGGTGCACATCGCCCAGACGCAACCCCACCTTCTCAAGCTCGCGTGCCAGCAGGTATGTGTGGAAGGAACCGTCCAGCAAGGCGACGCGCCCGCCCTTCAGGCTCCGCATATCGGTGATGGGGGAGCCCGGTGCGACGACCAGCCCCCCATTGGCCGGCCGTGGCGCGGACGCGGCCACGTACACCACGTCCATTCCCGCCGCCTGCGCCAGGATCGGCGGCGTGGACCCGGTGCCGCACATGTCGATGCGCCCTTCGGCCAGCAGCTTCGCACTGTCCCGCCCCTCCTCATAAGGCACAAACGTGACGTCCAGCCCGTCGAAGGCGCCCGGCCAGCTCCCGGCGAGGAACAGGTGCAGGTTGTTAGGATGAATGCCGACGCGCAATACCATCACCGAGGCTCCAAGAGGTGGTTGGACTTTACTCCCGCGGATCATCGTTATACTTTTTTGTAGATTGTCGGTCGAGCCGGTGGCCGTCAAGCGCATTCGACAGGTAGGTGTGTATGAAGGCGTCATTGTTGTGTCGGGATATTGGGGCTGCGAGCGACTTGCTGCGCGCCTTGGGGAACCCGAGCCGTCTCGCGATCGTCTGCCTGCTGCTGGAAGGCGAGCGGTCGGTGATGGAAATGGAGGTAGCCTTGAGCATTCGACAACCGACGCTATCCCAGCAACTGACAGCGCTGCGCGAGGCCGGGCTGATCCAGAGCCGCCGCCAGGTCAAACATGTATTTTATCGCGTCTGCGACGACCGGGCCGCCCGGATCGTCGCCACCCTGCGAACCATGTTTTCGGATCTGCTGCCCGCCTCGGCGCTGCTGGCCGTCACGAACGGCGGAACGGACCGCCAGACGCTGGCCAGAGCCGCCGCGCTGAGCCGGATCGCCGAGCGGGAGATGATGTGACCCCCGCGTTCTCAAACAGTCTCTAAGACCGGATCGTCGCAGGCTCCGCCTTCCCGTACCTGCCGGCGTCGAGGACGCTCGCGATCGGCAGCGCCATCACCTCGGCCTCCACCTCGCGCAAGGCGCCGATCGCCGGGTCCAGCCTGTCGGCCCATCGGCTTCGCCGCTGATTGCCGATGGCCTTCTCCAACGCGCCGCGCAGATCGCCCAGCGTCACCGCGGCGAGGTCGCGATTCAAGATCCAGGCGCGGCCGGTCGTCTCCGCCACGAAGCCCGCGCGCGCCAATGCCGTCAGGTAGTCGGTCACGACGCCCGGCGGTGCGTGAAGTTCATGGCTGAGCGCCGGGGTCCGCCACGCCCCACCCTGCCGGTGCGCCGCCGCCAAGAGCTCGATCAACGCCAGCGCCAGCGCCAGATCCGGCACACGCCTGAAGCCTTCCGTTCCCTCCTGCTCCATCCGCCAGCGCGGCACCGCCGCCGCGATCACCGCGCCGAACAGCACCACGCCCCAGGAGAGATACATCCACAGCAGGAAGATCGGGATCGCCGCGAGCGCACCATAGACGGCCTGATAGGAGGCGAAGTGCGAGATATAGAGCGTGAACAGCCACTTCATCATCTCGAACAGCAGGGCCGCGACGACGGCGCCGATCGCCGCATCCCGCCAGCGCACGGTGCAATGCGGCAGCAGGCAATAGATCAGGGTCAATCCCGCGGCCTCCAGCACCACCGGCACCAGCCAGGCGAAGCCGGCGACCCAACCGCTCATGGCGGTCGCGACCGGCGTGTCCCGCAACCCCAGGCGACTCGCCATCATGTCGAGCGAGCCGGATACCGACAGCCCGACCGCCAACAGAATCGGGCCGAGCGTCAACACCGTCCAATAGATCATCACGCGCGCGAACCAGGGACGGGGGGTGCTGACCCGCCATATCGCGTCCAGCCGATCCTCGATCGTCGCCAGCAGCATGATGGCGGTGAAACCCAGCACCGCGAGCCCGACGGCGGTCGTCTTGCCGGCGCTCGCCGCGAAATAGCGGATGTACCATTCGGCGGTGTCGCCGATCTCGGGCACGAAATTGCGAAACAGCGCGCCCATCAGCTGATCGCGGATGCTGTCGAAGATCGGAAAGGCGGATAGAATCGCGAGGGCGATCGCCAGCAGCGGCACGACGGAGACGAGCGTCGTATAGCTGAGCGCGCCCGCCGCCGCGAAGCAGCCGTCACGGACGAAGGAGACCACCACGAACCGGCAGAATTCGGCCAATTGCCGGACGCCCCGGCGCAGTCCGCCTTTTTCATCGGGGCCGACCGCCTCATCGATGCCGCCCGCCTGGACGGTTTCGCCGGATGTCATGGTCGATCCACCGTTCATATCATGGGCCACAATTTGCCCAGCCGATCTAGACGAGAGTTACAGTAGGCGGCGGGCGTCCGGTTTCCAAGGGACGGGCAATTTTCCCATAAACCGGCTCGTGTCCGGGGCGCCTTCCCGCCGCTCCGCCGTTTCGTGTAGCATCGCGCGACTTTGCCGTTTCAGGTTCAGTGGGTTTTAGGGAGTTGTCGAGGATGCCAGATGGTACGGCCCTTATGGCCGGCAAGCGCGGTCTTATCATGGGTGTGGCGAATGACCGCTCGATTGCATGGGGTATCGCCAAGATGCTTCACCAGCACGGCGCCGAGATCGCCTTCACCTATCAGGGCGAGCCGCTTGCCAAGCGGGTGCGGCCGTTGGCGGAAAGCGTCGGTTCCGATTTCGTGATCGATTGCGACGTCACCGACGAAGCCAGCATGGATAAGACCTTCGACGCCTTGGCGACGCGCTGGGACAAGATCGATTTCGTGGTCCACGCCATCGCCTTTTCCGACAAGGAGGAGTTGAAGGGCAAATACGTCAACACATCGCGGGCGAACTTCACCCGCTCGCTCGACATCTCGTGCTTTTCCTTCACCGATGTCTGTCGCCGCGCCTCACCGCTGATGACCGAGGGTGGCAGCCTGTTGACGCTGACCTATTACGGCGCCGAGCGGGTGATGCCGCACTACAACGTCATGGGCGTCGCCAAAGCGGCGCTGGAAGCCAGTGTGCGTTACCTGGCCGTCGACCTCGGCGACCGGAACATCCGCGTCAACGCGATCTCCGCCGGACCGATCAAGACGCTCGCCGCCTCCGGCATCGGCGATTTCCGCTACATCCTGAAATGGAATCAGTACAACGCGCCGTTGAAGCGCAACGTCACCATCGAGGATGTCGGCGGCGCCGGGTTGTACCTGTTGAGCGACCTCGGCTCCGGGGTCACCGGCGAGGTACATCATGTCGATTGCGGCTATCATGTCGTCGGCATGAAGGCGGTCGACGCGCCCGACATCGCGGTCGTCTGAGGACGGGTCCGATGGCCGGCAACAGCTTCGGCGGTTTGTTCCGGTTCACCACCTGGGGCGAAAGCCACGGGCCGGCGATCGGTTGCGTCGTCGACGGTGTACCGCCGCGCCTCGCCTTGGCGGAGCCGGATATCCAGCACTGGCTGGACCGGCGCCGCCCCGGCCGCTCGCGCTACACGACCCAGCGGCAGGAGCCGGATGCCGTGCGCATCCTGTCCGGCGTCTATGAGGGGCAGACCACCGGCACGCCGATTTCCCTGGAGATCCTCAACGAGGATCAACGCTCCAAGGATTACGCGGCGATCGCCGATCGGTTCCGGCCCGGCCACGCCGATTACACCTATTGGGCGAAATACGGCATCCGCGACCCGCGCGGCGGCGGCCGGTCATCGGCGCGCGAGACCGCCAGCCGGGTCGCCGCCGGCGCCGTCGCCCGGCTGATCCTGGGGTCCTCGGTCACGATCCGCGGCGCGCTCGTCCAGATGGGGCCGCATGCGATCGATCGATCGCGGTGGGATTGGGCGGCGGTCGAGCAGAACCCGTTCTGGTGCCCAGACCCTGTCGCAGCCGAGCAGTGGGCGGAATATCTGGACGGCGTGCGCAAAGCCGGCTCGTCGACCGGCGCAGTGATCGAGCTGGTCGCCTCGGGCGTGCCGGCGGGGCTGGGCGCACCGATCTACCGCAAGCTCGATGCCGACATCGCGACGGCGTTGATGAGCATCAACGCGGTGAAAGGTGTCGAGATCGGCGACGGCTTCGCCGCGGCATGCCTCTCCGGCGAGGACAATGCCGACGAGATGCGCATGGCCGCCGGCCAACCTATCTTCCTGTCGAACCATGCCGGCGGCATCCTGGGCGGCATTTCGACCGGCCAGGACATCGTCGCCCGCTTCGCCGTGAAGCCGACCAGCTCGATCCTGGCGGAGCGGCGCACGGTCACCACCGGTGGCGAGGAGGTGACGATCTCGACCAAGGGCCGCCACGATCCTTGCGTCGGTATCCGCGCCGTGCCGGTCGGCGAAGCGATGCTGGCCGCCGTCCTCGCCGATCATCTGCTGATGCACCGGGCGCAATGCGGCTGAACCCGCCCCAACTCCGGAGGAGCCGACGCCATGCCCCAACCAGAGCACATCTCGGCGCTGGGCGTTCCTGACCCGGCGACCCTCGACGACGATCTCAAGCCGATCTGGGACAAATGCGTCGAGAAACTGGGCTTCGTGCCCAACGTCTACGCCGCCTATAGCCTGAAGCCGCAGCGGCTCCGGCACTTCATGGCGATGTACAACGAGATCATGCTGGCACCATCGAGCCTCTCCAAGCTGGAGCGCGAGATGGTCGCCGTCGTGGTATCGAGCGCCAACCGCTGCTACTACTGCCTGGTGGCCCATGGTCAGGCGGTGCGCCGGCTGTCCGGCGACCCGGAGCTGGGCGAGATGATGGCGCTGAACTATCGGGTCGCCAAGCTGGATGCCCGGCAACGCGGCATGCTCGACTTCGCCTGGAAGCTCACGACCACCCCGTATCTTATCGAGGACGCCGACCGCGAAACCCTGCGGCGGCTCGGCTTCGACAATGACGGCATCTTCGACCTGTCGGAGACGGTCGCCTTCTTCAATCTCTCCAACCGCATGGCCGCCGCGACCGACATGATGCCGAACCGCGACTACCATCGCCTGGACCGGTGACACGATGCTATTTCGCTTTCTGATGCGCCTGTTCGCAACGATCGGCCTTCTGGTCGTCGTGGTCGTGGGTGTGGGCATCGCCCTGGCGCTGACCTATCGGGGCAAAGCGCCCGAGGTCGCCGCCAATACCGTGCTGGAACTGGATTTCGACAAGCCGGTCACCGACGGTGCCGAGCGGCAGCCGCTCAGCCGGCTGCTCGGCGGCGGCGGGACGACCCTGCCGCGCGTTCTCGAAACGCTGCGCCGCGCCGGCACCGATGACCGGGTCAAGGGCGTGATCGCCCGCGTCGGCAATGGCGGCATGGGCATCGCCCAGATCCAGGAACTGCGCGACGCCATCAAGGCCTTCCGCGCCAAGGGTAAATTCGCCATCGCCTATGCGGAAAGCTTTGGCGAAGGCGGGCCGGGTACCGGCAGCTATTATCTGGCGACCGCCTTCGACGATATCTGGCTGCAGCCCCTGGGCGGCGTCGGCCTCACCGGCATCCGGTCCGAGGCGATGTTCCTGCGCGGCACGCTGGATAAGCTGGGCGTGGTGCCGCGGCTCGACCATCGCGAAGACTATAAGACCGCGATGAACATGGTCACCGAGACCGGCCTGACGCCTGCCCATCGCGAAAGCCTGGAGAGCACGCTGGGCTCGATCTACGGCCAGATCGTCGCCGGCATCGGCGACGGCCGCAAACTAGACCCCGACAAGGTGAAGAACCTGGTCGATAACGGCCCCTATCCGACCGAGGAAGCCAAGTCGAGCGGCCTCGTCGATCATGTCGGCTATCGCGACGAGGCCTTCGCCGCTTCGCGAGCCCGCGCCGGAGCGAATCCCTCCTTCAGCGCCCTCAGCCGCTACCTCTCCGCCACCGATGCCGATCATACGGGCGGCACGGTGATAGCGATCCTGCACGCCAACGGCATGATCTCCCGCGGCGACGGTGGCACCTCGGCCTTGAGCCGCGATGAGAGCGTCACGTCGGACAGCTTCACCCGTGCCATCCGCGCCGCCGTGGCCGATCCGGCGGTGAAGGCGATCCTGCTGCGCGTCGACAGCCCCGGCGGCTCCGCCGTCGCGTCGGAGACGATCTGGCGTGAGACCGTTCGCGCCCGCGACGTGGGCAAGCCGCTGATCGTCAGCATGGGCGATGTCGCGGGCTCCGGCGGCTATTACATCGCGGCCTCGGCCGACAAGATCGTCGCCGAGCCGGGAACCATCACCGGCTCGATCGGCGTGGTCGGCGGCAAGATCCTGCTGGGCGGCCTGTACGACAAGCTGGGCATCGCCACGGGAGCCGTCGGCTTCGGCAAGAATTCGGACATGTTCAGCGACACGGCGGATTTCTCGACGGCGGGGAATGCGCGCTTCGAGCAATCGCTGGACGAGGTCTATGCCGGCTTCAAGGACCGCGTCGCGCGCGGCCGCAAGCTCACCCCCGCGCGCGTCGAGGAGATCGCCAAGGGCCGTATCTGGAGCGGCGAGGAGGCCAAGGCGAACGGGTTGGTCGATGCGCTGGGCGGCTATGACGTGGCCCTCGACCTCGTCCGCGCGGCGGCGAAGCTGGACAAGGGAGCGCCGATCGAGCTGCGCGACTTTCCACGCCCGCGCTCACCCCTCGACCTGGTGCTGGCCGGGCTGCGCGACGCGGGCGACACCGACCAACAGGTGACCATCGCCCCCGGCCTGGTGCGGCTGATGGCGGCCCTCGACCCGATCCTGCGCCGCGTCGAACTGCTGACGGCACCGCCGGGTTCGGTGACCATGCCGGCGGTGGATTTCCAGCAATAGGCCGCCTGCGACGAACAGTGGACCAATCAGATATGTTGGGAAAGGAAGGCGTTCACGGCTGAGCGGTTGGGAAAGGCGTCGAAAACGCCCAACTTTCCGGCCAAAATAGCCCCGCAGGCATTCGCGAAAGACAGGATGTCGGTCCATTCCCGACCTTCGGCGATGCCGACGGCAAGGCCGGCTGCGAAGGCGTCGCCAGCTCCCAATGTGTCGATAGCCTCGATCGGGAAAGCCGGCTGATGGAGCGGCATCCGGTCGCTCCGACAAAGGAAGGCTCCGCCTTCTCCAAGGGTTACGACGACCACAGCCGGCCCCAGCGCCATCACCTGTGCCGCGAATGCGGCGACCTCCGCTAATGAACTATGCTCATCGAAGACGGATATCGTAGCGCCTGCCAGATCGGACGCGAGAGCCGCTGCCTCATGAGCATTGAGGACCAGGACAGAGGTCAGCTCCAGGAGGCGGCGATCCAGCTTTCGGAATGGAGACGGGTTGAGGAGCGTCATCCTGCCAGCTTCGCGAGCGAGCGCGAAGGCCGCCACAATAGGTTCGTCGCCAATCTCAAATTGGGCGAGCGTGATGTCGGCATCGGCGATGTCGGCCGCCTTTGCCTGAACATCCTTTGCACAGAGAAGGGCATTGGCGCCGGGGAACACCGCCAGGCAGTTTTCGCCTTTAGCATCGATGAAGCCGATGCCGGCACCTGTCGATCCTGGAAGCCGATGCAGCATATCCGGCGATAGCCCGGCGCGATCCAACGCCGGCCCGGCCAGCCCCGACAGCATGTCATCGCCGATCGGCAGTATGCCGTTCACGACCGCCCCCAATCGTCTGCATGCAACGGCCAAGTTGAAGCCTTTGCCACCCGGCTCCAAAATAAAGGATTGGGCGGCAAGTGATTCTCCCGGCTTCGGAAGCCTCTCTACCTTGGCGGCGCTGGCGGCTACGAAGCTGCCGACGACGAAGAGCGTTATATCGTCTCGCATGAAAATCCCGTAGCTTGAAAAATCCGGCATACATGCAGGAACTGTGTTTCGACCTCCTTATTCTCACCGATGCAACCAAAACACAAAGTGACGGACACCACACAAAATGCCGTTCCCGAGCCCATTAGTTTGGTCGCTCGCCTCAAGCTGCGGGAAGATACGGCCATGCCGTTGTACCGTCAGCTCGAGGAACAGGTCGCCTCCATGATCGAGAGCGGCCTGCTCCCGCCGGGCACGACGATGCCGGCCGAACGGCAGATGGCTGCCGAAGTGGGCGTCAGCCGCACAACCGTCAAGCATTTCTACGACGCCTTGCGAAAGCGACGGATGCTGGCGGCACATGGCCGTCTCGGTTTCATCGTCCAAAAGCCGGAAACAATCCTCGAGCCGGGCATGAACCGGCTCAAGGGCTTTACCCAGGAAATGGAAGAACTCGGCCGCCGCCCGTCGTCCAAGATCCTGGAGCGGCAGGTTCTGAGCGACCGTCTGATCGCATCGATTTTCGGTCTACCCTCGACAGCACGCTTCCTGAAGCTGATACGCATACGGATGGGTGACGGAATACCTCTATCGCGTGAGATCGCCTGGTACAGCCTGGAGGCCTGTCAAAGCCTCGAACACGCGGATCTCTCCGGATCCGTTTATGCCTATCTCGGCGACCATGGCGCGCCGCCCGACCATTGCGAGCAGACGATCGAAGCGACCTCGCCGGACAGGGAAGAATGTTCGATTTTCGGTTTCGCCGCCCCGCTGCCCTGCCTTCTGATCAAGCGTCGGACATATGACAATGCCGACCGTATGCTCGAATATGTCGAGGGCTTGTTCCGAGGCGACAGCTACGCCTATCGCCTGAAGATGAAAATCTGATTGCTGCCTTGGCCCCCATAAACCGCGCCACCGCTGGCGGCGAAGCTCTGGATGTCAAGGCGACGGTTCGTTCGACAAATAAAGTGGCCGGCCATGACAACCACATCCGAGCAATCGACTAATTTTCTTGCGGAAATACGCAATGGCCTCCGGGATATTCTCCCTGCGGCCATCGCGGCAATTCCGATCGGACTGCTTTTCGGCGCCCTGTGCGTCGGCAAAGGGCTCTCGCCTTTGGAGGTTGCCCTGATGTCCGGGCTGGTCTGCGCCGGCGCGGCGCAATTCGCCTCGATCGAAATCTGGGGGCACCCCGTTCCGATCGCGGCCGTCGTGTTTTCAACGCTTCTGGTCAATCTCCGGAACCTGTTGATGAGCGCATCCCTGGTGCCAAAGACGGGATCGTTCACGGTCCTGCAGCGCATGCTCGGTTTCTACGCGCTATCCGATGAGAACTGGGCGCTGAGCGAGCGCAGAGCGGCTTCGAGACCCCTGACACCAGCGTATTTCTTGACGATGGGCGGCGTTCTTTACACAAACTGGGTTTTTTGGACCACGCTCGGCGCCGTTGCCGGAGCATTCCTGGGCGATCCGCGCCGGATCGGCGCCGACTTCGCTTTCACGGCGCTGTTCATCGGGCTTATCGCCGGCTTCTGGAAGGGCAAGAGTACGGCCGGCGCGGTCGTTTCAAGTGCCGTGGCCTCGGCCCTGGCCTTTATTGTCCTGGGTCCCCCCTGGCATGTTTTGGTCGGCGCGGCAGCCGGCATTCTGACGGCCTATGCCACATCGCGGGCGGATACAGCGTGACCCTCGATATTCCGACGCTCCTCGCCATTGCCGGCATGGCGCTTGTCACCTATGCGACCCGTATCGGCGGCCTCTTTTTCGCCGAGAAACTGGAACTTTCGGGTCGAGCGAGGGCCGCCTTCAACGAGATCCCGGCGGCGGTTCTCGTGGCGGTGATCGCACCGATGGCCCTTGCCACCGGCCCGGCGGAAACGGTCGCGGCACTCCTGACCGCGCTTGTCGCGCGGAAGCTTCCCTTGATCGCCACGATCGTCATCGGGGTGGCGGCGGTCGTGCTTCTACGCGGGCTTTTGGGGTAGTCTCCGCAGCCGCTTCGACCGTCAGCCTGGACCGGCTTTCCTCAGACCATCTTGGCGGCTGCCGGCACGATCACCCGCGGTCGGGAGAAGGACGGAACGGCCGCTTCCGAAATGCCGAAATTATTCGCCAGCAAGTGCCGAGGGGCCTTGGTCACCCAATCCGTCAGCGTACTCTCACGATAGATCCGGCTATCGAGCACTCCGACAATTTCCGCATCTTCCGTTCCGATGTTCTTGATGGCGTGTCCGCAATTGCGCGGGATATAGGCACAGTCGCCGGCCGACAGTTCGGCCACGGCCATCCGTTTGTCGCGGGCGAACATCGTGACGCGGGTCCGGCCCTTGAGAACATAGTGCCATTCGTTGGCGTCGGCATGCCAATGGGGTTCATGCATGGCGCCGCCTCGAAGCTTCAAGACCATTCCGGTCATCGTCGTCGAGAGCGGGAACTCCTTTTCCGACGCGACGTAGAGTTCTCCGCCGGCTGTGGAGATCTTTGGCTTATGCGACATCATCGCGTATCGATGGCTTCGCCCGCGATCAAGCGGCCGCGCCATCCTGGCCTGCGGCCCATCCAGTGCCAGCACATCACCCTGCATGATATAAGTCTCGGCCTCGGGAGCCTTCGCCAAGGCATCAGCCGCGAAGCCGAGTGTCTGCGAGAGGGACTGAGCGTCATAACGGCTCATCCAGTCGCTGATTCCGAAGGTGCCATGCTCCGAATAAAGCCCGTCATCGAAAGCCAGGATCGCATGGCATGATGCGGTTCCGAGCGTCTGAATCGCATGGCCATGTCCTTGCGGAAAATACCAGAGGTCTCCGGGGCCGAGATTGACCACTTCGGCCATACCCTCCGGATCGATCACCGTGACTTGGCAATGCCCATCGATGACATAGGCCCATTCCGCCGAATCGTGCCAATGCATCTCGCGCGCGCCGCCGGCATTCATGAATAAATGGGCCCCGGCGATATCCGTCGCGATCGGCAGCCCCCGCGTTGTGATCTCACGCGCCCATCCTCCCGAAGTCGCCTTGATCGGCCCCTTATCGAGCGACGCCGTGAAAGCGACCGGATCGCCCGTCTTCCGCGGAATCGTCGGCAAGAACTCGGCTGTGGGCGCCACATCGTAACCGGCCGCATGACCATCATTATTGGCCGCGAAGGCTCGCGTCGCGGCCAATGTCCCTGCGCCGAATGTCAAAGCGCGGATTACAAGACGTCGACTTAAATTGATCATGATTTTTCCTTTTTTTGCCGTTATCTGACCCGCGTTCCGACGTTAAAGATATCGAAAATCAATTCTGCGTAAAATTATAGAAATGTATAAAATACAAAATTATAGGTACTACAATCAGGGTAATGTTCAGAGTTATGAGTACATGTAATTTCATGATTTGAACCTTTCTGAGAAATCCGTTTTTCCTGCGACTTAGAGGATTTTCAAATGGGCCAAAGTACTCATGGCACATACAACAAGCGCCACGGCGACGGTGTAGGGCAAAAGCGAGCCTGCGGAAGTCACGTACCGGCGGCATCGCGGCACGGCCAAAAGTGTCCCCACGATCGCGAACCAGGCCGACGCCATGAAGAAAATGACGAAGCACGCGATAATCATGGAGGAGCCAGTCCTCAAATCCGGATGGTGGAGGAACAAAGCACCGAAGAAGGAAATAGAGACTGGATTGAACAATGCCGTGAACAGTCCGGTCAAAAATGCAGTTCTGCGCTCCAACTCGGCTGGTCGCGTCGATAGGTCAGCACCTCTACGCGACGTGAAGATTAGCCCGATGGCGGCCTTTATGAGCAGCGCGGCGAAAATGAATGTACCGATGATTTCGGCTATTTGTCCGGCAGGGAACAAGGCGGCGCCCGAGCCACCGATCGCGGCCGCCAATGTCGCGCCACTGGCAATGCCAAGCACGACATTGGCCGGAAAGCGCCGGGACGAATAAATGCTGGCCCGGGTCACCAAAAGCAAATTGGGCCCCGGTACGACAAGTACCGATGCATAAGGCAGAGCAAGTCCGAAGACGATGGAGGAGAGCACCGGGATGTCAATCATGACAAGGCCCCTGGGTGGCGCTCGACATCGCCCCTATGCCGATCAAATCGAGCCATCACGCCGGGTTCGGCTTCAGAAGTCGCTACCATCCGTCATCCCCTAGAACGTTAGGATCTTTGACAGCGCGACGCTGAAAGAGAGGTCACATGGATGACAAACCAGCTTATAAGAACCCATTAAATATCCAAAAGCAGTCCAATACAAGTCCCATTAGTGCCACATTTTCGGAACTTCGAGCAATCGCTGGACGACGTCCTGCCGGCTTCAAGGACCGCGTCGCGCGCGGCCGCTAGCTCAACCCCCTGCGCGCGTCGAGGAGATCACCAAGGGTCGCATCTGGGGCGGCGAGGAGGCCAAGGCGAACGGGTTGGTCGATGCCGGATGAGTGTTCGCAAGGCACGGGAAGTAACCGGCACCGCGGCCGCTGACTTTTCCCGTATCCGCCGCGCCAATCTCGGGCGCTTCACCGTCGATCGGCTAATAAGGGTTCTTCCCCACCTCGACCAGGAAGTAGAGATTTCCGTCGATATGCACCCACGGCGCCGTCAGGAAGCTCACGGCGCTCGCTACGCTCGGCCAGTAAGCGCCAGTTTGTAAGCAGCGACCGCGTCGGCGAAGCCCCTCACGAGCGCGTCTGCCGTCAGTTCATGGCCAATCGAAGCTTCATGCACGGCTGGGAGCGCCGCCAGAAGCGGCGGTAAATTATCGAGGTTCAGATCGTGGCCGATGTTCACGACAAGGCCAAGATTGGCGGCGCATCGGGCGGTATCGGCACAGGCCTCCAGCGATGCCTCGGCTCTACCGTCGCGCGCGGCGGTGGCATAGGAGCCGGTGTAGATTTCGATCCCATCGGCGCCGGTCGCCGCGACACGCGGCACCACGTCAGGATCGGGATCGACGAATAGGATGACCCGACAGCCGAACTCCTTCAGGGCGGTGACCGAGGATCTGACCAGAAGCGTATCGTCGGCTCCAAGCTTCCATCCTTCTTCCGAGGTGAGAACGCCGGGTGCGTCGGGGACCAGCGTGCATTGCTCCGGCCGCACCATCCGGACGATGTCGAACAGTCGCGTGTCGGGGTAGCCTTCGACGTTAAGTTCAAACGCAGGTCGCCATGGTTTCATCAGTTCCGCCAATCCGAGTACATCGGTGCGGCGGATATGGCGCTCGTCCGGCCGTGGATGGACGGTTATGCCATCCGCCCCGGCCTCCCGCGCAAGCGCGGCGAAGCGCAGTACGTCGGGCACACCCGTACGACGCGAGTTCCGCAACAAAGCAACCTTATTCAGGTTCACGCTGAGACGGGCGGCGGATGGGGTAACGACTTGATTCATAGGGCTGCCTTCCGCACCGACTCGACCGGATTCCCAGCCGACTCAAATGCGCATAACCGGACGCCTAACATCCGTCAACGATCGCGAGAGCAACGCCAAACCTTAACGACCGCCAAACGCTATCCCACAGACCAGCCATGCCGGAACCGCCGTTGTGCGGTGCGGCAACTTAACCGACGCTTGGTCTAGTCATCACTGCAATTGGACCGAGACATGTTCGCACGCTTGGCCGCCGGATCGCGGCCGAACGCCAATGATCCTATGTTCATCGCCGCCCTCGCGGTGCTGATGACGTTCGGTCCGATGGCGATCGACATGTACCTTCCGGCCTTGACCTCGATCGCCGGGGTGTTCCATGCGACGCAGGACCAAGTGCAGTGGTCGCTCTCCGCGTTCTTCCTCGGTTTCGGTATCGGGCAGATCGTCTGGGGCGCGCTCAGCGATTGGCTGGGGCGGCGCATACCGGTGATGGTCGGCATCGCCCTTTACGGCATCGGCTGCGTCGGCTGCAGCTTGGCGCCGGACATCGCCCATCTGGCGGTCTGGCGCTTCGTCCAGGCGCTGGGCGCCTGCGCCGGACCTGTGCTGGCACGCGCCATGGTGCGCGATGCCTTCGGTCGCGATCGCGCCGCCAGCGTTCTGTCGCTGATGATGCTGGTCATGGGCATCGCCCCGATGGTCGCACCCCTGGTTGGCGGCCAGATCCTGATCTATGCGAATTGGCGGACCATCTTCTGGGTGCAGGCGGCGTTCGGCATCGTGGCCTTGCTGGGCGTGATGAGCCTGCCGGAAACCCTCGCCCGCGGTGAGCGGCGCGAACTGCATATCGGTCACATGGCGCAGGCCTACCTGCGGCTGCTGACCAGCCGGCAATATCTCGGTTATGCATTGTCGTCCGCCATGATCCTCGGCGCCATGTTCGCCTATATCTCCGGCTCGCCCTTCGTCTATATCGAGTATTTCAAGGTCCGGCCGGAGAATTACGGCTTTCTGTTCGGCGTGAACATCGTCGCGATGATCATTGTGAATACGCTGAACAGCCAGTTGGTGATGCGCTTCGGCACCGATCGAATGATGCGCATCGGCTGCGTGATGTCCGCGGTATTCGGCATCGCGTTGCTGGCCGTGGCAATGACCGGCTTCGGCGGGCTGTTCGGCATCGCCGCGACGCTGTTCCTGTTCCTCGGCATGAACGGCATGGTCGGCGCCAACGGCATGGCCGGCGCCATGTCGTCGTTTCCCTATATCGCTGGCTCCGCCTCCGCCCTCGCCGGCATGCTGCAATTCGCTTCCGGTGCGCTCGCCGGCAGCGCCGTCGGCGCCTTGGCCAACGGCACCCCGATACCGATGGCGGCGGTCATCTGCGGCACCAGCATCGCCGGCGCCGCCCTCAATATCGCCCTGGTCCGCCGCGCCGCCTAATCGGCCACCCAGCCGGCACCGACTATCCCGCGTCGCGCCACACGGCGCCGGCCATCTGGCGGTCGACCAGCCTCGCATAGGTGCCGCGCCGGGCGATCAGCTCCGCATGGCCGCCGGCCTCGATCACCCGCCCGCCATCCAGCACCAGAATGGTATCCGCCGCCTGGATGGTCGACAGCCGATGCGCCACCACGATGGTGGTGCGGTCGACCATCAACGCGTCGAGGGCGGCGCGCACCTGCTGCTCGCTCAACGTGTCGAGATGCGAGGTCGCCTCATCCAGCACGAGGATCGGCGCGTCCTTGAGGAAGGCGCGGGCGATGGCGATCCGCTGACGCTGGCCGCCGGAAAGCTGCACACCGCGCTCGCCGACCCGGGTCCGCAACCCATCGGGCAACCGGGCGACGAACTCGCTCAGCGCCGCTTGGCTGATCGCCCGATCCAGCTCCTCGGCACTGGCGCCGGGTCTCGCCAGCAGGATATTCGCCGCCAGCGTATCGTTGAACAGATAGGTGTCCTGGGCGACCAGGGCGATCCGCTCGCGCAAACCATCGAGCGAAAGCCGACGCAGATCGACGCCATCGAGCAGGATCGCCCCCTGCTGCGGATCCCAAAAGCGCAGCAACAGGTTGGCGATGGTCGTCTTGCCGGCGCCGGACGGCCCGACCAAGGCAACCGTCGAGCCCGCCGTCACCTCGAAGCTCATCTCGGCAAGGGCAGAGCGCTGCCGGCCCGGATAGGTAAAGCCGACCCGGTCGAAGCGGAGCGCCGAGCCGCCGGAGGGTGCCGCCGGCAGGATCGGCCCATCGGTGATCACGACCGGTTCGGCATGCACGACATGCAGCCGCCGGGTCGAGGCGATGGTATCGGCGAGTTGCCGGCCGACCTGCGCGATCTCGGCGATCGGCATGAACGCCGCGACCGAGATCAGGATCAACAGCGGCAGCAGCGCCGGCGAGAGCCAGCCGGCGGTCACCATCGCCGCGCCGCCAACGGCGACCACGAGCCCGCCGAGGCCGGTCGCGATCTCCAGCCCCGCCGTCTGGCGTGCCAGATCGGCCAGCAAGGCGAAACGCAGCGTCTGATAACGCTCGACCAGGCCCGCGAACTCCGTGCGACGGGCGCCGGTCGCCTGGAAGGCGATCAGTTCGGACAGACCCTGGATCGTCTCAGTGATATGCGCGCTCAATTGCCCAAGCGCCTGACGCGCCTCCGACCCCAGCCGATCGATCTTGCGGCGCCCCATGATGGGCGACAAGGCGGCATAGCCGAGGAACGGCAGCAAAGCGAGGGCGAGCGGCCAGCCGGTCCAGAACAGCGTCGCCAGCACGGCACCGGGGACGATGACCGCGACGCAAGCCGGCGCCACGGTATGCGCGAAGAAATACTCGACCGTCTCGACATCCTGGGTCGCGAGCGCCACCAAATCGCCGGATCGGCGTTGCAGCAGATAGGCCGGCGCCAGCGCATCGAGCTTGGCGAACAACTGGATGCGCATCTCCGCCAACAGCTTGTAGGCCATGGCATGCGCCAGCCAGGATTCCAGCCAGTGCAGCACCGCCGCCACGGGTGCCGCGATTAGCAACCCGACCACCAGCGAGGTGACCGGCGTGCCGTATTTCACCGCCGCGATCACCAAGGCGCCCAAGACGCTGACGCCGATGAAGGCCGCCACCCGCCCGATGCCGTAACCGACCGTCAGGGCCAGGGCGCGCCACCACGGGCGGATGACGCGCAGCAATGTCGCGATCGTCTCGGGCCAGCCGACCAAGGCGGCGTCCGCCCCGATGTCCCGCCGCTCGATGGTGGCGGCTTCCTCACCGACCGGTACCGCCGCCGCCTGGGCCGGCACCGGCAGCAGCTCGATCGTCGCCGGGGCGCCGGTCGTCGCCACCTGCGGTCCCATCAAGCGCCGATAGGCGCCGTCGCGCGCGATCAGTTCGTCATGCCGGCCGCTCTCCACCACCCGGCCCTCATCGAGCACCAGGATGCGGTCCGCGCCGATCACGCTGGACAGGCGATGCGCCAGGATCAGGGTGGTGCGGCCCTGCATCAGCCGGTCGAGCGCCTGCTGGATGATCGCCTCGTTCTCAGCGTCGACCGCCGACAGCGCCTCGTCGAGGATCAGGATCGGCGCGTCGCGCAACAGGGCGCGGGCGATCGCCAGACGCTGCCGTTGACCGCCGGACAGGCGGGCACCACGCTCGCCGATCAGCGTCCGATAGCCATCGGGCAACGCCTCGATGAAATCATGAGCATTGGCGGCACGGGCCGCTTCGATCATCGCCCCCGTGCTGGCGTCGGGCCGGCCGAGCCGCAGATTGTCCTCGATCGTGCCGTAGAACAGCGTGGTGTCCTGGGCGACGACGGCGATCTGCCGCCGCACCTGCTCGGGATCAAGCGCGCGCAGATCGGTGCCGCCGATGCGTACCGCGCCGGCTTGCGGGTCGTAAAGCCGCAACAGCAATTGCACGATCGAGGATTTGCCGGCGCCGCTCGGCCCGACCACCCCGACCCGTTCACCGGCGGCGACCTTGAAGCTCAGCCCCTCATGCGCGGCGCGGCGCCGGCCCGGATAGGCGAAACCCACGGCGTCGAATTCCAAAGTCGGCGCCAGATCGGGCATCGGCCGAACCGAAGCCGCCGCGGCCGGCGCCGGGCTCTCGCTGTCGAGCAACGCGTGGATGCCGGCCGCGGCCGATTGGCCGGTCATGCCCTGGTGCAGCAGCGAGCGCAAATCGCGCAGCGGCCGAAAGATCTCCGTACCGGCCATCAGCACGATCAGCAGCGCCTCCAGGCTCATCGTGCCATGGGTCACCCGATAGGCGCCCAGCGCCACGGCCGCGGCGGCCCCCAGCGCCGTCCCGAGATCGGTCATGCCGCGGGTCAGCAAACCCAGCGCCAACACCCAGAACGTGCTGTCCGACAGCGCCCGCGCCTTATCGGCGAGCATCGCGCCATAGGTCCGGCTCTGGCCGAACGCCTTCAAGGTCGGCAATCCCTGCACCGCGTCGAGGAATTCCTCGCCGAAGGCCTTGAACGCCTTCTGCCGAGCCAGCGCCGCTTGACGATCGCGGCGATGGATCAGGATCGGCAACAGCAGCGTGAACAAGGCCGCCGCGACCAATACCGACGCGACGGGCAGGTCCCACCAGGCGATGAACGCGAAGATCGCCACCGGTGCGGCGGCGGCGATGCAGAGCTGCGGCAGGTATTGACCGAAGAAGGTCTGGAGCTGCTCGACACCGTCGACCATCGACAGCATCACGCCGCCGGTCCGCTCGGCACCGAACCAGCCGGGACCCAGTGCCACGATCTTATCGTAGAGCCGGCCGCGCAGCGCGCTCTGCACCTGCCCCGCCGTGCGGTGTGCCACAATGGTCCGCAGATGGTCGAGCCCGGCGCGCAGGATGATCGACGCGGCCACACCGCAGGCCGGCAGCACGACCTGACCCGCCGAGGCCCCCTGAAACACCAGCGCCAGCAATTGGCCGAGAAACACGAAGCGCGCGATACCGAACGCCATCGCCATGAGGCCGAGCACCACCGACGCGACGATCCGGCCGCGCAGTCCCGCCATCATCCGCCACAGCCTCAGATCGAAATACATCGCGCCGTCTCCCCGCTCGAATTGCATCGCCGCTGTCGAGCCAGTAAGACGGTTTTGCAATCGCCGTGCAAAAGACGGCTGCTCAAGGGGTGTTGAGCGAATTGCAACAGTATCAGCCAGTTCGGCGAAACACCGCGGCGAGTTCGATATGCGCCGACCAGACGAACTGATCGACCGGCTGGACCAATTCGGCGGTATAGCCGCCGGCGATCAGGATGCCGGCGTCGCGGGCGAAGCTGGCCGGATTGCACGACACCGCGACGATGATCGGTATGCGGGATGCCGCCAACGCCTCCGCCTGGGCCCGAGCACCGACACGCGGCGGATCGAACACGGCGAGATCGAACCCGTCCAGCTCGGCACCGGCGAGCGGCCGCGCCGCCAGATCCCGCCGCTCGGTAGTCACCCCCACCAGTTGCGCGCGTCGCCCGGCCGCCGCCATCGCCGCCACGGAGTTCGGGTCACCCTCCACCGCGTGCACGGTGGCGTGGGCGGCGAGCCGAAACGCGAAGGTACCGATGCCGGCAAACAGATCGAGCGCCCGCGTGGCCCCGACGGCCGCCTCCAGCACCACCCCGGCCAAGGCCTGCTCGCCCGCCTCGGTCGCCTGCAGGAAGCCGCCGGGTGGCAGATCCACAGCGATACCACCCGGCCGCACCACCGGCATCCGGCGCAGCGTCACTGGTTCCGCCGGCGCCTCACCGATCCGCCAGGACAGCCGCGCCAGATCCTCCACCACCGCGAAAGCGGACAGGCGTTCCAGCGCCGCCAGTTCCGGCAGGCGTGCCAGCCCCAGCACCACATCGATGCCGGTCTCGCTCAGGGTCAGCACGACGTCGCCGCCTTCCCCCGCCAGCCAGATCTCGCTGAGCAGTCGGCGCAGCGGGGCGATCAAGCGAACGAGACCGGGATGCAGCACCGGGCATTCCGCCAGATCGAGGATGGTGTGGCTGGCTCGAGTGTTGAAGCCGAGAACGACGCCCCCGGCCAGCCGCCGGCCGGCCAGGGCGGCACGGCGCCGCGTGGCCGACGGGCACAGGATCGGCGATGCCACATCGAGGCCCCCGATACCCTGTCGGCGCAGGGCGCTCTGAACCAAGCCGCGCTTGAACTCGGCATAAGCCGGCCCGGCCACATGCTGTAGAGTACAGCCCCCGCAGCGGCCGAAATGCTGGCACGGGGCGGCGATCCGATCGGACCCCTCGGACAGGCGCTCGACCTCCTGAGCCACCCAACCATCGCCGGCCCGCATCAACCGAGCGCGCACCCGCTCCCCCGGCAAGGCGAACGGCACCGCGACACGCTGGCCGTCGAGACTGGCGAGGCCATCGCCGCCGCTGCCGAGCCGATCGATGGCCAACTCGACGGGCGGACCGGCGGGGGACGCCCTCGGCCGGGTGCCACGACGGACCGGTCTCATGCCGGGTCCCGCGGCGTGTGGCGCCCGGCGATCAGGAACTCCTTGTTGCCTTCCGGTCCGAGAATAGGGCTCTCGGCGATGCCCAGCACGCTCCAGCCGGGTCGTGCCGCGAGCCAGGCGCGGATCCGTTCGCAGACCTCCTCGTGCAGTGCAGGATCGCGCACTACCCCGCCCTTGCCGACCCGGCCACGGCCGACCTCGAATTGCGGCTTGATCAGCGCCAGCAGAACCGCCCCCGGTGCCGCGAGATCGAGGGCCGCAGGCAGGATCGTCTCCAGGCCGATAAAGCTCGCATCGCAGACCACCAGGCTCGGCGCGTCCGGAATCTCGGCGCGTGTCAGATGCCGGGCATTGGTGCGTTCCAGCACGACCACGCGACCGTCCTGGCGCAGTTTCCAAGCCAATTGGCCATGCCCGACATCGACCGCGTAGACCTTGGCCGCCCCACGGGTCAGCAGGACATCGGTGAAGCCGCCGGTCGACGCCCCCACATCCAAAGCGGTGACGCCGGTCGGATCGATATCGAATTGATCCAGCCCATGAGCCAGTTTAAGCCCGCCGCGCGAGACCCAGGGGTGATCCTGTCCCTTGAGGTCGAGCGGCGTATCCAGCGCGATCCGCAGGCCCGGCTTATCGAGCCGCCTCGTGCCGCTCATCACCTGCCCCGCGATGATCAGCGCCTGGGCTCGACCACGGCTTTCGACCAAGCCGCGATCGACCAGCAGCTGATCGAGGCGCTCCTTGGCAATGGCGGCGGCCATCCGATCAGGCGGCCCGGCCGCGCGGGCCTGATTGAACCCGGACTGCTTGAACAATGTCCTTCGGGGCGGCTATCAGCGGCCGGGTCAGCCGGTCGAACCGCCAGGTCAGCAGCACCGCCCCAACGGCGAGGCCGATAAGGAACCCCCACCAGAAGCCGAGCGGACCGGCGCCCGACCAGAAGGCGAGGACGATGCCGATGGTGAGGCCGAGACCCCAATAGCCGATCAGCGCCACGACCAACGGCGTTCGCGTGTCCTTAAGCCCACGCAAGGCGCCGGCGGAGATCGTCTGGGCACCATCGAACACCTGGTAAACCGCCGCCAGCGCCAGCATCGAACTGCCCAGCAGGGCGACAGCGTCGCGCGAAGGGTCCGCCGGATCGAGATAGAGGCGGATCACCTCGCCCCGCCCGGCCAGCAGCGCCACGGCCATGATCGCCATGAAACCGATACCGAGGGCGAGGGCGGCGAAGCCGGCGCGACGCGCCTCAGGCAGGGCGCCGGCACCGGTATGGAAGCCGACCCGAACGGTCGCCGCCTGGGCGATCCCGAACGGCACCATGAAGGTCAGCGCGCCGATGCCCATGGCGATCTGATGACCGGCGAGCGCCACCGCGCCGAAATATCCCATCAACACGGCGGAGAGCGAGAACAGCCCCATTTCCACGCAGAAGAGCGCCCCGATCGACCAGCCGAGCCGCGACACCGCCATCACGGCGCGGGCGAGTTCCCACCCGGTGATGCTTAGCAATTGGCTGCCGGGGATCAGGCCTCGAACCAAGCCATATCCGGTCAGCGTCACGGCCATCACCCAGAACACCAACGCCGTCGCGAGCCCGGAGCCGTAGAGGCCGAGGGCCGGGATGCCCAGATGGCCGAACACCAGAACCCAGTTCAACAGCCCGTTCAAAAACAGCCCGCCGAACGCCACCAGCATCACCGGCCGGGGCCGCTCGATCGCCGAGAAATAGGTGCGCACGGCACCGAACCACAGCGCCGGCAGCACACCCCAGACAATGGCCCGTTCGTAGACACCAGTGGCGGCGGCCAGCGCCGGCGGCTCGCCCAGCAACGCGAGGCCAGCCGCCGCCGAGCAAAGCGCCAGGATGACCGGTACCGCCAGCAAACTCGCCACGACGAGCCCACCCGCCAGACTGTCGCCGATCCGCCCGGTTGTCGCCGCCCCCCTCGGAAGCGCACCATCCTGGGCGGCTCCCCGCGCCTGAGAAACCAAGGGTCCGATCGCCGCGAGCACGCCCTGGCAGACGACGATCAGGAAGATGGCGATGTTGGCGCCGAGCCCGCCCGCCGCCAGCGCATCGGTGCCGAGCCGACCCATCACCACCTGGTCGGTCATCGACATCAGCATCTGGGCGATCTGCGCGATCGCGATCGGCACCGCCAGGAAGATCGTTTGAGCCAACTCCCACCGCCAGGCCGGCCAGCCGGAGGTCCGAGACGCGACGATCATCTAACTGGCGGCATGCATGCTGCGGCTAGGAACGCCGCTCGACCACGAAATGGGCGGCCTTGCGCAGCAGATCGGCCTTGGCGCCGAATGGCTCCAGATGCTGGATCGCCTGCGCCACCAGCGTCTTCGCCTGGTTCCGCGCACCGTCCAGACCGAGGATCGACACGAAGGTCGATTTGCCGGCGACCACGTCCTGGCCGACCGACTTGCCGATTTCCGCCGCGCTGCCCTCGACATCCAGCAGATCGTCGGCGATCTGAAAGGCGAGGCCGATATCGTGGGCATAGCCGATCAGCGCCCGGCGCGGCTCACCCAGCGCCTTGCCCAGGATGGCGCCGGCCTCGCAGGAGAACGCGATCAGCGCGCCGGTCTTCAGGCGCTGCAGCCGGGTGATGGCGCCGATATCGAGGGTCTGATTCTCGGCCTGCAGGTCGATCATCTGACCGCCGACCATGCCGGCCGGCCCGGCCGCCTTGGCCAGCGCCGCCACCAACTCGCAGCGCACCGCCGGATCGCCATGGGTATCGGGATGCGCCAGCACCTCGAAGGCCATCGTCAGCAGACCGTCGCCGGCCAGGATCGCCGTCGCCTCGTCGAATGCCTTATGGCAGGTCGGCCGGCCGCGCCGAAGGTCGGAATTGTCCATCGCGGGCAGATCGTCATGCACCAGCGAATAGGTATGCATCAGCTCGATCGCCGCCGCGACCTGCAGGGCGGACACCTGCGAGACGCCGAACAGGGACGAGGTCGCCAGCACGAAGAACGGCCGCAACCGCTTGCCCGGCGCCAGGGCGGCATAGCGCATCGCCTCGAAGACCCGCGCCTCGGGCTCGTGGGGCACCGTGATCAGACGACCGATCACCGCATCGACCGTCCGCACCGCATCGCCAAGCGAGGTCGTCAGATCGGTCGGGTTCGTCCAAACGGTTTCGGTCACGATAGGCTCTCGCTTGATATAAGTTTATTCGACGACATGTGGCTGCGCGCTGACGGCACCGGACGCGGTCAGGGTGATCTTCTCGACCTTTTCTTTCGCTTGGCTAAGCTTTTTCTCGCAATGCGCCTTCAAGGCGGCACCACGTTCGTAGGAGGTGATCGCATCGTCGAGCCGGCCCTTGCCGGCCTCGAGCTGCCGCACGATCGCCTCAAGCTCCTCCAGCGCCTCCTCGAAGCTCATCCGCCCAATCTCGGTCGCCGCCTCGGTCATGCCTGATCCCACCGTTTCCCGTCCCCGTCAAACGCGGGCGGAGTTTAGGCGTCGGCCCGGCACAGGAGCAACCCCTTGTCCCCACCCTCTGATCGAAGCAACGGTAGCCAACATGATAAGCTGATACATGTTCCCTGCAATATGATATTCTCTGCGAGATGCTTAGGGCTGTCCTCGATACCAACATCCTTGTCACCGCGCGACGAAGCCACAGTGGCGCATCAAACGCTCTATTGCGGGCGGTCGAGGAAGGGGCTTTCCCGATGCTGGTAAGCGTCCCGCTCTTCATCGAATATGAGGACGTACTGACTAGGCCGGAGCATTTGCTGGCCGCTCGGTTGACGAGGCAGGGAGTTGCGGAGTTCCTCGATCACCTGGCTGGTCTCATCGAACCGGTAAAGCTGAACTATTTGTGGCGCCCGCAGCTTAACGACGCAGCCGATGAGATGGTGCTGGAAACCGCCATCAACGGCCGAGCCGACTGCATCGTCACCCTCAATGGCCGGCATTTTATACCAGCAGCGCGCTTCGGCATCGAGGTCGTCACGCCGGCAGAGACAATCGGGAGGATAAAATGACCAAGGCCAATTATTCCTTGCGGCTTCAGCCATCCCTGAAAAAGGCGGCCGAGCGGTTGGCTTTGGCCGATGGCACCAGCCTCAACCAATTCATCAATGTCGCTGTCGCCGAGAAGCTGTCGGCGCTGGAGACCGAGGCGTTTTTCCAGACCCGGGCGGCCAAGGGCAATCGTGGTGCGTTCTTGAGCTTTCTCGATGAAGCCGGCGATGAGCCACCGGGCGAAGGCGACGTCGTCGACGATTACCGGCGTTGACGCTCGATCGCGCAGCTCACCCGACCACCCGCTATACCGCCATCAGCGCCGCGACATGGGCGGCGGCGCTGGATGCCAGGGCGTCGAGGTTGTAGCCGCCTTCCAGGCTGGAGACGATGCGGCCGCCGCAGAGGCGGGCGGCGAGGCCGGTCAACTGGTCGGTGACCCAGGTGAAGTCGGCCTCGCCGAGCTCCAGATTGGCCAGCGGGTCGTCGCGATGGGCGTCGAAGCCGGCCGAGATCAGGATCATCTCCGGGGCGAAATCGGCTAGGCGCGGCAGGATCTGGTTGGCGATGGCATGACGGAACTCGGTGGAGCCGGCATAGGGGCGCAGCGGCGCGTTGACGATGTTGCCGACACCGGTTTCGAACGCCGCGCCGGTGCCGGGATAGAGCGGCATCTGGTGGGTCGAGGCGTAAAATAGCGACGGCTCGCCCTCGAAATCATGCTGCGTGCCGTTGCCGTGATGCACGTCGAAATCGATCACCGCGACCCGCGCCAGGCCATGCACGTCGCGGGCGCGGCGGGCGGCGATGGCGACGTTGTTGAACAGACAAAAACCCATCGCCTGGGCCCGTTCCGCATGGTGGCCGGGTGGGCGGACGGCACAGAACGCGTTGCGCCCCTCCCCGGCGACGACCGCGTCGACCGCGGCGCATACCGCCCCCGCCGCGCGCAGCGCGGCCTCGCCCGAGCCGGGGCTGAGCGAGGTATCGCCATCGATGCCGACCACGCCGGTCTTGGGTACCGCCGCCAGCAAGCCGTCGATATAGGCGCGCGGATGAGTCCGGGCGATATCCGCCAGATCGGCAAGCGGCGCCGCGCGTCGGTCGAGGGCCGCGAAGCGCGGTTCGTCCAGGGCTGCCAACACCGCCGTCAGCCGCGCCGGGCATTCCGGATGGTGGGCGCCGACATCATGGTCGAGGCAGCGGGGATGGCTATAGAGCAGCGTCGTCATGGGCGGCGTCCCGGGTGGCGTCATCGCGGCCGAGACTACCCGCCTCAGCCGTTCTCGGCGAGCACGGATCCTGCGAAATACAGCGACCCGCAGATCAGCACGCGGACCGGCCCCGTAGCCTCGGCGAGGATGCGCTCAAGCGCCGTGGCGGTATCCGGCGCCGGTTCGGCGGCGATGCCGACGCCGCGTGCCGCCGCCGCCGTCGCCTCGGCCGGCAGGGCCGCCGCGTCATCCGGGCTGGTGACCGCCCGCAACCCCGCCACATGGGGTGCCAGCGGCCGCAGGAAGCCACCCGCGTCCTTGGTGTTGCGGATGCCGACGATGAGATGCAGCGGCCGATCCGTCCAGGCCGCCGCCGCCATCGCCGCCAGCGCCTCGGCCCCGGCGGGATTGTGGCCGCCATCGAGCCAAAGCTCGCTCCCCAAGGGAAGTCGGGCGGCGAGCGGCCCGCGCGTCAGGCGCTGCAGCCGGGCCGGCCATTCGATCCGGGTTAGCCCCCGCGCGATGGCCTCCGCCGGCACATCGAATGCCTGGAGCTGTTCCAGCACGGCGACCGCGAGGCCGGCATTGTCGATCTGATGGCGGCCGGGCAGTGCCGAGAGCGGCAGGTCGAGCGACCAGCGCCGCCCCGCGAAACGCCAGCCATCCTCGATCGGCTCGGCGTGCCACTCATGGCCGTGGCGTGACAAAGGCGCGCCGACCGATAGGGCGCGCGCGGCGAGCGTGGCCGCCGCCTCAGGCCCTTGCGGGCCGATCACGGCCGGGGCGCCAGGCTTGATGATCATCGCCTTCTCGCCGGCGATCGCCGTCAGCGTATCGCCCAGATAGCTCATATGGTCGAGCGAGATGGGCGTGATCGCCACGACGGCCGGCACCGGGATCACATTGGTCGCGTCGTACCGCCCGCCCAGCCCGGTCTCCAGCAGCACGATATCGGCCGGGTTCCGGGCGAACGCCAGAAACGCCGCCGCCGTGGTGATCTCGAAAAAGGTGATCGGCCGTCCGGCATTGGTCCGCTCGATCTGGTGCAGCAGGTCGACCAGCGGCGCGGGCTCGATCAGCCGCCCGGCGACACGGATGCGCTCCTCGAAGCGGACGAGATGCGGCGAGGTATAGACATGGCAGCGATATCCCGCCGCCTCCAGGCAGGCACGCAGCGTCGCCACCGTCGAGCCCTTGCCATTGGTGCCGGCGACATGCACGACCGGTGGCAGGCGAAGCTCCGGCGATCCGAGTTCTGCTAGAAATCGGACGACCCGGTCGAGCGACAGATCGATCAGCTTGGGATAGAGCTGCGTCAGGCGGTCGAGCACCGCCTCGGGCGTGTCACTCAAGATCGCCGGCTCAGAACGACGCGGGCGCCGGGGCCATGTCGGGATCGGCGACGGCCACGACATCCTGCCGCTGGGCCGGGTGCAGCATGCCGATGATCCGCGCCAGCGTGGCTTTGAGGTCGTGCCGGCGGACAACCATATCGACCATGCCGTGTTCCTCGAGATATTCGGCGCGCTGGAACCCCTCCGGCAGCTTCTCGCGGATCGTCTCCTCGATGACCCGCGCCCCGGCGAAGCCGATCACCGCCCCCGGCTCCGCGATCGCGATATCGCCCAGCATCGCGAAGGACGCGGTAACGCCGCCGGTCGTCGGATCGGTCAGGATGACGATATAGGGCAGCCCGGCCTCCTTGACCTCCTCGACCGCGATCGTGCTGCGCGGCATCTGCATCAGCGACAGGATGCCTTCCTGCATGCGGGCACCACCGGAGGCGGGCACCACGATCAAAGGGGCGGCCTGCAGCACGGCCAATCGCGACGCCGCCAGCAAGGCCTCGCCCACCGCCATGCCCATGGAGCCGGCCATGAACTCGAAATCGAACACCGCGACCACGGCCGGCAGCTCGCCGATCCGGCCATGGGCGACGACGATCGCATCGATGGCGGAGCCGCCGGCCGCAGCCTGGGCCTCCCGCAGCCGATCAGTATAGCGCTTGCGGTCACGGAACTTCAGCGGGTCGATCACCGGTCGCGGCAATTCGATCCGCTGATAGGAACCGTCATCGAACAGAAGGGCCAGGCGTTGCTTCGGGTTGATCCGCAGATGATGGCCGCAGGCGTGGCAAACATGCAGGTTCGCCTCCAGCTCGCGATGGAACAGCATCTGGCCGCAGCTCGGACATTTCTGCCAGAGATTATCCGGCACCTCGCGCTTGGAGACGACGGCACGGATCTTCGGCAGGACGACGGTGGTAAGCCAGCTCACGACAAGGTCTCCGGGTGCGACGGGCTCAAATCCCGGGCCGATCTTACGCCCTGGGCCAGCGACGCGACATAGCCCAGCACCGCCTCGCCGAGGCCGGGCAGCGCCCGTGCATCGGCATCGAGGTGAGCGGCGACGGTCTCGACGATCGCCGTGCCAACGACCGCCGCGTCGGCGACACGTGCGACCACCGCCGCCTGCTCGGGGGTGCGGATGCCGAAACCGACGGCGATCGGCAGCCGAGTATGCCGGCGAACCCGCGCCACCGCCGTCTCGACGGCACCGGCGGAGGCCGAGCGCGTGCCGGTGATGCCGGCGATCGACACATGATAGATGAAGCCGCTGGCCCCGCGCAGGATGGTCGGCAACCGCGCATCGTCGCTGGTCGGGGTCGATAGCCGGATGAGGTCGAGGCCGTGCTCGGCCGCCGGCCCGGCCAACTCGTCGGCCTCCTCCGGCGGCAGGTCGACGATGATCAAGCCGTCGACGCCCGCCGCCGCCGCATCGGCGGCGAAGCGGGCCATACCATAGCGGTGGATCGGGTTGAGATAGCCCATCAGCACGACCGGCGTCGTCGCATCGGTCTCGCGGAACCGACGCACCGCGGGCAGCAGACGCGCGAGCGTGGTGCCCGCTTTCAAGGCGCGCAGCCCGGCCGCCTGGATCGACGGCCCATCGGCCATCGGGTCGGAGAACGGCATGCCGATCTCGATGAGATCGGCGCCAGCCGCCGGCAGGCCGGCCAGTACCGTCTCGAAGGTGGCCATGTCGGGGTCGCCCCCGGTCAGAAAGGTCACCAACCCAGCGCGCCCGGCCGCGGCCAGTGCCTGGAACCGTCGGGTGATCCGACCATTTTGGCTTTTGGTCACGTCAAGGCTGCCTTTTCGGACGCTCTGTAACGGGCGCCTCAATTCTATCGACCATCTTCAAAGAACCCTCGTTCAGACTTTCCATGATCATCCGCCGCATGCGATCGACCATCCCCTTGGGTAACAAACCATAGCCGAACTGCCCAGGATTGCCGGGAATATGCCGCATATCGGGGGATGGCCAGTGATCAATATTTGCCTCGCTTAACACGATCCAGGAACGGGAGGCATCAAGACCAAGATGGTGTTTGACCCGTGACGGTATCTCAAGCGCCGTGTCCGCGGCGGGCGCGGAGTGAGTGATGGGCACGATCAGAACGCGTGTCTCGCCGTGCTCTTGATGAACCGCCAGCACGATGCAGGCCGGGCGTTCCTTTTCCGCGGTCTCTTGGCCAAGGGCGGACTGCCGTTTCCACAGGTACTCGTAACGAAACACCAAGCCGGGCTTTGGCGCCGGTATCATCCTTTATTCATCGAGCAAATGGTCCAAGGCCGCCTGTTCCCGGTCGTCGTAAGGCTCGCGAAGCGCCCGGATGAACTCTTCCGGAAGATTCTCCATGGCGATCACTTGTCGATCACGGCGTTTGAGCCGGGAGAATTCATCGATAGACATCAGAACCAATCGGTCACGGCCGTGATGGGTAATCGCCACCGGTTCTTTGATCGCGGCTTCCTGAACGGGCGCAATCGAGCGTTGCAAGTCCAAGGCACTGAAGCGCCGCATCATCACGTCTCCATAAATTATGTATTTTATGTGCCATGAGGTCCGTTCAGAATCAAGTCGCCTTTGGCAAAGTCAGAGTTTCGTCCCCAGGGCTTCGGCCACGGCGAAGATGTCCTTGTCGCCTCGGCCGCACAGATTCATGACCAGCAGGTGATCGGCCGGCAGGGTCGGCGCCAGCTTGGTCACATGGCCCAACGCATGCGCCGGCTCCAGCGCCGGGATGATGCCTTCGAGCTTGGCCAGCAATTGGAACGCGTCGAGCGCCTCTTGGTCGGTGATCGAGACATACTCGACCCGGCCAAGATCGTTGAGCCAGGCATGCTCGGGTCCGATGCCCGGATAATCGAGCCCGGCCGAGATCGAATGCGCGTCGATGATCTGCCCGTCATCATCCTGCAGCAGGTAGGTCCGGTTGCCGTGCAGCACACCGGGCACGCCGCCGGTCAGCGAGGCCGCGTGCTTGCCGGTCTCCACACCATGCCCGCCGGCCTCGACGCCGATCATCTTGACCGATGGGTCGTCGAGGAACGGATGGAACAGGCCCATAGCGTTGGATCCGCCGCCGATGCAGGCGACCAGGCTATCGGGCAGCCGCCCCTCCGCCCGCTGCATCTGCTGGCGCAGCTCGATGCCGATCACCGATTGGAAATCACGCACCATCGCCGGATAGGGATGCGGCCCCGCCACCGTGCCGATGATGTAAAAGGTGTCGTCGACATGGGCGACCCAGTCGCGCAACGCCTCGTTCATGGCATCCTTCAGCGTCGCGGTGCCGGAATGCACGGGGATCACCTCGGCCCCCAGCAGGCGCATGCGGAACACGTTGGGCCGCTGCCTCTCCATGTCCAGCGCGCCCATATAGACGACGCAGGGCAGGTCGAACAAAGCGGCCACCGTCGCGGTCGCGACGCCATGCTGGCCGGCGCCGGTCTCGGCGATGATGCGCTGCTTGCCCATGCGCTTGGCCAGCAGGATCTGGCCCATGCAATTGTTGATCTTATGCGCGCCGGTATGGTTGAGCTCGTCGCGCTTCAGATAGATCTTGGCGCCGCCCAGATGCTCGGTCAGCCGCCGGGCGAAATACAGCGGGCTGGGCCGGCCGACATAGTGCTCCAAATAATCGTCCAGCTCGGCGCGAAACGTCGGATCCTGGCGCGCCGCCTCATAGGCGCGCTCGACCTCCAGGATCAGCGGCATCAGCGTCTCGGCGACGTAACGGCCACCATAGCTGCCGAAATGCCCGCGCTCGTCGGGGCCGGTCCGGTAGCTGTTCGGGATCGTCGGTCGGGTCGTATCGGTCGTGGACATCGGGAACGGGCCTCAGGACGATTGGAAGCCGGACCCTATAGCCCCGGCGGCCTTTCGTCAGCAAGCATGGAGGTGAGAGGGTGGCGCCAAGTGACTAGGGACCGGCAATGCTTCGCGCCGCCGCCAAGAACTCCCGGATCAGCCCCATATCCTTACGGCCGGGTGTCGTTTCAACCCCCGAGGATACGTCGACCGCCCTGGTCCCCGTGGTCGCTACCGCCTCTGCCAGGTTCGCCA
>DATMGU010000135.1:0-50833 GCA_035555315.1 Allostellaceae bacterium
CGCCAGCAATTCGCGCTGATCGAACGGCTTGGTCAGATAATCATCGGCGCCGATCTCCAGCCCGACGACACGATCCGTATGATCCGCCATGGCGGTCAGCATGATGACCGGCACGCGGGATCCCGTCCTCAACCTTTGGCAAAGGCTGAAGCCATCCTCCCCCCGCAGCATGACGTCGAGAATCACGAGGTCGATCGTCTGCTCTTGAAGGGCCGCGAACATGGCCGCGCCGTTGTCGGCGATCGTCACCGTGTGTCCGTGCTTGCGGAAGAACGTCGTCAATAACGACAGGATCTCTTCGTCATCGTCTACGAGGAGGAGATGGGGCATGAAAGTCATTCTCCAAGAATAGCGCCCACAAATAGCCTGTTGATGTCTGGATCGGTGCCTTTTGTTCTCGTCCGCACACATTGTAGTGACGTCTCTATAAACCGCACATCAAGCGGGTAAAACCGGCCCCTAGGATCGCTGTCGTCCAGCCAGGAGCAGTGTCCTTGAAACGGCCCAACGCCCCCTCCTCTCTCCTCAGATGTCGAACCGCCCTTGGCATCGAGCCATGGATCGGCCCTGGCGACCGCGGCCCTGTCGACTGCCGGGCCTACGACATCTGTCGGTCGCCTCTGGGGTGGACCCGATCCTGAGCCGGCCAGCGCGTCCCTCTCCGACAACCCTCACTGAAGAGAACCAGATGTCCAACCATTCCGTACCGGGACTAGCCGGGCTGCTCATTTGCGGCATCCTCGCGATGTCCCGCGCCGATCAGGCGGTAGCCCAAGAAGCCCTGGATGACCCATCTGAACTTTCATCGACGCCCGATGCCGTTTCCTCGACCTTCCTGGGTCGCGGGACCTCCATCACCATGGGTCTTGGAGCGAGCATCGCCCCCGCCTATGAGGGGTCGAAGAACTTCAAGGCCAACCCTCTTCCCTATCTCGATATCAAAGGCTTGTTCGATAACCGGGTATTCTTGTCGACCACCCGTGGCCTCGGCGCGAACCTTCTCGATCTCGGACCCTTCAAGGCCGGGCTTTCGGTGAGCTATGGCGGCGGCCGGAGCAGCAGCGACAGCTCGCGACTGAAAGGCCTCTCGAACGTCAATGGCGGACCGGTTCTGTCGGGGTTCATGACCTATGAGCTGAAACCGGTCTCCTTCGAGCTCAAGGCCGGGAACACCTTCGGACCAAACCCGGGCACGGAAGTCTCCTTCGGCACGAACTATGCCTTCACGCCGCTCCCTCGATTGCATGTCTCGGTCGGCCCGCAGATCACCTGGGCGGATAGCCGGTATGACAAGGCATATTTCGGCGTCACCTCCGCCGAAGCCGCGCGTGCGACGGCCCTGGGGAATCCGATGCGTGCCTATAGCCCCGGAGCCGGGATCAAGGATATCGGCCTATCGGCCACCGGCATGTACCAAGTCACCGAGCATTGGGGTCTAGTGACGCATGTCGGCCTATCCGAGTTGGTCGGCGACGCGGCGAAGAATAGCCCGCTGACGCAACGGACTTTTCAACCCAGTTTCGCCATCGGCGGGACTTACAAATTCTGAGGACGGTGACCGGCGACCGCATCAATCAGCGGACAGCAGGCGTGTCTCCGCCTCGCGTAGCACCTCTGCCGCCAAAGCGGATGCGTTGGATGGTCTTCAACAGCGGCGCGAACCAGCACGTTCGCATCGGCTGTGATCCTCACCGGCGGCCGGCCCAGCCTTCGGCGATGACCTCATTGATTTCCTCGATCGATGGCGGTTGCCTACCCGGCTGTCTCAGACTGCCGATGAAATCCTCGATCGAAGCCGGCGCCTTCGCCGCCCTTACCTCAGCCCGTCCCGATGGTAAAAAATCGACGGTGATTTTATCTCCAGGCACCATCCCGAGGTGATCTAGAACCTCCCGCCGGAGCGTTACCTGACCTTTCGCCGTCACTTTCAACGTGCTCTGCAAGGCCATCTTGAGCCGATCGCAGGATGCGGAGCCAGTTGCGAGCCATCTTTACCCCCCGACCGATAACCGCCCGTGATTTCAATGTCTCCGCCGAAGGAGGCGGCCTCACATCGCCCGAGGTTACCCCTTACTCCGACGCATCGATCACTGAACATCTGGTGACGGATTCTTGGGCGGCTTCAGGGGTTCTTAAGACCGTCGTGGTCTAATTCCTTTTGCCCTGCCGCCCGTATTCTTGCCGTAAGGCGCAGCAAGGCTGGAAGCAAGAAGGCTGAGACGCTCACTTTTCGGCGGATTCAATCGGATGTACGCACCAATACCATCGAAAGATCTCTGGGTGCTGACCGGTTTGGGCGCCCGTGGGGCGATCGACCTCCCCCTTACCGGGTCGGAGAGAGTGGAGGCCCACCGATGAGCATTGGAGCCGGCGTCGCACGCCTCTCTCGATCGAGCCGTCGCTTCCTCCTCGTCGGCATCCTCCTCAGCATCATCACGGTCATCGCCGCAGGCCTGACCATCTGGGACCTGCGCGGGGCCGCGATCGAGAGTTACCGGTCGAATATGAAGAATCTCGGCGTCGTCCTTGCCGAGCAGACATCGCGTTCGATGCAAGCCGTCGATCTGGTCGTGAAGGAGACCGGGGCGAAAATACTCGATGCGGGTGTGGAAACGCCCGAACAATTCAACCGCTTGATGGCAACCGAGGAGATCCACGATTACCTGGGCAGCCGACTGAGAAGCCTGCCTCAAGCCACCGCGGTAACGTTGATCGGCAGCGATGGTAACATCGTGAACAGCTCCCGCTCCCAATCACCCCCGGCCGTCAATCTCTCGGACCGCGACTATTACACGTATCTCCGTGAGCATGACGTCGCCACCAGCTATATCAGCGAGCCGATGAAGAGCCGGGTGACCGGCGCCTGGTCGGTGTATCTCGCCCGGCGGGTCAGCGGGCCTCATGGCGAATTTCTCGGTTTGGTCATCAGTACGCTCGAACTCCAATATTTCGAGGCGTTCTACCGAACGATCACGTTGCAGCAAGGCGGGTCGGTAACCCTCCTGCGACGGGATGGCACGATCCTCGCGCGCCACCCGCGAACGGAGGACAAGATTGGCAGGAGGATGCCGCCGGAAGCCCTGTGGTACCCATGTGTCGAGGAAGGTGGCGGCAGCTATCGGTCGCCGGGCTACATGGACGGCGATGTGCGTATCGTGTCGGTCGAGTTGCTCCATGACTTTCCGCTCGTCGTGGATGTCACGATCACCGAAGACGAAGCACTCGCCGAATGGCAGCGACAATCCGCCTTCATCTCGATCGTCGCCCTGTGCAGCATCGTGGGCTTCGCCGTCCTCTTCCGGGCGCTCGCCGCCCAGTTTCGCCGGATCGAGCAATCGGAAGCCTCGCTCGCGGCACGGAATATCGACCTCGAGGATAACCGGGCGCGCCTCGAGGAACAGACCGCCGAGATCATCCAGACCGCCGAGGCGCTCCACGATAGCCAGTTGATGCTGCGGGCCATCATCGACCAAATCCCGTGCAAAATTTCCGCCAAGGACGTGGATCTCCGTTACATCGTCGTCAACAACATGAGCGCTCGCGAACTAGGGTGTTCACCCGAGGAAGCCGTTGGCAAACGACTCACGGATTTTTCGATAGCCGGTGTGGACGTAACGGCCGAGACCGAGTTCACGTCCGAAGTCGAGAACCGAAATCGCGAGGTGCTGGAGACCGGGCAGCCGATCATGAACGTCGAGGAAAAGCTCGCCCATGACGATGGCAGGGTCGAGTATTTTCTCAGCAGCAAGGCGCCGATGTTCAGCATGAGCAACGCGGTGGTCGGGGTCATCACCATCGCCATCGACATCACCGCGCAAAAGCGCGCCGAAGTGGAACGTCGTGAACTCGAACAACAATTGCAGCACGCGCAGAAGATCGAGGCGCTGGGCCAGCTTGCCGGCGGCGTGGCGCATGATTTGAACAATGCGCTCGTCCCGATCCTGGCCCTGACCGAGCTTGTCTTGCAGGACCTGCCAGCCGGCAACCACGATCGCGGTCCGCTGGAACTGGTCCTGGCCGGCGCCAAGCGGGCCCGCGAGCTGGTGCGCCAGATCCTGGCCTTCAGCCGCAGCGAACAGGCCGCGCGACATGAGTTCGACCTGGCCGATATCGCCGGGGAAGCGCTCCTGATGCTTCGGGCGACCGTGCCGAGCACGATCGCGCTGGCGGACAGCATCGAACCGGCGCTGCCGATGGTGGGCGATCCCGGACAGTTGCATCAGGTGCTGGTAAATCTCGTCATGAACGCGGCGCAGGCCATTGGCGACGGGCAGGGAACGGTGACCGTTCAAGCGCTGCGCGAGAGCGACGGATCGCATATCCGGGTATCGGTGGCTGACACCGGCTGCGGCATGGATGAGGCGACCAGGGCTCGTGTGTTCGAGCCGTTCTTCACGACCAAGGAGGTCGGCAAGGGAACCGGCCTCGGCTTGTCGATCGTGCATGGCATCATCACGAATCACGGCGGAACGATCGACGTCGAGAGTTCGCCCGGACACGGCACGCGGTTCGACATCCTCCTGCCGACGAGTCCGGTCTCCAACCCCAGCGAGCACGCCCCGGCGGAACTCTCGCTCGCCAGCTAGCCCAAAGGGCCCGCGTCACGGCTTTCGAAGCACAGCTAACGACGCTTGCCCACTTCGGTCCGCTCCCGCGTCCAGGCGGTCGCCTGCTCGCTCAAGCTGAAACCGAGCCCAGGCCGGTTCGGAACGATCATCCGTCCGTTTCGGATCTCGAGCCGCTCGTTGAACATCGGTTCAAGCCACTCGAAATGCTCGACCCAAGGCTCGCGGGCATAGGCGGCCGCGAGGTGCAGATGGATCTCCATGGCGAAATGCGGCGCCATCCGCAAACCCTTGTGATCGGCGAGCGACATGATCTTCAGGAAGGGCGTGATCCCGCCGACCCGCGGCGCGTCGGGTTGGATGAAATCGACGGAGTTGTGCCGGATCAGCTCGTAATGTTCGGCGACGCTCGTCAGCATCTCGCCGCTCGCGATCGGCGTGTCCAGCTGTGCTGCCAGCGCCGCGTGTCCCTCGACATCATAGGCATCCAGCGGCTCCTCGATCCAGGTCAGGTTGAATTGCTCGACGATGCGACCGAAGCGGGACGCGGTCGGCCGATCCCATTGCTGGTTCGCATCGACCATGAGCGATACGCGCCCGCCCAGATGCTTTCGAACGGCTTCGACACGCTGGAGATCGATCATGGGATCGGGCTGGCCGACCTTGATCTTGATCCCGCCGATCCCCCGCTCCACGGCTGCCGAAATATTCTCGACGACCTGCTCGATCGGCATCGACAGATAGCCGCCCGAGGTGTTGTAGCACTGCGCCGAATCGCGGTGGGCACCGAGCAGCTTGGCCAGCGGCAGGTCGGCCCGTTTCGCCTTCAGATCCCACAGGGCGATGTCGAACGCCGCGATGGCTTGCGTGGCGAGGCCGCTGCGGCCGACGGACGCGCCGGCCCAGACCAACTTGTCCCACAGCCGCGCGATATCGCTCGGGTCTTCGCCGATCAACTCGCCGGCGATCTCCTTGGCGTGCGCGTATTGGCCGGGACCGCCGGCGCGCTTGGAATAGGAAAAGCCGATGCCGCGATGCCCGTTCTCGGTCTCGATTTCCGCGAAGAGGAAGGCGATTTCCGTCAGAGGCTTCTGGCGTCCCGTCAGGACCTTCGCATCGCTGATGGGTGCCGCGAGCGGCAGGAAGACGAGCGAGAGCTTCACCCAGGCGATGCGATCGGATGTCGCCTCTCCGGCTGCGAGACCGGCGGCCAGAGGATTGGCCGAAAGCAGGCGTTCCGATGCGGGCGCGTAACTCATGGTTGCTTTCTCCGATTGGGGCCGCCTCCGATTGGGGCCGACTCAGATTGGGGGGCCGACGATTGGACTGTAGCCGCCGCCTCAACGCCGGTCGAAATTCATTTTTGGATCGGAACGATACCCGCCGCGTATCGACGGCGGAGCTCGGACAACGGGCTGTTAGCCCCCCGGGGAACCCGCGCCTCGGATTTCTCGCGTGTCACCAAATTCGTATCCCGGATTTCGTCGATTTGCTCGCATAATGAGCAGGACGATAACTATTGCTGCGCACCAAACGACCGCATCCGGGGGGTGACCACAGGGACCTAACCGGCTGGGTCGGCACAGGAGATCGACCGATGTCGCGTTATGGAGTATCCGTGGCCTGCCTCTCGGCACTGGCGCTCAGCGCCTGCGCCGTGGCGCCGCCGACCGGCCCCGAGGTCGCGGCGATGCCGGGACCCGGCAAGAATTTCACGCAATTCCAACAGGATGATGCGACCTGCCGGCAATATGCCGGCGGTCAGACCGGCGGTGTGGCGCCGGCGCAGGCTGCCAATCAATCGGCGGTGACCAGTGCCGCCGTCGGTACCGTGATCGGCGCCGCGGCGGGCGCCGCCATCGGTGCCGCTACCGGCAACCCCGGAGCCGGGGCCGCGATCGGCGCCGGCGCCGGTCTGCTGACGGGGGGTGCCGCGGGCGCCAACGCGGCTCAAATCTCCGGGGCGAGCCTGCAACGGCGCTACGACATTGCCTATACCCAGTGCATGGCCGCCAATGGCGAGAAGGTCCAGCAGAACGTCGCCTATGCGGCGGGCCCCGCCTATGCCTATCCGGCCCCCGCCTATTATTACGGCCCGCCGGGCTATTACCCGCCACCGGGTTACTACGATCCCTATTGGGGCCCGGAAGTCTCCTTCGGCTTCTATGGCGGCCGCGGCGGCTGGCGCCACTGATCGCGAGAGATCGGACCGACTGACCGTGGGCGCTCGGGATGACGGTTTCTAGGTGTTTCCGCCGCAGCATTTCTTGAACTTGCGTCCGGAACCGCAGGAGCATGGATCGTTCCGGCCTGGTTTCCGAACGGTTCGGCCGAGCGGCCCGCTGCTTCGCCGCCTCCAATAGGCGCTGATCCCAAAGACGCAGCCGGGTAGAAGTGCCGGCGCCTCCTTCGCGATCTGGTCTTCTTCTTCCGGCGTCATGTCCAACAAGGACTCGCCATTCTCATCGCCGCACAGCGCCAGGATCGGGAAGAGCAGGAAGCCGTGCTCCTCGGACTCGAGCAGCGGTCCCCACGCCGCCGGGCGCAAGCCGATGGCCTGCAGGGATGTCGTGCAGGATCTCGTTGTAGCGGTCGAGAATGCTGCCAAGTATCGCCTGCGTCTCCGCTTCATCGGCGAAGACCGGCTCGTCGTCGCCCCAAATGACCGGCAACCATTCGCTGGGCTTGATGAGGTCGGGCCCGATCGCGATGGCGGTCAGGAAGCCGTCGAGATCGGAGAGCACCATGCTGTCGGGTGGCGAGCGGTCGGACTCCAGGAAGGCCTCAAGCACCTCCAATCCGTCGCCGCGCACCGGAACGTCCAGCTTGCTCATCATCGCCTCCGCTTGTCCCACCGGCCCATCATGCCAGAGGGCCTGGCGTCACGGCGAAGGCAATGATGAGATAACCGATCGAATTTCCGGACATGCGTGGCGTGGAGGTCTTCGGGTCGCGTCTCCATAGAGAATAGGTATTGTGTCCCTCAATTCAAGGCAAGCCGACGGCGGAAAAGCGGTGCATCATGGTGAAGGACCTCTGAGAGGCAAGGGTCATGCGGCGGCAAGCGCTTTCCGCAGGCCCTCGGGATCGCCCTTGATGGCGCGCAACAATGTGCGCGCCGGACCGCTGGGTCGCTTGGCGCCTCGTTCCCATTCCTGCACGGTCCGCACGCTGAATTCATAGGCGGCGGCGAATTGCGCCTGCGTCATGCCCGCCGCCAGCCGGATGGCACGCACATCGATCTCGGGAGCCATATCGGGTGCCGCGTCGGGATTGGCGGCGATCTGCCGAGCGATATCCGCATCCGTCATCGCATCCACCCTGTTCCAATCCGTCGCCGCCAGCGCGTTGCGCGCTGCCTCACTCAGGGTCTTCGCCATAGCGCTTCACCTCTCGCTTGTTCGCCTTGCGGAGCGAGATCACCCGTCGCTCGGCTTCGCGGTCAACGTAAACACACACAAAAAGACGGTTATGGATAAGGCCGAAAGCGACTTTGCGAGCCTCTCCATACTCAAAACGATCATCAGCCACCGACACATGCGGCCCGGCGAACAGGACTTCGGCCAACGCGAGAGAAACGCCATGCTTCGCCTGATTTACCGTATCCTTAGCGGGGTCGAATACGTGTCTCACGGTAATGATGGTACGCCTCTGGCGTAGTTCCAGCAAGGGATCATACGCCAGAGGCGTAGTGATTTGGTCCTCGGGGTCCGAAACATTTTAGGGAAACCGCCGCCTCTTGTAGGGAATACTCCCCCACAGCCCTCCTCACCCCGGCCGGGTCGCCGCCCCCGTCAGTCCCCGTGCCGCCAAATTCTCGATCAGCGCCCTGATCCCGAAAGTCCAGGGTGGCGCCGCATCCGCGTGGGTCACCCGGTTGACCAGCATGCCGAGCTTCGCCGAGCCGATCGCCACGATGTCGCCGGGTTTGTGGGTGAAGCCGCCCCCGCCGCCGTCGCGCGGTTTGGTCGGTGCGAACATGGTGCCGAGGAACAGCACGAAACCATCCGGATACTGGTGCGTCGGGCCATAGGTGGCATCGACGATCTCCAGCACGTCGCGGCTGATCCGGCTCATCGAGCTGGCGCCGTCGAGCTCGAAACCGTCCGTGCCCTCGATGCGCAGGCTGACCTCGGCGCGGCGCACATCGTCGAGGCCGAAGCTGTGATCGAACAGCCGGATGAACGGGCCGATCGAGGTCGAGGCGTTGTTGTCCTTGGCCTTGCTGAGCAACAGGGCGCTGCGTCCCTCGAAATCGCGCAGGTTGACGTCGTTGCCCAGGGTGGCGCCAACCACCTTGCCGGCGCTCGACACCACGACGACGATCTCCGGTTCCGGGTTGTTCCAGGTGGATTTCGGGTGGATGCCGATCTCGGCGCCGAAACCCACCGCCGAGAGCGGCTGCGCCTTGGTGAAGACCTCCGCGTCCGGGCCGATGCCGACCTCCAGATATTGCGACCACAGCCCCCGCTCGGTCAGTGCCCGACGCAGCGTCTCGGATTCCGGCGAGCCCGGCTTCACCTTGGAGAGGTCGACGCCAATCTGCTCGACCAGGGCGCGGCGAACCGCTTCGGCGGCGGCCGGGTTACCCTTGGCCTGCTCCTCGACGACCCGCTCCAGCAGGCTCGATGCGAAGGTGACGCCGGCGGCCTTGATCGCCTGCAGGTCGATCGGCGTCAGCAGCCAGGGCTTGGCCGGATCGCGCCCCGCCGGATCGGAATTCGCCAGCAGCTCGCCGACACCGCCCAGCCGCCGGCCGCGTGGCGCCGCGGCGACAAACCCCGCCGGGTCGGGCAGATCGAACAGCGCCGAACTGGTCGCGACCGAGGCGGTGACATCGAACACCCCGGCCGCCTCGACCACCACCACCGACGGCCCGGCGATCGGCACCTCCGACGAGGCGGGCACCCAGGCCCGGCCGACCAGGCACCCGGCATAGCCGTCGACGGGCGGCACGTAATGGTCGATCAAAACAGTCGGCATGGCATGGGCTCCCCAAAAATGGCGTGTTGACGCGCGCGACCAGTCTAGCCGCCGTCAGCGGCACTATGAAGGCCGTTCGTTCCGGCGAAGAGAGCTCTTCAGAACGCTCCCCTCTCCGCCCTCGGGGTGTACGGAGGTTGGGTGCGGTGAGGGTGCTTCCGGCGAGGGGAATGGCGCCAGCGGCGCACCGGCGACGGGCTCAGCTTTCCAGAACCGGTTTCCGCCACCCTCAAACGGAGGGCAACGTAAATCTTCGGAATTCAAAGAGGAAAATGGGGCGAGTGACCGGGTTCGAACCGGCGACATCCAGAATCACAATCTGGCGCTCTAACCAGCTGAGCTACACCCGCCACATTGCGGTGGGTCGTAGCGCACCCGGACGCGACGCGTCAAGGCATGCCCGACATGTCCGATCGCACCTCGATTGCCAGACCCCCGCCTGGAAGGCATAACGGTCGTCCAAGCGACCGCGGCGATGGCGCATCACGAAGCATGGGGAGAACGCTGTCTTGACGGCAGGATTGAGTGTGGCAGAGCGGATGACCCTGCTGGGGACCGAGACCGCCTTCGAGGTTTTGGCTCGGGCCAAGGCGCTGGAAGCCGCCGGTCGCTCGATCATCAATCTCGGCATCGGCCAGCCAGATTTCCCGACGCCGGACCATATCGTCGAGGCGGGGATCAAGGCGCTGCGCGATGGCCATCACGGCTATACGCCGGCCAATGGCATCCCTGCCCTGCGCGAGGCGATCGCCGCCGACCTTCATCGCCGGCACGGCGCCACGGTCGATCCCGCGGACGTGCTGGTGGTGCCCGGCGGCAAGGTCACGATGTTCTTCGCCATGCTGATGTTCGGACAGCCGGGCGTCGAAATCATCTTTCCCGACCCCGGCTTCCCGATCTACGAAAGCGCCATCCGCTTTGCCGGCGCCACGCCGGTCCCGCTGCCGCTGACCGAAGCGCGGGGTTTCGCCTTCGCCGCGGACGAGGTTTTGTCGCGGATCACGCCCCGCACCCGCCTGCTGGTGTTGAACAGCCCCGCCAATCCGACCGGCGGCGTGGTCCCCCGCGCCGAGCTCGATCGGCTGGTCGCGGGGCTGGAGGCGTTTCCACAAGTCGCCGTACTGAGCGATGAAATCTACGGCGAGATGATCTATGACGGCGCCGAGCATGTGAGCTTGCTGACCTATCCCACGCTCCGCGACCGGCTGATCCTGCTGGACGGGTTCAGCAAGACCTATGCGATGACCGGCTGGCGCCTGGGCTATAGCGTCTGGCCCAAGGCGCTGCTGCCGCTGGCCGAGCGCCTTGCCATCAACAACCATTCCTGCGTCAACGCGGCGGCGCAATATGCCGGCATCGCGGCCTTGACCGGCCCGCGTGAGCCGGCGGCCCGCATGGTCGAGGCGTTCGCCGGGCGCCGCCGGATGATCGTCGACGCGCTGAACGGTCTACCCGGATTTCGCTGCGTCGAGCCGGGCGGCGCGTTCTACGCGTTTCCCTCGATCGAGGGCACCGGTTACGACAGTCGGGCACTGCAGTCGAAACTGCTCGACGAGGCCGGAGTCGCGACCATCGCCGGCACCAGCTTCGGCCGAGAGGGTGCTGGTTATCTGCGCATATCCTATGCCTCCAGCCTGAGCGCGCTGGCCGAGGCGGTGGAACGGATAAGGCTCATGTTGAGGGGGTGATCGCGGTTCGCCCCTAGCGACAATGTGTGGCACGGCGCATGCTTGCCTTCGGTACCGGCGATCGCTGCCGGCCGATCGGACGTTTGGCGGGGTTTAGATATGAAAAAGGTTGAAGCGGTCATCAAGCCGTTCAAACTTGATGAAGTGAAGGAAGCGCTGCACGAGGTTGGGATCAAGGGCATCACCGTGACCGAGGCGAAGGGCTTCGGCCGGCAGAAGGGTCATACCGAGCTGTATCGCGGCGCGGAATACGTCGTCGATTTCCTGCCCAAGGTGAAGCTGGAAGTGATCATGGAAGATGCATTGGTCGAGCGGGCCATCGAGGTCATCCAGCAGGCGGCGCATACCGGTCGGATCGGCGACGGCAAGATTTTCGTAACGACGATCGAGGAGGTCGTCCGTATCCGGACCGGCGAACGGGGCCCAGATGCGATTTGAGCGGATGCGATTTGAGCTGGTGCGATGTGTATCCGGTGCCGTCTGAGCCGGCGCATTCGACGGGGGAACGACGCCGCGACCGGGGCGGGTCGGCCGGCATGCGGTGTGTCGGGCCTTCGCGTCGCGTGGCGGTGACGGCGCAACCTCGCCACCGGATGCATACGCGGAGTTTACGGCGCGGTAATTTGTGCTAGGAAATGCGGGCGAGCCTCTACGTGCTCCCGTTGTCGGCGCCGAACGCTATTTGTTTGCTAAGCCAACGCCGCTTGCCAAAGCCAATTTGAAGTTTTTTCGGGCCCACCCTTAGAACCACTGGGAAAACAGAGCGATGTCTGACGTCAAAAAAGTCATGGAGATGATCAAGGAGCACGACGTCAAATACGTCGATTTCCGCTTCACCGATCCGCGCGGCAAGTGGCAGCACCTTGCCCACCACGTGAAGACCATCTCGGAGGATTTCCTCAAGGAAGGCGTCATGTTCGACGGCTCGTCGATCGCCGGCTGGAAGGCGATCAACGAATCCGACATGACGTTGATGCCGGACTGCTCGACCGCGACGCTCGACCCGTTCGCGGCGCAGACCTCGCTGGTGATTTTCTGCGACGTGTATGAGCCGGGTACCGGCCAGGCCTATCAGCGCGACCCGCGCTCGACCGCCAAGCGGGCCGAGGCCTATCTCGGCTCGACCGGCATCGGCGACAAGGCGTTCTTTGGCGCCGAGGCCGAGTTCTTCGTGTTCGACGACGTGCGTTTCAAGGTCGCGATGAACGAAGTCTCGTACAAGATCGACAGCGACGAGGGTCCGTACAACACCGACCGTCAATACCCGGACGGCAATACCGGCCATCGCCCGCCGATCAAGGGCGGCTATTTCCCGGTGGCCCCGGTCGACAGCGCCGGCGATTTGCGCGCCGAGATGTTGTCGGTGATGGCCGATATGGGCCTCGACGTCGAAAAGCATCACCACGAGGTGGCGCCGAGCCAGCACGAGCTTGGCTTCGTGTTCAACACGCTGGTCCGCACCGCCGACGACATGCAGATCTACAAGTATGTCGTGCACAACGTGGCGCATCAGTACGGCAAGACGGCGACCTTCATGCCGAAGCCGATCAAGGGCGACAACGGCTCGGGCATGCATGTCCACCAGTCGATCTGGAAGGAAGGCAAGCCGACCTTCGCCGGTTCGGGCTATGCCGATCTGTCGGACACCTGCCTCTACTACATCGGCGGCATCATCAAGCATGCCAAGGCGCTGAACGCCTTCACCAACCCGCTGACCAACAGCTACAAGCGGTTGATCCCGGGTTTCGAAGCGCCGGTGCTGCTGGCCTACTCGTCGCGTAACCGCTCCGCCTCCTGCCGCATTCCCTACGTGTCGAGCCCGAAGGGCAAGCGCGTCGAGGTGCGGTTCCCGGACCCGGGCGCGAACCCCTACCTCGCCTATTCGGCGATGCTGATGGCCGGCCTCGACGGCATTCAGAACAAGATCCATCCGGGCGAGCCGATGGACAAGAATCTGTACGACCTGCCGCCCGAGGAACTGAAGAACGTGCCGACCGTCTGCGGCTCGCTGCGCGAAGCGCTGGACAGCCTCAAGGCCGACCACGCCTTCCTGCTCAAGGGCGATGTGTTCTCGCGCGAACAGATCGAAGCCTATATCGAGCTGAAATACGAGGAAGTCTACGCGTTCGAGCACACGCCGCACCCGATCGAGTATCAGATGTATTATTCGGTCTGATCCGGCGGCTTTGACCACATCCCGGTCCGCTCCCCGCGGACCGGGAACAAGCCAATAGAAAACCCCCGCGGGAGCGATCCGGCGGGGGTTTTTTAATTTGATGGACAGGCGATGTTGCGCGGAGCGTTCCGCTCGCCGTGCGCGGAGCGTCCCGCTCACCATTACGCGGAGCGTTCCGCTCAATGCACCCGTTCGCCCCTATCCGGCCTCGGCTTGGTGATTTGATGAGCGGCCTTGGCAACCATGGCCCAAAGCCAGACGCCGTCCAGATCCCCCTCGTTGCTGAGGGCCACGGCGCGCCCCAAGGCCACCTGCACAGCTTCTCCGCCATGGACATCCACGAGGAATTTGGCGCTCGCCCAGATATCTGAATTCAACATCATGTCGCGACGGTAGCAGCGCCGCGAAGCACGCCGATGTGACCTGGTTCACACGTTAATCCCGGCCTCGCCTTTTGTCTCAAAGTCGGTCAGCACAGGACCCGCTCTACCTCGGCCTGCAAATCCCGCGGACCGTAGGGTTTGCCGATGATGGGCCCGTGGAGAACGCCGGGTTTGGATCGGGCATTGAGCATCTCCACAAAACCGGTGGCGTAGAGAACCCTGAGAAGCGGCCAGCGCACCTTGGCCATGTCCGCGAGCATGAAACCATCCACACCAGGCATCACGACATCCGTGAAGAGGAGTGCGATGTCGGAATAGCGCTCCAACATATCCATGGCCTCGGGACCGTCGGCCGCCAACAAAACCGCGTAACCGCCGTCTTCGAGCATTGCCGCGGCAAGCTCTCTGACACCAACATTGTCATCGACCACCAGCACTCTGCGCGTGATCATCGGCCGGACTACCTTGGACGTTGCGTCCTCGACAGTGTAACGCCGACAGTTGTGCCGAGCGTGTGAACTACGTCACAGCTCCAGCGAAATACGCAGCTCAGGCAAGGACGCGCGCCACCTCGTCCTGGAGCTGCTGCGAGTGATACGGCTTATCGATGATCGGGCCGTGCAGCACGCCGGGCTTCGACCGGGCGGTGGCGATTTCCATGAAGCCGGTCGCATACAGCACCTTCAGTGCCGGCCACCGCATTTTGGCCATATCGGCCAGCATAAAGCCGTCGACGCCGGGCATGACGACGTCGGTGAACAGTAAAGCGATATGCGGATGCCGCTCCAGCATATCCATTGCTTCGGTGCCGTTGGCTGCCAGCAACACCTCATAGCCGGCATCTTCGAGCATCGCGGCGGCAACATCACGAACGATGAGATTATCGTCGACGACGAGTACTCCACGCACGTCCATTACCCTAATGTCCTTGGCTGTTACGGCCAAGTAACCATCATAGGGCTTGAAATCGGAATGGCAATGTCGCCTCTGTTCGGCGGCGACGAGCCCAACTGCCCCCCGGACGTCTATCCGCGCGCCCTCACATCAGCCCTCGAGGCCCGGTGTCCTTGGGGCCCGGTGTTCTCAAGCCCGGTCTTCCCGGACCCAGTCTTCCCGGGGCCGGCGGTCTTGGGCGCGAGCGGCATCCTGCTCCAGCATCAGGCGCACATCGGCGAGCAGTCGCCGAAGGTCGGCCTCCCGCACGCTATCGCGGGCCATCAATGCCTGGACGATCGGCTCGGCCATGACTTCGAGAAGCGTCGGCTCCTGATATGCACACATCATTTCGCCCCTTGATCCCACCACTCCCACACCGTCTGGCGGCGGCACGGGATCGACTGTGTCGTGGTGGCAGGGCGGCGGTAGGGCAACTCTAAGGCGATTTCGTGGCGGGCGGTTAGCCACAGGTCACGCATTCGCCCGCGACACCGGTCGATGCGCGACAAACCCATGAAATGACGCAGCCATGCCATAAAATGGGCACATTCAACGCCAATATGCGCCGCCCATACTCAGCTATCGATGGAACATTTCTTCTGCGAGGTCGACAAGTTTCGCGAACAAAAAGAGGTTATACTGCGAATGCACAGTCGGATTTCTCCGATCTTTCTCGGCGCTTTGCTGGCAATTGGCCTCAACGGCGCCGCGAATGCCGAACCCGCCGCCCACTCCTCAACCGCCTCGTCATCGCCCGCCCAATCTCCTGGGGACGCCCAACCTCCTAGGGACGGGAGCACGCTTATCGCCGAGGTAGACCCGAGAGGCTTGAAGAAGACCGAGATCGGTTTGCCGAAAGCTCAGGCGCAGACGGGCAAGGCGTCATGGTATGGCAAGCACTGGCGAGGCAAGCCGACCGCCAGCGGCGAACCGATGAATCCGGACAAGCTGACCGCGGCCAGCAAGACCCTGCCGATCGGCTCGACGGTTGAAGTCACCAATATGAAGAACGGTAAAACCGTGCGCGTGCGCATCAACGATCGGGGGCCGTATGTCAAAGGCCGGGTCATCGATCTGGCTGAAAAGGCGGCCGATCAAATCGGCATGAAAGGGGCTGGCGTGACACCGGTCACCATCCGACCGATCGAGGAAGCCGCGCGCGAGGTCGCACCGGTAGATCTGAACTGATCGATCTGAACTCATCCGGGCAACCGGCGTTGGTTGGCTAAGCGACGGCGCATCCGGCGCCGCGCGAGAACCAGAATGGGAGACCCTCATGGATAAGGATCGGATGCACGGCGCCGCTCACCAAGCCAAGGGCAGCGTGAAGGAAGCCGTTGGCAAGATGACCGGCGACAGCAAGACCATCGCCAAAGGCAAGGGCGAGAAGGCCGCGGGCAAAGTCCAGAGCGCCGTCGGCGGCGCCAAGGATAAGATCCGGGAAACCATCAAGCACTAACGCCCGCCAGAACGAACACCCCGCGGCGCCGATCGTGCCTCGCGGGGTGTTTTGCTAGCCTGTGGGGTGTTTTGCTAGCCTGGCTGGGACTGGTCGATCTGGCGCGGCCGCCGCTGGTCGTCGATCGCCACGAAGGTGAAGACGCCTTCGGTGACCTTGGTGCGCTGGTCGCCATGCAGGGGCCGCGCCCAAGCCTCCACGAGAATGGTGATCGAGGTGCGCCCCAGCTTGGTGATGGATGCGTAGCAGCTCACCTCGTCGCCGACCACGACCGGGCGGTGGAACTTCATGGCCTCGATGGCGATGGTCGCGACCCGGCCCCGCACCCGCTGCCCGGCGGCATAGCCGCCCGCCAGATCCATCTGCGACAGCAGCCAGCCCCCGAAGATATCGCCGTTCGGATTGGTATCCGCCGGCATCGCAATCGCCCGCAGCGCCGGTTCCCACGGGGGCGGCCCCGGACGATCCACAGATTGAACGATCGTCATCCCATACCCCTATATCCAGCGGCCGGACAGGCCCGCCCCTACTGCATCTGCTTGCTTTGCCACGAGGCTGCTTCCTATACTCCGCGCCATGGCGGATCTTTTCGACAGCAACGCGGCACGCAAACCGGAAACCTATTCTGCCAAGGACATCGAGGTTCTGGAAGGGTTGGAGCCGGTGCGGCGTCGACCCGGCATGTATATCGGCGGCACCGACGAGCGCGCATTGCATCATCTGGCGGCCGAAATCCTCGACAATGCGATGGACGAGGCCGTCGCCGGCCATGCCAGCCGCATCGAAATGGAACTGGCCGAGGACGGCACGCTGACCATCCGCGACAATGGCCGCGGCATCCCGGTCGACCCGCATCCGAAATTCCCGGACAAATCGGCGCTCGAAGTCATCCTCACCACGCTGCATTCAGGCGGCAAGTTCGGCGGCGACGTCTATAAGACCGCCGGCGGGCTGCACGGCGTCGGCATCTCGGTGGTCAACGCCCTGTCGGACCGTATGGTGGTGGAGATCGCCCGCGACCGGCAGCTGTGGCGCCAGGAATATTCCCGTGGTCTGCCACAGGGCCCCCTCCTGGCACTCGGCCCGGTGCTGAACCGCCGAGGCACCACGATCACCGCCCATCCGGACGCGACCGTCTTCGGCCCGGATGCCGCGTTCAAGCCGGCGACCCTCTATCGGCTGGCACGCTCCAAGGCGTATCTGTTCCGAGGCGTCGAGATCCGCTGGTCCTGCGCCGAGACCCTGCCCCGTCCGGATACGGTGCCGGCGCGCGATACGCTGCATTTCCCGGGCGGCCTCGGCGATTTCCTGGCATCCAGCCTGACCGACCTGCCCCTGATCGTCGATAAGCCGTTCGTCGGCGAGGCCGATCTCGCCGGTGGCGCCCGGGTCGAGTGGGCGATCGCCTGGCCGGAGGATGCGGAGGGCTTCGCCCATTATTATTGCAACACCATCCCGACCCATGACGGCGGCACGCATGAGCTGGGCCTGCGCACCGGGCTGACCCGCGCCATCCGCGCCCATGGCGAGCGGCTGGGCAACAAGCGCGCGGCCGTGGTCGCGGCCGAGGATGTGGTCGGCGGCACGGTCATCCTGTTGTCGCTGTTCATGCGCGACCCGCAGTTCCAGGGCCAGACCAAGGATCGGCTGGTGTCGCCGGAGGCGACGCGGCTGGTCGACGCGACGTTGAAGGACCGGTTCGAGCACTTCCTCGCCGACGATCCGGTCGCCGCCAAAACCCTGCTCGACAGCCTGATCGAGAAAGCCGAGGAACGGCAACGCCGCAAGCAGCAAAAGGAGCTGGGTCGCAAGACGGCGACCCGCAAGCTGCGCCTGCCCGGCAAGCTGGCGGATTGCACCCGCGACACACAGATCGGCACCGAGATCTTCCTGGTCGAGGGCGACAGCGCCGGCGGCTCCGCCAAACAGGCGCGCAATCGGGACACCCAGGCGATCCTGCCGTTGCGCGGCAAGATCCTGAACGTCGCCAGCGCCTCGGCCGACAAGATGCGCGCCAATCAGGAATTGTCGGATCTGATCCTGGCGCTCGGCTGCGGTGCCGGCAAGCAGTACCAGAACGACCGGCTGCGCTACGAGCGGGTCATCATCATGACCGACGCCGATGTCGATGGCGCGCATATCGCGGCCTTGCTGATGACGTTCTTCTACCGGGAAATGCCGGAGCTGGTGCGCAACGGGCATCTCTACCTCGCCCTGCCGCCGCTCTATCGCCTATCGGCCGGCGATCTCAAGATCTATGCCCGCGACGACGCGCATAAGGAAACGCTGATGGCGACGACCTTCAGCGGCAAAGGCAAGGTGGAGGTCAGCCGATTCAAGGGCTTGGGCGAGATGCCGCCGATCAGCCTGCGCGAGACGACCATGGACCCTAAGACCCGCGTCCTGCTGCGCGTATGCACCCCCCATACGACACCTCTGGCGCCGCTGTCGGAACTCGACAGCTCCGACGAAGCGGTCCTTGAAGGTGTGGAACAGGCCCGGCGCACGGCCGTCTTGGTCGAAAGCCTGATGGGCCGCAAACCGGAGCTGCGCTACAATTTCATCCAGGAAAATGCACGCTTCGTCCGCGATCTGGATATTTAGGCTCCCTGTGCATCGATCAGATCGGCTGTGTCCCCCAGTCGGACCGGCGATGACAGGCTCGTTCTAAGTCGATTGCACTTCGACGGTGACGTGTGACAGGGATGCGAAGCGCCCCAAGCGCGCCCGATAGAATTCCGGACCGCGCTGCTGGCTGGTGATGATCGCGACGATCGCGCCCAGATGGCCGGGCCCGAGCCGCCAGAGATGCAGGTCGGTCAGCTGGTCGCCGTCGGTCTCGATCTCCTGGCGTATGCTCGCCGCCATCTGCCGGTCCGGCGTCATGTCGAGCAGGATGGCGCCCGTGTCGCGCACCAGGCCGTAGGACCAGTTCGCGATCACCAGCATCCCGACGATGCCCATCATCGGGTCCATGAAGGTCCAACCCAGGAATTTCGCGGCAAGCAGGCCAAGGATCGCCAGCACCGATACGGCGGCGTCCGCGATCACATGGATGAACGCGGCCCGCATGTTGTTGTCGCGATGGGCGACACCGTGGTCGCCATGCCCGTGGTCGTGTTCTTCGAAAGCAAGCTCGTGGGAATGGACGTGACCGGCATGGCCAAGACGGATGCGCACCGTGAAGGCATGCGGCTCGGGGATCTCCTCGACCGATTCCAGATAGCCGCCACGGTTGACGAAGGTGAAGGTCTGGTGCGTGCCGTCGGGGCGAGTGGTCTCGACGGCGAGGGACTGCCCTCCCGGTACCGGCATCAAGCCCTGGCTGCCCTCGAACCGCACCCGGAAGCGCGGCGGCACGCCGTCCTCGAACACTTCGAGCAGCAGAAAGCCATGGCCGGTGTCGATGCGGCGGACGTCGTCCTCGTGATGATCGGCATGGGTATCGTCATGGCCGTCCCCGTGGCTATGACCATGGCTGTGGCCGTGGCTATGCCCGTGATCGCCGCCGCTCAGGAGCCAAGCGCTGGCGATATTCACGAACAGGCCGAGAAAGGCGATCGGGATGGCAACGTCGAAGTTGATGACAACAGGCTGAAGCAGGCGCGAGATCGCCTCATAGCCGATCAACAGCGCAATCATCGCCAGGATGACGGCGCTGGAGAACCCGGCGAGATCACCGAGCTTGCCGGTGCCGAAGGCAAAGGACGGATCGGCCGCGTGTTTCCGAGAATAGGTGTAGGCAATCGCCGCGATCAGCAGGGCCGCGGCGTGGGTAGACATGTGCAGGCCATCGGCCACGAGGGCCAACGAGCCGTATAGGCTGCCGCCGCCGATCTCGAGCACCATCAGGGCAGCGCACAGCGCAATCACCGCCCAGGTCTTGCGTTCGTTCTTCTCGTGACCGGCGCCGAGAAACACGTGGCTGTGCGCCCCCGGGCGCAACGAAACCTGGTCGCTCATCTCTCGCTCCTCACTTGAAATAGCTGTGGACGACGTCGACCAGCTGGTCGACGGCATCCTCCTTGAGGGCACCGGGATCCTTTTCGCGGTCGACCAGATGCGTCCGGACGTGGTCCTCGACCACCTCTGCCAGCAGGCCGTTGATGGCGCCGCGGCACCCCGCGATCAGGTGCATGACCTTCTCGCAGCCGAGTTCGTCGTCAAGAGCGCGCTCGATCGCCTCGACCTGCCCGCGGATCCGGCGGACCCGGTTCAGCAGTTTCTGCTTCTCGCGAACGGTGTGGCTCATGATACTCCCAAATTAGTATAGGGGGGTATCCTATATTCGGCATGTCACGTCAAGTGGCTTTGATCCCGAAGGGCGGCGGAGTCAGGCTGTAAGCCCCCTACCCGCTGCTCAGCACCAGGCGCAGCTTGGTCTCGAGATCGTCGCGACCATAGGGCTTGCCGAGCACCGCGACGTCGTCCAGCAAACCATGGTGATTGGCAAGGGCGGCGGCGGTATAGCCCGAGGTCAACAGCACCTTGAGATCGGGCCGAACGCGCCGGGCCTCCACCGCCAGTTGGGCGCCATTCATGCCGCCCGGCATCACCACATCGGAAAACAGGATGTCTATGCGAATATTGGCGCCGAGCTGCTCCAGGGCGTCGCGCGCATTCGTCGCCGAGATGACCGTGTAGCCAAGCTCGTTCAAGCTCAGCACCGCGATCGACAAAACGTCCAGATCGTCTTCGACCACCAGCACCGTCTCGCCATATGCGGCGCGGCGTAGGGGCACCGCGGCGCGGGTCTGTTCGATGCGCGGGGAGTTGGCCGATTTCGGCAAATAGAGCTTCACCGTCGTGCCGACATCGACCTCGGAATAGATCTTGATATGGCCACCGGCCGATTTCACGAAGCCATAAGCCTGAGACAATCCCAACCCCGAGCCCTTGCCGACTTCCTTGGTGGTGAAGAACGGGTCGAAGGCGCGGGCCATGGTCGCCGTATCCATGCCGTGCCCCGTGTCCGACACCGCGATCAAGCTATAAGGGCCGGGAACCACTTCCGGACTGTCGGCTGTATAGGCTTCGTCCAGCAGGACATTACGGCTCTCGATGACGATCCCGCCGCCGCGCCCGACCATGGCGTCCCGCGCGTTGACCACCAGGTTCAGGATGACCGCCTCGAATTGCACGGGATCGATCTGCACCGGATCGAGGGAGGGATCGAGCTCCAGCGTCAACTTGACCGCCTCGCCGATGGCACCGCGCACCAGCGGGTCGAAATTCAGCAGCAGCTTGTTCGGATTGACGGTCTCCGGCCGCAACACCTGCTGACGCGAAAACGCCATCAGCTGCTTGATCAGGCGTTCGCCGCGACGCGATGCCTTCAGCGCATTGTCCGATAGCCTCGCCACCCGTTGGCTATCCTCGGGATGCCGCAGCATCAACTCCAGGGCGCCCGTTATGACGGTCAGCAGATTGTTGAAATCATGGGCGACACCGCCGGTAAGCTTGCCGACCGCCTCCATCTTCTGCGACTGCCGAAGCTGATCCTCCATGGTGCGCCGGTCGGTCACATCCATCACCACCCCGGCGATGCGGGAGGCCGCACCCTGCTCGTCATGATCGACACGCGCGGTCATGCTGATCCACCGCACGCTGCCGTCCGCCCGGCGGATGCGCCGTTCGAACGACAATCGGCCGGAGGGCACCGCCGCCTCGAAGGCTTGCTCGACGCTCTCGCGATCCTCTGGCAGGACATGCTCCAGCAGCGCCTCCCGGTCCCAGCTTGGGCACGGTGCGGTGTAGCCGAAGATCCGGTCGTGCCGCGCCGAACGCCGCGCGGCGCCGGTCGCGAGATCCAGATCCCAGAGGCCCATGCCGGCGGCTTCCAGCGCCAAATCCAGACTGTCCCGGGCCGTCCGCAGGTCGGCCTCGGCGACCGCGTGCCGGGTAGCGGAGACATCCGCCCGGGTCTGCAACACATCGATCTCGCGCAGATACACCCCGAGGATCACGCATCCCGACAACAAGGCTTCGATCCGGCCGCCGTACCAGCCGATCGTGCCGCGCGCGGCACCGGTCAGGGTCAGCAGATTGTCGAGGATCAGCAGCACCAGGGAAACCGCCAGCCACACTTCGAGAACCGTGCGGCCTTGGCGCGTGACGCGCCACAGCATGACCAGAGCGGCGATCGTCAGCAGCTCGACGCCCGGTCCGATCCCGGAGGTCGTCAGCAAGGTATAATCGTCACCGACCACGCATTTCGGCAGATATTGGACGAAACCGACGCACAACACCGCGCAGGCCGCGATCAGCAGCACGATGCCGGCGGCGGTGGCGAGCGACAGCAGGGGAACCCGTGCCGTGGCGACCAGCGGATGGCGGTTCCCGCGGACCACCGCCGCGTAGATCAAGGCCGAGATCGGCGGCCCCAAATGCCAAAACGTCCAGAGCCAGATGGTCGTGTCGGGACCGTTGCCCAGCAGCCGGTCGGTCGTGAAGATGTTTGGGAAAGTAAGCAGCTGAACGGTGACGATGGCGGCGGTGTAAAGGCAGCCCCCACCGACGATCAGCACCGGCACCGAGCGGCTGCGGTGAAATTGCGCGAACAGCAGAAAGGCGCTTACCGCATAGGCAACGATCAGCGCGGTCTGATACATCGCCACGAAACCAGGAATCGGCGGCAGACGGTCGGCCGCCATCGGCAAGAGCGCCGCCGTCGCCAGCGCGAACAGCAGCAAGATTATCGCGGCGATCCGATATTGAGCCGTCTCGGCCGGCACCGACGCCAGGGACTCGGGCATCGGCGACGCCATGAGGATGGGTTCGGCAAGGTACGCCTGTTTCACGGCACTCTTCTTCCCGACAATTCCGGCTCGACATTGAAGCGCGAGTTTTGTTGACAATTAATGAATAAGGGCTAAGTACCAGGGAATATGCACCGTGGGTTCGCCGATCCAAGTTGATGGCTTGGCCGATCAGTCGGCTCTGCCATCAACCGGTCACACCTCAGGCGTATCGTGCCATAGGGTGCGATGCATGGCAGAGGTCCACGTCGGGCACGCACGACACCTTTGACTTTCCAGCACCAAGCGCCCAAGTACTGGCTGCTCGTAATCGTACGAAGCCAAAACCGGAAAATAACTATCCTTGACTAACTTCACTGACCTTGGTCTTTCGCCGGACCTTCTGCAAGCGATCACCGATGCCGGCTATACCACGCCGACACCGATCCAGGCGCAGGCGATCCCCCATGTCCTGACCGGACGCGACGTGCTGGGTTGCGCCCAGACCGGCACCGGCAAGACGGCGTCGTTCTCGCTGCCGATGATCGAAATCCTCTCATCCGGCCGGGCGCGCGCCAGAATGCCGCGCAGCCTGATCGTCGAACCGACGCGGGAACTCGCGGCACAGGTCGCGCAATCCTTCGAGGTCTACGGCAAGCACCAAAAGCTCAGCATGGCGCTGCTCATCGGCGGCGAGAGTTTCGTCGAGCAGGAGCGCAAGCTGGATCGCGGCGTCGACGTGTTGATCGCGACGCCGGGCCGCCTGCTCGATTTGTTCGAGCGCGGCAAGATCCTCCTCTCCGACGTCAAGATCCTGGTGATCGACGAGGCCGACCGCATGCTCGACATGGGATTCATCCCGGATGTCGAGCGCATCGTCTCCCTGCTGCCCAAGATCCGGCAGACCTTGTTCTTCTCCGCGACCATGCCGCCGGAGATCCGCCGCCTGGCCGACGCGTTCTTGTCGAACCCTAAGGAAATCTCGGTCGCCCCGCCGGCCTCGCCGGCGCTGACCGTGACCCAGGGGCTGGCGATCATGGAACCGGAGAGCAAGCGCGACGCGCTGCGCCGGCTGATCGAAATCGAAGACGTCAAAAACGCGATCATTTTCTGCAATCGCAAGAAAGACGTCGATATTCTCCACAAGTCGCTGGTCGGCCACGGCTTCGACGCGGTCGCCCTCCATGGCGACATGCCGCAATCCAAGCGCACCGAGACGCTGGAGAAATTCAAGACCAATCAAGTGCGCCTGCTGGTGGCGAGCGATGTCGCCGCGCGCGGTCTCGATGTCCAAGGTCTCAGCCACGTCTTCAATTTCGACGTGCCGATCCATCCGGAAGATTACGTCCACCGCATTGGCCGCACCGGCCGGGCCGGCAATATGGGGCGCGCCTTTACCCTCGCCGTCCCTGAAGAAGGCAAGGCGGTCGCGGCGATCGTCAAACTCATCGGCAAGGATATCCCGCCGGTGACGATCGACGGCGTCGAAGCAGCCGAACTCGATTATTCCGATCGCCGGCGCGGTCGCCGGCCTACTGCCGCCGAGCCGCGTGGTCGTAAACGGTCGGAGACCGCCGTCGAGGACGAGAGCGCCCGGCCTAAATCCGCCCGATCGAGGCCCGCCCAGCAGGATGCGCCCGCCCCGGTGGCGGAGCAGCAGCTGGAGGCGCCGGTCGCCCCCCCTCGCCGCGATCCGCGTCCTCCCCGTACTGAAAAAGGGCGAACCGAACGGACCCGCGCCGAACGGCCGCATACCGAACAGCCGCGCCGGCATGAGCCCATTCATATGGGCGAGGCCAATGTCACCCCGATCAGCGCCGGTCGCTCGCCCAGCCTCAGCCCCGCTCCCAGCGATCGGCGGCATCGCCATGATGACGATGACGAGCGGGTCATCGGCTTCGGCGATCATTTGCCGGCTTTCCTGATGCGCCCGCGCAAGGTCGGCGGCGCCCGCGGCTGAAGGCCCGCCCGAAGCTCAAGCTCACTGGCGGCCGGAGATCCGATGCCATGAAGACCATCTTCGTCAATGTGAAGTGCGAGCTAGGCAAGGCTTACACCGTCGCCGGCGAGGCGGTCGAGCAGGTCGAACAGGTGTCGGAGGTGTATTCCACCTCCGGCCAGTGGGACCTGATGATGAAGTGCTATCTGCCGGAAGAAGGGGATATCGGTCGCTTCGTGACCGAGAAGCTGCAGACGCTTCCGGGGGTGAAGGACACGTTCACGATCATCGCCTACAAGGCCTTCTCCGAAGACAAATCCTACTGACCGCCCTTCCGACGCGGGACTTCAGCGGCGCGCACGGCGTATAAGATAGCGCCGTTCCCTCTGGAAGGACGTCATCATGGTCAGCACCGCCGCCAATGATGCCCCGCGCTATCGGGCCCCTTGCTACGACAATGTGCTGCAAACCATCGGACGGACGCCACTGATCGAGCTAAGGCGGCTCGATACCGGTCCTTGCAGGCTGTTCGTCAAACTGGAAAACCAGAATCCGGGTGGCTCGATCAAGGATCGCATCGGCCTCGCCATGGTCGAGGCGGCGGAGCGCGACGGCCGGATCCAGCCGGGTGGTACGCTGATCGAAGCGACCGCCGGCAATACCGGTCTGGGCCTAGCCCTGGTCGCGGCGCAAAAGGGTTATCGCCTCATCCTGGTGATCCCCGACAAGATGAGCCAGGAGAAGATCTTTCATCTGCGAGCGCTCGGCGCTGAGATCCGGCTGACCCGCTCGGACGTCGGCAAGGGCCATCCGGAATACTATCAGGACATCGCCGAACGACTGGCGATGGAGATCCCGAACTCCTTTTATATCAATCAGTTCTCCAATCCCGCTAATCCCCTGGCTCATGAGATGGTGACCGGTCCCGAGATCTGGGAGCAGATGGATCACGACCTCGACGCGGTGGTGTGCGGCGTCGGCTCCGGCGGCACGCTGAGCGGCCTCGGCCGGTTCTTTCAACGCGTCGCCCCGCGGGTCGAGATGGTCCTGGCCGATCCGGTCGGTTCGATCCTGAACGATCTGGTCAATACCGGTAAGGCGGCGGAGGCCGGGTCGTGGCTGGTCGAAGGCATCGGTGAGGATTTCGTGCCACCGAACTGCGATCTCGGCCTGGTGCGCAAGGCCTATGCGATTTCCGACCGCGAAAGCTTTCACACAGCGCGCGAGGTGCTGCGCCTGGAAGGCATCCTCGGCGGCTCCTCCGCCGGCACGCTGGTCGCCGCGGCGCTGAAATACTGCCGCGACCAAACCCGGGAGAAGCGGGTCGTCACCTTCATCTGCGACAGCGGCAATAAGTACCTGTCGAAGATGTACAATGATTTCTGGATGTTGGATCAGGGCCTGATGGAACGGCCGCGACAAGGCGACCTCACCGATCTGATCAGCCGCCGCTACGCCGAAGGTCATGCCGTCACCGTCGCCCCGGAGGACACGCTGGGCATCGTCTATCGTCGGATGAAGCTTTACGAGGTGTCCCAATTGCCGGTCATCGAGCATGAGCGGGTGATCGGCATCATCGACGAATCCGACCTGCTGCTCGCGGTGCAAAGCGATCCTACCCGGTTCAATTCACCGGTGCGGCAGGCCATGGTGGCGAAGGTCGAGACGGTCGCACCCTCGGCACCACTCAGCGACCTACAGGCGATCTTCGCGCGGGATCACGTCGCCGTGGTCGAACAGGATGGCCGCTTCCTCGGCCTCATCACCAAGATCGATCTGCTGAACCAGCTTCGTCAAAGCATCGGATAATCATGTCTTCAAGCAATCGCCTGCATTTCGGTACCCGCGCGATCCATGCGGGGCAATCGCCGGACCCATCGACCGGCGCCATCATGCAACCGATCTATCAGACCTCGACCTTCGTCCAGGACAGCCCGGGCGTGCATAAGGGCTATGAATACGCCCGCAGCCAGAACCCCACCCGCATGGCCTATGAACGCTGCGTCGCCGATCTGGAAAGCGGTATCCGGGGCTACGCCTTCGCCTCCGGCCTCGCCGGGATCGCGACGATCCTCGATTGCCTGGATCAGGGCAGCCACATCATCGCCTCCGACGATCTCTATGGCGGCACCTACCGGCTGTTCACCAAGGTGCGCGAACGCTCGGCCGGCCTGCGCACCAGCTTCGTCAACCTCTCCGATCCCGCGGCTCTGGAAGCGGCGATCCTGCCGGAGACCCGGCTGATCTGGATCGAGACGCCCTCCAATCCGATGCTGAAGCTGGTCGATCTGGAGGCGGTCGCCGCGATCGCCCGGCGGCGCGGCATCTGGATCGCCGCCGACAACACCTTCGCCAGCCCCTATGTGCAGCGGCCGATCGAGCATGGCTTCGATCTGGTGATGCATTCGGCGACCAAATACCTCAACGGCCATTCCGACATGGTGGGCGGGATCGTGGTCGCCGGCGGCAATCAGGAGCTGGCCGATCGTCTGGGCTTTCTGCAGAACGCGGTCGGCGCCGTCGCCGGGCCGTTCGACAGTTTCCTGGCGTTGCGGGGCCTTAAAACCCTGCCCCTGCGCATGCAGCGTCATTGCGAGAACGCGCTGGAGATCGCCCGCTGGCTGGAGCGGCATCCTGCGGTCGAGCAGGTGAATTATCCGGGTCTCGACAGTCATCCGCAGCATGGCCTCGCCCGCCGCCAGATGAATGGCTTCGGCGGCATGGTGTCGATCGAGCTCAAGGGCGGCCTCGATACGGCGCGCCGCTTCCTGGAGCGCTGCGAGCTGTTCGCGCTCGCCGAGAGTCTGGGCGGGGTCGAAAGCCTGATCGAACATCCCGGCATCATGACCCACGCATCGGTTCCGGCCGACCAGCGGGCGGCACTGGGCATCTCCGACGGGCTATGCCGGTTGTCGGTCGGCGTCGAGGATATCGGCGATCTGATCGCAGACCTGGACCGGGCGCTGGCGTTCACCGGCTAACGGCCCCGGTTGGGGTCCCCAGCCCAGCTAACCCCCGCCCAGCTAACCCCCACCCAGCTAACCCTATGTTAACGGGCATCGGCGACAGTGACGGCTCACCTTCGGGGCAACCGGTTCGTCGAATCGTGGATGTCATCCCCGCTGGTCGGCCGGAAGATTGCGCCTCGGGGAGCCCTAACGAGTCATGGCGAAGACCAACGCCGTCATCATCAAACGCGTCAAGAAGGGCGGCCATGCCCATCATGGTGGCGCGTGGAAGGTGGCGTACGCCGATTTCGTGACGGCGATGATGGCGTTCTTTCTGCTGCTGTGGCTGCTGAACGCCACCACCCAGGCGCAAAAGCGCGGCATCGCGGATTATTTCGCACCCACGGTTGCCAGCAAATCGACGAGCAGCGGTGCCGGCGGATTGCTGGGCGGCCGCACCATGACCTCGCCCGGCGCGCAGGTTTCCAGTTCCGCACCGCCGGGCATCACCGTATCGCTGAGCCCGCCGCAGACCGACGAAGACGACGACCAGGACGAACCACCGCAGAACAACAACCCGAAATCGCCCGCCGATGTTGCGGAAGCCGCGAAGATGCTGGCCGCTCACGAGGAAAAGAAGTTCCAGGAAACCTCGGCTCAGCTGAAGCAGGCGATCCAGCAGGTGCCGGATCTCAAGATCCTCGCCGATAGTCTGGTGATCGACCGCACCGACGAGGGCCTGCGCATCCAGCTCGTCGACCAGGAAAAAGCCTCGATGTTCCCGCTTGGCTCCGCCGATATGAGCGAGCCCGCGCGCAAGCTGATGACCCTGGTCTCGCAAGCGGTGCAAAAGCTGCCGAATAAGCTGTCAATCAGCGGTCATACGGATGCGACACCGTTCACCAAGCCGGGCAGCTACACCAACTGGGAATTGTCGACCGATCGGGCCAATGCCAGCCGGCGGGCCCTGGTCGCCGGCGGCTTGCCGGCCGACCGCATCTCCACGGTGATCGGCAAAGCGGATACCGACAACATCATTCCGGATCCGAATTCCCCGCGCAACCGGCGGATCAGCATCGTCCTGCTGCGCGAGGCGCCGGTTCCGCCGCCCGCCGCCGTCGCCAAGAAGTAGCATATCGGTGCGATGACCATCCTCATTTAAGACCACGGCAACAGATACTTGCGTCCCACGGCCCTCTGCGCCGATCATGCCGCCCGCTGCATGCACAAGGCATGACACCGTTTAGCAGGGTGATATCCGTTGCCGACGATGTTGGACCGATTTCAAATGGCCGGAGCGTTTGAGGGCATCCTCCCGCGCCGGGCAATCGCCTATCTGTTCGATCTGGCGTTCATCGCCGTCCTCGGCACCGTCCTGAGCGTCGTGCTGATGATCCTGACGGTGATCAGCCTGGGGCTGCTCGGCGGTTTGTGGTACGCGCTGCCGTTATTGGCGATCGCCTACCACACGGTGCTGATCGGCGGCCGGCACGCCTCGACATGGGGCATGCGCGTGCTCGATATCGAGGTCGCCAGCACCTTGGCCACCCGCCCGACCTACGCCCAGGCCTTCGTCATGGCGGTGGTATTTTATGTCACCACCCTCTCGACCAGCTATCTGATCCTGCTGGTGCCCCTGTTCACTCACCGTCATCGCGCGGTGCATGACATGCTGTCCGGCACCGTCGTCCTGCGCCACGGCTATGTGCGGGACACGTCATCTCTCGCCTGATTCGCGATCTTGGAGATGGCGGCCTGTCATAGGGATCTTGTGAGCGGCCGTTGCGCGTTGCACACTGCGGTTGCGATGGGGTCGAGTGTGGGGGAGAACGATCATAGCGATCAGGGCGGCCAGTAGGCAGACATGGATCGGGCAGACGGGGACCAGACAGGCGTGGGCTGGGCAAGCGTGGGCTAGGCAGATATGGACGAAGTGAACGGGCGCTCGGTACTGGACGGCTATGACGCCTCGGGCTTCTTCTGCGAAATGCTGCGCAGCGCCGACACCCAGCCGATCAGAGACCGCTTGGGTCGCTTGTCGGTCGAGGCGTTGAAGCGCCGGGCGCTCGACGCCGAGGCCGAGTTGTTCAATCTCGGGATCACCTTCACGGTGTATTCCGACAAGGATGCCATCGATCGCATCCTGCCCTTCGACGTGATCCCGCGGGTGCTGTCCGCGGCGGAATGGCAGATCGTCGAAACCGGCGTCGTGCAGCGCGTCAAGGCGCTCAACCTCCTGTTGCACGACATCTATCACGATCAGAAGATCCTGAAGGACGGCATCATCCCGGCCGAGCTGATCCTCGGCAATTCCAATTATCGGCCCCTGATGCAGGGGATCGACCTGCCGCACCAGACCTACGTCAATATCTGCGGCACCGATATCGTCCGCGATGCCAACGGCACCTTTCTGGTGCTGGAAGACAACGCGCGCACCCCGTCGGGCGTCTCCTACGTCATCGAAAACCGGCACATGATGCAGCGCGCTTTCCCCGAGCTGCTGAACGATATCGGCATCCGCTCGGTCGATAATTACGGGCTGCAGCTCCAGGCGGCGATGCGCGAGATGGCGCCGGCCGGGATCGACGATCCACAGGTCGTCCTCCTATCGCCCGGCACCTATAACTCGGCCTATTTCGAGCATGTCTTCCTTGCCCGCGAGATGGGCGTGCCGCTGGTCGAGGGGCGCGATCTGGTGGTCGATGACGACGACCGGGTCTACATGAAGACGATCGGCGGCCGGTCGCGCGTCGATGTGATCTATCGCCGCCTGAACGACGATTTCCTCGATCCCGAGGCATTCAACCCGGACAGCATGCTGGGCGTCGCCGGGTTGATGCGGGCCTATCGGGCCGGCCGGGTGGCACTGGCCAATGCGATCGGCACGGGCGTCGCCGACGACAAGGCGGTCTACGCGTATATGCCGCGCGTGATCAAATATTACCTGGGCGAGGAGGCGATCCTGCCGAATGTCGAGACGCATATCTGCCGAGAACCCGACGCCCTCGCCTATACGCTGGCGAACCTCGACAAGCTGGTGGTGAAACCGGTCGGCGAGGCCGGCGGCTATGGCATCACCATCGGGCCGCTGGCCTCCGCCGCCGAGTTGGAGGAATGTCGCGTGAAGCTGCTGGACGATCCAGCGAACTACATCAGTCAGCCGACCATCAATCTCTCGGTCTCGCCGACGCTGGTCGATGCCGGGGTCGAGCCCAGGCACATCGATCTGCGCCCCTTCGCGATTACCGGTGCGAAGACCTGGGTGCTGCCCGGCGGCCTGACGCGGGTCGCCCTGCGCAAGGGGTCGCTGATCGTCAATTCGTCGCAGGGAGGCGGGTCGAAAGACACGTGGGTCCTTGAATAGCGTGCTGCTCGCCCGCTACGCGGAGGCGATCTTCTGGCTCGCCCGGTTCATGGAACGGGCCGAAAACCTGGCCCGTATCCTCGACGTCAACGAGACCTTCAGCCGCGACAGCCGCGGCGGCCAGAATTGGCTGTCGATCGTCCAGCTGAACGCGGATGAGAAACGCTTTTTCGAAAAGCATCCGCTCGCCACCGCCGAGGCGGTGCTGCGGTTCTACGTGATCGATATGGAAAACCCGACCTCGATCGCGGCCTCCATCCGCAACGCGCGGGAGAACGCCCGGACATTGCGCCCGCTGATCTCGACCGAGATGTGGACGCAGATCAACGTGTTCTACAACCGGCTGCGCGGCCTGACCCCCACCGATCTCGCCTCGGGTGGCCTCACCAAGCTCTTCGCCTCGATCAAGGAATCCTGCCAGACCCATACCGGCATCACCGAAGGCACGTTCTATCGGGATGAAGGCTGGTATTTCTATCAGCTGGGCCGCTACATCGAACGGGCGGATCAGGCGACCCGGCTGGTCGATATCAAGTATCACCTGCTGCTGCCGCGCAATCAGGATATCGGCTCGGCCATCGATGTCAGCCAGTGGAACACGCTGTTGCGTTCGGCCGCGGGCTATCACGCGTTCCGCCGCATCCACTCCTCGGGCATCACGCCGGCACGTGTCGCGGGATTTCTGCTGTTCAACCAGCGCTTTCCGCGATCCGTCACGCTCTGCGTGCGCGAGGTCGACCAATTGCTGACCGAGATGAAATCCCGCTATGCGCTGCGGGGCGGCAATGACGTGGCGGAACAGATCGACGAATTGCGGGCGGTACTGAGTTCGCACACCGTCGAGCAGATCTTGGCGGCCGGGCTGCACCAATTCATCGATCTGGTGCAGATCCACATGGCACGTATCACCACCCTCCTGGGCGTGGCGTTCTTCGGACATCCCTCGACCGAAGCCGCCGCGCCGAGCAACGTCGTTCCGCAATAGCTGAAACCGCTGAGCAGATGAACAGACCGGTCATCGCCCCGCTTCAGCATTTCTACCGGACCAGTTCGCTCGCCTGCCCCTACGTGGAAGGCCGGATGGAGCGAAAGGTGATCACCGAGCTGGAGGGCCCGGATGGCGCGCAGCTCTACAACGCGCTCTCCCGTGCCGGCTTTCGGCGGAGCCATCACCTCGCCTATCGGCCCGCCTGCCCAGGCTGCAGCGCCTGCGTGCCGGTGCGGGTCGACGTCGCCCGCTTCGAGACCAGCCGCTCGACGCGCCGGCTGCGGCAGGTGAACGCGGACCTCACGGTCAAGACCATCGGCGCCGTCGCGACCATCGAGCATTACCGCATGTTCCAGCGCTATCAGCGGGCGCGGCATGGGGATAGCGACATGGCGGGGATGGGCTTCGGCGATTACCGGTCGATGATCGAGGACAGTCCGGTCGATACGGTGATCGTCGCCTTGCACGACCAGGCCGGCCAGCCAGCGGCCGCCTGCCTGATCGATCGGCTCGATGATGGATTATCGGCGGTTTATAGCTTCTACGAGGTCGGCGAGCCGCGGCGCAGCCTCGGCACCTTCATGGTGTTGAGCCTGATCGACCATGCGCGCGCGCTGGGTCTGCCCTATGTCTATCTCGGATACTGGATCGCGGAGAGCCGCAAGATGGCGTACAAGACCCGCTTCCGGCCGCTCGAAGGGCTGGGGGCGGAAGGCTGGCAGCCGCTGGATCCGGCGAGCATGGGCGCCGCCTGACGGGTTCGGCGTCCCCAGAGCCCTCACGATCAACAGGGCACGTCACCATCAACGACGGCGGTTACGCCGCCTTATCAAGGGAGGACCACCAAAATGCGTCTCGCGGGCAAAGTTGCGATCGTCACCGGCGCCGGTTCGGGTTTCGGCGAGGCCATCGCCAAGCGGTTCGCCGAAGAAGGTGCCAAGGTCGTGATCAACGACATCGACCGCGCCGGCGGTAACCGCGTCTGCGCCGAGATCGAAGCCGCCTCCGGTCAGGGCAGCGCCCTGTTCATCGCCGCCGACGTCACGGACAGCGCCAGCGTGAAGGAAATGGTCGACGCCACGGTCGAGCGGTATGGCCGGCTCGACATCATGGTCAACAACGCGGGCATCACCCATCGCAACATGCCGATGCTGGAGGTGCCGGAGGCCATGGTCGACAAGATCTACGCGGTCAACGTCAAGGCGATCTACCTGGCGGGGCTGCACACGATACCGGTGTTCCGCGCCCAGGGCGGCGGTTGCATCATCAACACGGCCTCGACCGCCGGTCTGCGCCCCCGCCCCGGCCTCGCCGTCTACAACGCCTCGAAGGGCGCCGCCATCGTACTCAGCAAATCCATGGCGGTGGAATTCGGCCCGGACCGCATCCGCGTCAACGCGCTCTGCCCGGTCGCCGGCGAGACCCCCTTGCTGAAGGAATTCATGGGCGGCGATACGCCGGAACTGCGCGCGAAATTCACCGGCACGGTACCGCTCGGCCGCCTGGCAAAGCCGCTCGACATCGCCAACGCGGCGGTCTATCTCGCGTCGGACGAGGCCGAATTCATCACCGGCGTCGCCTTGGAGATCGATGGCGGCCGCTGCATCTAAGAGACCGCGTTCTCAAACGGTCTCCAAGACCTGGCTCAGGTTAGATATCAACGGAAACGCGCGGGTCTCGGAAAGCCGTTCGGAACCAGGCGACCGGTCGAGCCTCGGCCGGTCCGCCATGGCGTGAGATCGGCCTCGGTCCGGGTCCGCGTCTCGCTGGCCGGCCAGCTCAACCCGTCGGCGAGCTTGATGATCTTGGCGTCGACCAGCCCGCCATCCTTGAATTTCTGCAGGGTGACGCCCCGCCCTCGGGACATTTCCGGTATCTCGTCGACGAGGCAGACCAACAGCTTGCGGTTCTCACCGACCAGCGCCACCGCGTCCTTGTCGATCGGCAGACAGATGAGCGCCTTGGCGCCTGGTGCCACGTTCATGATCTGCTTGCCGGTCCGGGTCTGCGCCACGACCTCGTCCGAGGCCACGACGAAGCCGCGCCCATCGGTCGAGGCGAGCAGGAGTTTCTCGCCCGGCCGATGCGGCATCAGGACCACGATATCCTGCTCGGTGCCCAACTCGATCATCAGCCGCAGCGGCTCGCCATGGCCGCGACCACCCGGCAGCTTGTCGACACCGACCGTGTAGAACCGGCCATCGGTCGAAAACACCAGCAATCGGTCGGTGGTATGGGCCTCCAGCGAGAAGCGTGGACCATCGCCATCCTTGAACTTCTGTTCGGCGGCGCCAAGATTATGGCCGCGCGCCGCCCGGATCCAACCCTTGGCCGAGCACAGGATGGTGACCGGCTCGCGCTCGACCAACGCATCGGCCGGCACCACCACGGCACCGGGCGCCGCCCCCAACTCGGTCCGGCGGCGGCCGAGCGGCGTATCGCCACCGAACTCCCGCTTGATGTCCTGAACTTCGAGCGCGATGGCTTTCCAGCGCAGCACGGGATCGGCCAGCAGGGTCTCCAGCCCGGCCGCTTCCTCCGCCAGCTTGTCCATCTCCTTCTGGATGGCGAGATGCTCCAGCTTGTGCAGCGCGCGCAGGCGCATGTTGAGGATCGCCTCGGCCTGCACGTCGCTGAGCTCCCAGCGCTCGATCAGGGCGGGTTTGGGCTCGTCGGCGAAGCGGATGATCTGGATGACCTCGTCGATGTTGAGGAACACGATCATCTGGCCGCGCAGGATTTCGAGACGCCGCGAGATCGCTTCGAGTCGGAACCGGCTGGCGCGTTGCAGTACCTCGTGCCGATGGTCGAGGAAGGCCTGCATCGCCTCCTTCAGGCTCATCACCCGCGGCACGCCGAGGCTGTCCAGCACGTTGAGGTTGAGGGGGATGCGCACTTCGAGTTCGGTCGCCCGGAACAGCGACTCCATCAGCACCTCGGGCACCACGTTGCGGCTTTTCGGGTCGAGCACCAGGCGCACGACGTCGCTCGATTCCTCCCGGATATCGGCCAGCATCGGCAGCTTCTTCTCATCGAGCAGCAGGGCGATTTTCTCGACCAGCCGGGCCTTCGGCACTTGGTAGGGGATTTCGGTGATGACGATCTGCCAGGCGCCAAGCGGCAGCTTTTCGATCGACCAGCGCGCCCGCAAGCGAAAGCCGCCGCGCCCCGTCGCATAGGCCTGCCGGATCGCCTCCGGCGCCTCCGCCAGCACGCCGCCGGTCGGAAAGTCCGGTCCGGGCACCAGGGCTGCCAGGGCATCCACGTCGCAATCCGGCTGGCGGATCAGCAACGCCAGGCCGTCGCACAATTCACCGACATTGTGCGGCGGGATGCTGGTCGCCATGCCGACCGCGATACCCGATGCGCCATTCGCCAGGAGGTTCGGGAACCGCGCCGGCAAGACGACCGGCTCGTCCGCCTCGCCGTCATAGGTCGGTCGCAGATCGACGGTATCATCGTCGATACCTTCCAATAAGGCGCGGGCAACCGCGGTCATGCGGCTCTCGGTGTACCGCATCGCCGCGGCGTTATCGCCGTCGATATTGCCGAAATTGCCTTGTCCGTCGATCAGCGGATAGCGCTGGGCGAAATCCTGCGCCAGGCGGACCAGCGCCTCGTAGACCGCGACGTCGCCATGTGGGTGAAACTTGCCGATCACGTCGCCGACGACCCGCGCGCATTTCTTGTAGCCGCTGGTCGGGTCGAGCCGAAGCTGGCGCATCGCCCAGAGCAGCCGGCGATGCACCGGCTTCAAGCCGTCGCGCACATCGGGCAGCGACCGCGCCATGATCGTCGACAAGGCATAGGACAGGTAGCGCTCGCCCAATGCGTCGGAGAGCGGCGTGTCGCGTATCTCGCCGGTTAAATCGCTATTCGCCATGGCATCCTAAGCGTCAGTACCACCAGATATGGCCACGATCCGGCCAATCCGGTCAACATATCGAGATCGCGCACTCGGCAACAGGGCGTTATGCGGGGCCAAGACCCAGCGTTCCAGGAAATGCCCGGTCAACCGCAAACCGTCCAGCACCTCGCCCGCGCCGCCGCCGCCCGTCCCGACCAGAAACCGCGGCAGCGGCAACAACCGGTCGCGATAAGCCTCGCCTGCTTGCAGCGACACCGCCCGCCCGGATTTGGGCGAGACATAGGCGAGGTCGTCGCTGGTCCCGGTCACCGCGCAGGCCGACAGGTCGAGGCCGAAACCGAGCTCCGCCAGCAAGCCGCATTCCCAGGCGACATAGGCCTCGCCATAGCCGTGATCGGCGGCGAGCCGGGCCAGCACGACCAGCAGCGCCTCATGCACCGCCGGATGCGGTTCGCGTTCCGGCAGCGCGCTATCGGCGAGCGCCATCGCCGCGGCGAGACAGGCGAGCCGCAGCGGATCTTCCATCACCATCGCCGCGTAGTTCGTGCCGGGCTCCACCGCCAGATGCCCCAGATGATCGGCGAGGCGCGCCTGCCAGCGCGCGCCGACCCGGTTGCCCGGTTCGAACGCGCCCCGGCTGCGCGACTTCGCCCCGCCGCGCACCAGCCCCTTGTGGCGGCCATGGAGGCGGGTCAGCAGCGATAGGATCAGCCCGGTCTCGCCCTGCTTGCGGGCGCCGAGCACGATGGCGTCGTCGATCCATTCCATGGGGGCAGTTTACGGGACGGCCGCCGCGATCCCGAACAAAATCGGGGTCAGCCTGGCTGGGTCAGCTCTGCCACTCCAACCCGATCGCGTCGAAGCGCTCCCGCTCGTCGACCCAGCCTTCGCGAACCTTGACGAACAGGAACAGGTGCACGCGCCGGTCGACCATGCGCTCCAGCTCCAGGCGGGCGCGCTCGCCGATGCGTTTGACCTGACGACCGCCCTTGCCCAGCACGATCGCCTTCTGGCTCGGGCGCTGAACGAAGATCGCCTGGGTTATCTTGACGCTGCCATCGGCGAATTCTTCCCAGCTTTCGGTCTCCACCGTCGTCGCATAGGGCAATTCGTCGTGCAGCTGCAAGAACACCTGCTCGCGCGTCACCTCCGCCGCCAGCAACCGTTCCGGCATGTCGGAAAGCTGATCCTCGGGAAACAGCCACGGACCGATGGGCAGCTCCGGAATGAGCGCCGCCAGCAAATCGTCGACGCCGCCGCCCTTGAGGCCGGAGATCATGAAGACCTTGTCGAATACCCCTTCGGCATCCAGCGTTTGGGCGAGCGCCAGCAGGCTTTCCGGACGGACCAGATCGACCTTGTTCAACGCCAGTACGGCACGCCGGCCGGTCGTCTTCAACCCGTCGATGATGCGCCGCGTATCGGCATCGATGCCGTGCGCCGCGTCGACCAGCAGCACCACGCGATCGGCATCGGCGGCACCGACCCAGGCGGCCGCCACCATGGCGCGGTCCAGGCGGCGGCGCGGCTCGAAGATGCCCGGCGTATCGACGAAGATGATTTGCGCCGCATCCTTGACCAGGATGCCCAGTACCCGGGTGCGCGTCGTCTGCACTTTCGGCGAAACGATCGAGATCTTGGCGCCGATCAGCCGGTTGAGCAGCGTCGATTTGCCGGCGTTCGGAGCACCCAGCAGCGCGACATAGCCGCAACGCGTCGCAGATGGCGTATCGGCTGGTGGCGTATCGGCTGGCGGCATAGCAACGGGAGGCGTCTCGGGCGAGGTCACGGCGCGGTCCGTTCGGCGGGCTCGATCCGCTGCAACAGCGCCTGCGCGGCCGAGGCCTCCGCGAGGCGCTTCGACGGGCCGGTCGCCGAGGCACCCGCCACCCCGTCGACGGTCACGGCGACGGTGAAGCGCGGCTGATGCGGCGGTCCTTCGGTCAGCACCGTCTCATAGACCGGCAGCGCCTTGCCGCGCAGCTGCGCCCATTCCTGCAGCGCGGTCTTGGCATCCTTCGGCGGTGTCAGCGTGGCTTGCATGCGGGGAACCCAATGGCGGACGATGAAGCGGCGGGCGACGGCCAAGCCACCATCCAAGTAAAGCGCTGCGATGATCGCCTCGCACACATCGGCGAGCAGGGCCGGGTTGCGCCGCGCCGCCGGCTCCTCGATCGCCGGCAGGCGGATGAGATGGCCGAGATCGATCGCCTGGGCGACTTCGGCCAACGTCTCACGCCGGACGAGATCGACATAGCGCCGGTTGAGCGCACCTTCCGCCTCTGACGGATAGGCGTCCAGCAGCAATTCGGCGATCACCAGCCCCAGCACGCGATCGCCCAGGAATTCCAGCCGCTCATAGCCGAAGCCTGGACCGCCCGTCGATGCCGCCGCCCGGCGCCCACCCCGTTTACGACCGCCGTCAGCCGGTGCCAGGGCGCTACGATGGGTCAGCGCGTCGATCAGCAGGGCCGGCCGCGCAAAGCGATGGCCGAGATGATCCGTAAGCTCGTCCAGCGCCGGGTCTCTATCCGCCCCCGGCGGAGGGGTCTCGTCGGCCGCGGTCATCACCGGATCGGACGGAACAGCCGATCGTAGCGGATCGACAACGGCCAGCGCCAGATTTCCCACAACCGGGCCGATCCATCGGTCGAGAAAAACAGGAATTCGGCGCGGCCGACCAGGTTCTCGAACGGCACGAAGCCGACCACGGAGGTTCGGCTATCCTGCGAATTGTCGCGGTTGTCGCCCATCCCGAAAAAATAGCCGCTCGGCACTTCGAAAATCGGCGTGTTGTCGAGCGGCCCGTTCGTGCTGAGTTCCAGGATCGGATGCTGCCGGCCGCCCGGCAATGTCTCCAGGTATTGGACGACGGCATGCCGATAGGCGCCATCGATCTCGATGAAATCCGGCATCCGGTCGCGCTTTACCGGAACGCCATTGATGTTGAGCACACCCGCGATGACCTGGATCTTGTCGCCCGGCAAACCGACGATGCGCTTGATATAATCGGTCGACGGATCACTCGGCAGGCGGAAAACCGCGACATCGCCGCGCTGCGGCATGTGAAAGAAGATCCGCCCCGAAAACAGATCAAGACTAAGCGGCAATGAGTAGCGGCTGTACCCGTAGGAATATTTCGACACGAACAAGTAATCGCCGACCAGCAGTGTCGGGATCATCGATCCGGACGGGATATTGAACGGCTCGAATGCCACCGTTCGCACCAACAAGGCGATCAGTACGGCATAGACGACCGTCTTGACGGTGTCGACGACGCCCCCGGAGCTTTTACGCTTCATTACTCGTTCCATAGCTCGACTGGACTTGTTCGGTCAGGGGGAAAATAACGGCATGCGGCATAAAGCCGAGCCGCATCAAGCCGACTGTCGATCACCGCGTCAAGCGTCGTGGGAGCGACGGCTGGTCACGAGTCGGTTTGTCCGGGCGCCGCGTCGGCCTGGAATAAGCCAATCCCCGCATTTCTTCGAGCACTCACTCCGCTTAAGCCGGGCGGTTAACCAGACGTCAAGGCCGATGCCTCATGATGGCGCTTCGATCTGCGACATCGGGTGAATCAGCAACCATGTGGTTAAAACGACAAGATCCGGTGGATTTGGCTCTCGCGACACGCCGCCTGCGCTATGAAATCGAAACGCTCAAGGCTGGCCGCTGGGAAATCATTTCGGTTGTCGATGACGGCCGGGACGACATGAAGCGCGCTTTTGACCGCACCGACCTCGAAAAGCTGGAGCAACGGGTTCGCGCCCTCGCCCACTCCTATCTGACGGTCCCCGAGGTCACCGCCGTCCGGGTCCGGCGCGAGCGGATCAGAAGCGACGGCTTTCGCACCGAAACCGAAGTCCTCAACCTGATTTCACCCCCGCGCGACGACACGCGCAAGAGCCTCAGCCTCGGCACGGTGCGCGGCGAGGTTGCTCTCTGCGGCAGCGCGGACGATTTCCTCAGCCGTTCGGCCTGCCGGACGATCGGCTCGGCGCTTCGCTCGGTGCTGGACGATTTGGATGCGTCGGCGATCGACGTTCTGGTCGACGATGCCTGGACACGGCGACTGGAGCCGCACGAGACCATCATCCGCTCGGCCCTTCATGCCATCGCCGGGCTGCAGGCCGGCACCGGCGATCGACGGGCGCGCGTGGCCGAGTTGGACAAGCTGCTGGAAAATGCCAGACGCCGGGTTAGCGCCGCGCTTGGAGAACGCAATCTCCCCACGCTGGACGATGGCGGGTTGGACAAGCTGCTCGCCCGGGTCGAGGCCAGAATGGCGGACGCCGATCGGCGCTTTTTCACACTGCGCATTCTTTCCAAGCGTCTGCGCGATTTTTCAGGCGGCTTCGGGCGTCTCGAATTCCTGCTGAGCCTGCTCCAGCCGGGGCTGAGCCCCGCCGCCACCTCGCTTCTTGACGAGCTGATTGCCGCGCAGCTCGATTCACCGGTGACGATCAAGGAAATATTGGGCGAAGTTCACGATTTGGGAACCGCCCTCATCATCCTCGTGGCGCTATCCTCCGGCCAATCCATGGTAGCCGGTGAGACGGCGGAACTCGTCGCCACACTCGCCTCGGGCATCATGGATGGAAAGCTGCCGCATGCCGCCGAAGCGCTGCTCGACCGGCTGATTTCGGGGTTGGCGGGCAGCCGCCGCCTGACCAAGGACGGTCTGGACACGGAATGGCGGATGCTGGAGCACCTGGAAACGGTCGTCATGGGATCGTCGCTGAAATCCCGGCACGAAGCCATCCTCAAGGCGATCGACACGCGACGCCGCGATCTGCGCCGCCAGGTTTTAGATGCGTAAAAACACACAATGGTAAGGCTTGGCAGCTAATGCTACGGATCGGCGTCGATCACGACCCTATGGTGCGCGTACCGAATCGCAAATTCGCATGCGGATTCCACGACTTCGTGGGATCTTCCATCCTTAGAATATTTTTGGACTGAGCTCGCCCAATGTCCCAAGACTTGCTGGAAATCATCAAGAGCCACGTCCTGTGGTTGAAAAACGGGAAAAGCGGCCGGCGGGCCGATCTGTCTTGGCGGGATTTTTCCGGCGTCGTTCTTGTCGATTGCAACCTGTCGCGTGGCCGGTTACCGGGCGCCCGCTTCGAACATGCGGATTTTAGCGGCGCGAATTTCAGCGAGGCGGATCTGTTCGCCGCGAATTTCCAAGGTGCCACGCTGTATCGGGTCAATTTCCGCGGCGCAGACCTCAGAGGCGTCAATTTCCAGCAGGCCATGCTGGCCGAAGCGGATTTCACGGGTGCCGACCTCACCGGCGGCGTTCTCATCGATGGCCGCCGACATCGGGACGAACCCGCCACCTCGCCGACCGGCTTCATCGACGGCGCGGACCTCAGCAAATCCAACCTGAGTGGTGCCGTGGGCGGCGCCGCCGCGTTTCGAGGAGCGATCCTCGCCGGCGCCACGCTCAAGGGCATGGATCTGTCCGGCGCCAATTTGCGCGGCGTGAATCTGACCGGTGCCGATCTGAACGGGGCCAACCTGGCCGGTGCCGATCTGACCGGCGCCGTGCTGGTCGGCGCCGACGTGTCCGGCGCCAATTTCGAGGGCGCCAAAATGGCCCATACCCTGGGCTTCAATCCGCAATCCAAACAGGACGATCCCATCACCGTCGAACTGCGCCTGCGGATCGCCCGTCATTGCACCTGGGCGCAGACCGCCGGGCGACAGGGTGAACAAGCACAGTTCCTCAACGAGGATCTGCGTGAGGTGTCCCTGGCCGGCATGGATCTCAGCGCCGGCGTGTTCCGCGGCTCGAACCTGACCGGCGTCAACCTGCGGGCCGGCACCTTCGTGCTCAGCGATTTTTCCGGCGCCAATCTGGCCAAAGCCGATCTCCGCAACGCGATCTTTCGAGGCGCCGTCCTGCGCAACGTCAATTTCGAGGGCGCCAACCTCGCCAATGCGGATTTTTCCGAAGCGGACATGCTGGACCAGCACAACAAGCCGACCGGCCGCAAATGGCCGGCGAACCTGCTCGAAGCCACTTTCAGAAACTGCAATGTCGAGGGCGCCAAATTCGATGGCGCCACCATGCTCCGCGCCGATCTTGCCGGCACCGACATTTCCCGCGCCTCGATGCTCAACGTCCGACGCTAACTCAGGCGGGCACCAACTCAGGCAGGCACCGCGGTAATCAACACGAAGGCTTGGGCGAGCGGCGGTTCGTCGGTCAGGGTCAGTTGCACGACGGCTCGCATGCCGGCCGGCGTCATCGCCTCCAACCGGGTGAGCGCGCCGCCGGTCAGCACCAGGGTGGGCTGGCCGCTCGGCAGGTTGACGACGCCGAGGTCGCGCCAGAACACCCCGTCGCGGAAGCCGGTGCCGAGCGCCTTGGAACAGGCCTCCTTGGCAGCGTAGCGTTTGGCATAGCTGGCGGCGCGGTTCGCCCGACGATCCGACCGGACGCGTTCCGTCTCGGTGAAGCACCGTTCGACGAAACGATCGCCAAACCGGGACAGGACTTTCTCGATGCGCCGAATGTCGATGAGATCGCTGCCGATGCCCAGAATCATCGCCGTCGTCACGCGCTCAAGCTGTCGGTGACGGCCGCCCGACCGGCATCCATCGCGGCGCGCATCCGTTTGATCGTGCCGTCCAGCCCCCCGAAGATCGCCTCGCCGATCAGGTAATGCCCGATATTGAGTTCGACCACCGTGGGGATCGCCGCGACCGGGCCGACGGTTTCAAAGGTGAGGCCATGACCGGCGTGGCATTCGAGGCCGAGTGCCGCCGCATGGGAAGCCGCCCGCTCCAGCCGTGTGAGTTCCGCCGCCCGATCCAATCCGGCATCCGCGTCGCAATACGCCCCGGTATGCAGTTCGACCACCGGGGCGCCCAGGGCATGCGCCCGGTCGAGCTGCGCCGGTTCCGGATCGATGAACAGCGAGACGCGGATACCAACATCGGCCAGGCGCGCGATCAAGGGCCGCAAGACCGCGGTATGCGCGATCACGTCGAGGCCCCCCTCCGTCGTGACCTCCGAGCGCTTCTCGGGCACCACGCAGGCCGCATGCGGCCGGTGGCGGAGGGCTATGGCCGCCATCTCCTCGGTCGCCGCCATTTCGAGGTTGAGCGGCAGATCCAGCTCGATCATCAGACGCTCGATATCCCGGTCGGTGATATGCCGGCGGTCCTCCCGCAGATGCGCCGTGATGCCGTTGGCGCCCGCCTTGGCCGCCAGCCGCGCGGCGCGCACGGGATCCGGATGGTTGCCCCCCCGGGCGTTGCGGATGGTCGCCACGTGATCGATGTTCACGCCGAGGCGAAGCGGTGCTGGGGCGAGCGGCATGGCGTGACCTCCTGCGAAGCGTAGCTCAAGGTACTTCATCTGTACGACGATGGGCGCCCTTCGGCCTAGCCGCGCGCCCGTTCGACCGAATTGATGATCGGCGTGGCCCGCAACGCGGCGATGACGTTGGTCAGATGTTTCACGTCCCGGACCTCGATATCTACCAGAATTTCGAAGAAATCCGTCGATCGGTTGGTGATTTTGAGGTTGGTGATGTTGCCGGCATTCTTGCCGATCACCGTGGTCAGGCTGCCGAGGCTGCCGGGTTCGTTGCCGATCATGACATTGATGCGACCGACATGGCTGGGCGGTTCGTCGGTCACCGTGTCCCATGACACATCGAGCCAGCGTTCCGGTGTTTCGGCGAAGCTTTCCAGCGTATCGCAGTCGATGGTGTGGATCGTGACACCCTTGCCGGTGGTGACGATGCCGACGATCCGGTCGCCGGGCAGCGGGTGGCAGCAGCCGGCGTAATGCAGCGCCATGCCCGGGATAAGACCGCGGATCGGCACCGCGTAATCGGCCCCCTTGGCCTTGGCGCGCGCCCGGGCCAGCGGGACGACCTTTGGCGTCGACGCCTTGCCCTCCACGCGGTTCGGGTACAGTGCGTTCAGCACCTCGCGGCCGGTCGCCAGGCCCTCGCCGACCGCGGCATAGAGGTCTTCGGCGGATTGGCAGTTGAACTGCTTCAACACGGTTTCGAGCTGTTTGTCGTTGAGCTCGACGGCGTCGTGACGGAACGCCTTGGTCAGAATCGCCTTGCCGAGATCCAGATACTGCGCGCGCTGCTGGGTGCGCACGAACCGCCGGATCCGCGCCCGCGCCTTGCCGGTGACGACGAACCGCTCCCAGGTGGGCGAGGGCGTCTGCGCCTTGGAAACGACGATCTCGACCTGATCGCCATTCGACAATTGCGAGCGTAGCGGCACGATCCGGCCGTTGATCTTGGCGCCGACACAGGTATCGCCGACCTGGCTATGCACCGCATAGGCGAAATCGACGGGGGTGGCGCCGCGCGGCAATGCTATCAGATCGCCCTTGGGCGTGAAGCAGAACACCTGGTCCTGGAACATCTCGAGCTTGGTGTTCTCGAGAAACTCCTCGGGTCCAGCGGCATGCTCCAGAATGTCCAGCAGTTCGCGCAGCCAGCGGTATTGCGTGCCTTCGGTCTTGGCCTCGCCCTGCTTGTAGCTCCAATGCGCGGCGACACCCAATTCGGCGACCTCGTGCATCTCGCGGGTGCGGATCTGCGCCTCGATGCGCTGCCGCTCGGGGCCGATGATGCCGGTATGCAGGGATTGGTATTTGTTGGGCTTCGGCGTCGAGATGTAGTCCTTGAACCGGCCGGGGACGACCGGATAGTGGCTATGGATGATGCCGAGCGCCTGGTAGCATTGCTCGACCGAGCTGACGACCACCCGGAAGGCCATGATGTCGGAGAGTTGCTCGAACCCGACATCCTTGCGCTGCATCTTGCGCCAGATTGAATAAGGCGTCTTTTCCCGGCCGCTGACCGATGCGTCCACGCCGCCGGCGCGCAGGGTTTGATCAAGCTCCGACAGGATGCGCGGCACGATGTCGCCGCCTTGCTCGCGCAGATAGGTCAGCCGCGCCTTGATGCCGTCCCGCGCATCCGCATGGAGTTCGGCGAAGGCCAGATCCTCCAGCTCGTCCTTCATGCGATGGATGCCGATGCGCTCGGCCAGCGGCGCGTAGATCTCCATCGTCTCGCGCGCGATGCGCCGGCGCTTTTCCGGATCCTTGATGTAGTGCAGCGTCTGCATGTTGTGCAGCCGGTCCGCCAGCTTCACCAGCAGAACCCGGATATCTTCCGACATGGCCAGGACCAGCTTGCGGAAATTTTCCGCCTGCTTGGTCTGGTCGGACTGCAACTCGATGCGCGACAGCTTGGTGACGCCATCGACCAGCCGCGCGATGTCGCGCCCGAACAGCCGTTCGATATCGCCGAGCGTGGCAACCGTGTCCTCGACCGTATCGTGCAGCAGGCCGGTGACGATCGAGGCGCTGTCGAGCTTCATCTGCGACAGGATGCCGGCGACCTCGACCGGATGGGAAAAATACGGATCGCCCGAGGCGCGCTTTTGTGAGCCATGCGCCTGCATGGAAAACACGTAAGCCCGGTCCAACGCCTCCTCATCGGCGTTCGGGTCATAGGATTTGACCCGCTCGACCAATTCGAATTGGCGTATCATGGGCGGCACCCATCCCCATGGCGGCGACGTTCGGTCGAAATCCGCGTCGCCGAAGTCGGCCCTGGCGAAATCAGCATGATCACTGACCCGGTCTCAACGACATGCCCGGTCCGAACCACAGCCGGTCTCGACAACGCCGCCACCCACCCGCGCCGATCAGAGGTCTTCGGAGACCTCATCCGACGGATCGGCGGGCTCGTCCGCAAGCTCGTCGACGATATCGTCATCCGCCACGTCATCATCGGCGACGAACAACATGTCTTCCTTCAGCTCTTCCTCGATCGCGTGATCACCGGCGCCGACCGGCCAGCTCGGCTCGCCGATCGTCAGATCTCGATCTTCCTCCGGCTCGTCATTCTCTACATGTCGTTGGAGCCCCTTGATGACGGCCCCTTGCAGGACCTCGACATCGACCGTCACATCGGCAATCTCGCGCAGGGCGACAACCGGGTTTTTGTCGTTGTCGCGCTCAATCGTCAGGCCGGAGCCGGACGAGATATCACGGGAGCGCTGTGCGGCGACCAACACCAGTTCGAACCGGTTAGGCACCCTCGTCACGCAATCTTCAACCGTCACACGCGCCATGGCAATCGCTTCCAATTCATCTTGAGGTCAGCCCGCGAATATAGGTGGCGCCCGACGCAGGTGCAACAATGACCCGCCATTGCCTAACATTTGGACGGCCATGCGGCTTTTGGCCTCACCCATTCCCAGGGCCGGCCACGCTCAACCGAGCGGGTCCGGTGGTTCGTCCGCCAGTTTATCCGCCAGTTCGTCCGGGGACATCAGGCGGGTGTGTTGCGCCGGGTCGACGGTGCGCAACATGTCCTCGATCCCGAGACCATTTTGGGGATGCCGCCACATTGGCGCGATGTCGGCGAGCGGCCGCAGCACGAAGGCCCGCTCGTGCAGGCGTGGATGCGGTAAAATCGGCCAAGCTGGCGCGGGCGCCACACGATCCCCATATGCCAATAGATCAAGATCGATCGCCCGCGGCGCATTGCGAATCCCCCGTACGCGACCGATCGACGCCTCGATATCGTGTAGCAGGGTCAGGAGGGCTGCCGGGTCCCGATCCGTCGTGACGCTGACGACGCCGTTGAGGTACCAGGGCTGATCCGAAATCGGCACCGGCGCCGTCACGTACCAGCGGGAACGGGCTCGCAACCCGAGTCCGGCCTGTACGAGCAGTTTGATCGTCGCTTCCAGCGTATGTCTGGGTTCGCCGTAGCGCGCGCTGGGCAGGTTGCCACCCAGTCCGATGAGGATGAGAGTATCCAACGAGCACCTCAAGCGTTACTTTTCTGTAACAAAAACGGGCCGCGCCGGAAGCGCCTTGATATCTGCGCACCACGTTCTAGACTGAGTATTAGGATAGTTAGGCAAATTTGAGATCGCTAAGGCGGTTATACAACTTTTTGTCGCCAGAAATTCGCCGGAAAGAGTTTGACATGTTTTACCCGCAAGAAAAAATAGCTTTATTTATTGATGGCTCGAATTTGTATGCTGCCGCACGTGCGCTGGGGTTTGACATTGATTATAAACGACTTTTAGAAGTATTCAGCAAAAATGGCCAGCTAATCCGGGCGTTCTACTACACGGCGCTGGTCGATGATCAGGAGTACTCGCCGATACGGCCGCTGGTCGATTGGCTCGACTATAACGGCTACACCATGGTTACCAAGCCAACCAAGGAATTCACGGACGCCACCGGCCGCCGCAAGATCAAAGGCAATATGGATATCGAGTTGGCCATCGATGTGATGGAGATGGCGGCGCATCTTGATCATATCGTGCTGTTCTCCGGCGACGGCGATTTCCGCCGGCTGGTCGAGGCCGTCCAGCGCAAGGGCGTTCGGGTGACGGTGGTCTCCACCGTGCGATCGCAGCCGCCCATGGTCGCCGACGAATTGCGCCGCCAAGCCGATCACTTCATCGAACTGCAGGATCTGGCCAGCACCATCATGCGCAGCCACCAGGTCCGTGACGACCACCACCAATCCCCACCATCGGATCGGGCCGCCGCCGCCGAACCAGTCGCGGAAATCAGCTCGTACCAGAACGCCTGAACGCGATGCTCGGGGTGATTTCGGAAGGCGCCGAGTCGCGCCGCGAACCGTCGCGCGATTGCCCGCATTGCCCCAGATTGGCGGATTTTCGCGCCGAACACCGACGCGCCCATCCAGAGTGGCACAATGCGCCGGTGCCGAGTTTTGGCACCGCGGATGCTCGGCTGCTGATCGTCGGGCTGGCGCCTGGTCTGAGGGGCGCCAATCGAACCGGACGCCCCTTCACCGGCGATTATGCCGGCGATCTGCTTTACGCGACGCTGTTGAAATTCGGCTTCGCCAACGGCCGGTATGATGCGCATCCAGCGGACGGATTGAGCCCTATCGATTGCCGGATCACCAACGCGGCGCGCTGCGTGCCTCCGGCGAACAAGCCGCTACCGGCCGAGGTCGCCGCCTGCCGCCCCTATTTGGTGGCGGATATCGCCGCGATGACGCGGCTCAGGGTCATCCTGACGCTCGGCCTCGTCGCCCATTCGGCGGTGCTGGTGGCGCATGGCCTGCGCCAAAACAGCCTCCGATTCGGTCATGGCCGCCGCCATGCGCTACCCGGCGGCGTCACCCTGATCGGCAGCTATCACTGTTCCCGGTACAACACCAACACGCGGCGTCTCACCACCGAGATGTTCGAAGCCGTGTTCGGCGGGATCCGGGAGATGCTCGACGGCGGTCCCCTGGAAAACGGCGGCTGACCGTCCCTACTCGCCTTTCTTGTCCCGCATGATCCTGGCCTTGTCGCGCTGCCAGTCCTTGTCTTTTTCGGCGGCGCGCTTGTCGACCTTGTTCTTGCCCCGCGCCAGAGCGAGCTGCAGCTTCGCGAAACCGCGCTTGTCGAAATAGATCGATATCGGCACCAGCGTCACGCCGTCGCGCTTGATCGAGCCCAGCAGGCGATCGCGCTCGCGCCGGTGCACCAGCAGTTTGCGCACGCGGCGCGGCTCGTGATTGGCGAGTTTGGAGGCGTTGTATTCCGGGATGAACGCGTTGATCAGATAAAGCTCGCCCTCACGCTCGCCGGCATAGGCCTCGTTGATGCTGGCATGGCCCTGGCGCAGCGATTTCACCTCGGTGCCGACCAGCACCATGCCGGCCTCGATCGTATCGTCGATGATGTAGTCGTACGTCGCGCGCCGGTTCTGTGCCACGAACCGGTCGCCTGCCCGAAGCGCCATTTCCTCGATCCTAGCCTGAGAGACTGTTTATCGGCGTCAATTCAGCAGCCCCACGCTGCGCAGGGCGGCCTCGACCCGGTGTTTCGTCCCGTCGGCGATTTCGCAGAGCGGCAACCTTGTATCCGGCGTCGAGCGGCCGAGCAGCGAGGCCGCGTACTTCACCGGCCCAGGGCTGCTTTCGGCGAACAGCGCGTCATGCAGGGGGATCAGCCGGTCGTTGATCCGCTGTACCGTGGCGAAGTCGCCGGCGATCCAGGCGTCATGCAGGGCGGCGCAGTCCCGTGGCGCCACATTGGCCGTGACCGAAATGCAGCCGTGACCGCCCTGCGCCAGATACGGCACGGCGGTCGCGTCCTCCCCCGACAATTGGCAGAACTTGCTGCCGATCACCTGCCGAAGCCTGAGCGGCCGCACCAGATCGGCCGTCGCATCCTTGACGCCGACGATGCGCGGCAGTTCGGCGAGCCGCGCCATGGTCTCCACGCTCATATCGACCACTGAGCGCGGCGGGATGTTGTAGATGAAAATCGGCAGGCCGGAGGCATCGTGGATCGCCTTGAAATGGCGGTACAGCCCCTCTTGCGTCGGCTTGTTGTAATACGGTGTCACCACCAGCGCCGCGTCGGCGCCGGCCTCTTCCGCGTGGCGGATCAGCGCCACGGCTTCCGCCGTCGAATTGGAGCCGGTGCCGGCCATGACCGGAACGCGCCCCTTGGCGACCTCGATCGCGAGTTCCACCACTCGATTATGCTCAGCATGGCTCAGTGTCGGCGATTCGCCTGTCGTGCCGCACGGCACCAAGCCGTCGGTCCCCTCGGCGATCTGCCATTCGACCAGTTCCTGAAAGGCACGCTCATCGACGGCACCATCACGGAACGGGGTAATCAGTGCGACGAACGATCCCCTGTACATGGGCTTTTCCTCAACCTAGGCGGCCTTGCGACGCGGCCGGCTCTTACCTCGCTGCCGGACCATAGCGAGCGGCGCCCGACCATACAACAGGCCGACCATACAACAGGCCGACCGCGCGACACGCCGGCCACCATCAGGTGGTTAATGACCGATTTACCGATGGCTGGCATCTTGTTGCGCTCGGAGGTCGTCGATACACTCCGGCCCGTCATCAGCTATCCAACTTTCCACAGAGGTTCCGGTCGTTGAGCCGCTTCGCTGATCCTCGGCCTGACGGCCGGCTTCGCCGCCGAACCGCTTGTGTCTTTCTTTGGCTTGCCCTGTTGGGGCCGGTGGTGTTTGGATCGGTGCCGTCCGGGGCAGCGACGCCGCCGAAGCCGTCGCCCGTCCTCACCGATCACGACGCGATAGTGGTGCATGACGCGTTTCTGGCCTTCCGCGCCGGCAACGTCACCCGCGCCTTGGATCTGGCGGCGACGGCCCATGACAAGCTGCCGCTGAAGCTCATGCGGTTCCTGGACTACGTGCGACCGGCGAGCGGCGCCAAGTTCGACGATGTCGTGGCCTTCATGGAGCAGAATCCGGATTGGCCGCAGCAGATCGTCCTCCGTCACCGGGCGGAGGAGGCGATCGCCGGCGTGCCGGACGACACGCTGCGCGACTGGTTCAAGAAATATCCGCCGATCACGCCTTATGCACAACTGCGCGAGGCCGACATCATCGCGGCATCGGGCGACACGGCGGCGGCCCAGGCGCGTGTGCGGCAGATCTGGGTCAACGGCGATTTCAACGCCAGCGACGAACGCGCGGTGCTCGCCCGTTACCCCGACATCCTGCGCGACGAAGACCATGCCCGCCGGCTGGATCGGTTGCTGTGGGACGGCCAGGCCGAGGCCGCCGACCGCATGCTAACCCGCGTATCGCCGGATGTCCGGGCGCTCGACACCGCGCGTCTGAAACTGGCGATCCAGGCTCGCAACGCCGAAAGCTTTCTGGCCGCCGTGCCCCCGGCGTTGCGGAACGATCCGGGCCTGCTGTTCGAGCGGATGCGGTTCTACCGCAAGACCGATCAGGACGAGGCCGCCCTCGCCATCCTGAAT
>DATMGU010000136.1:0-104632 GCA_035555315.1 Allostellaceae bacterium
AAATCCACATCGATATCGGGCGGCTCCCGCCGTGCCTCGGAGATGAAGCGTTCGAACAGCGAATTGCCCAGGGCCGGATCGACCGCGGTGATGCCCAGCACATAGCAGATCGCCGAATTGGCCGCCGAACCGCGGCCCTGGACCAAAATATTTTTGCTCACGGCGAAGCGGACGATGTCGTGCACGGTGAGGAAATAGGCCGCGTAGTTCAGCTTCTCGATCAGCGCCAGCTCACGCTCGATCTGCGTGCCGACGGCTTCCGGCACCCCGCCTGGATAGCGGTCGATCATGGCCTGGGCGGTCCGCTGGGCCAGTTCCTGCTGCGCGGTCCGGCCATCCGGCCCGTCTTCCGAGGGGTAGCTGTAGCTTTCTTTCAGCTCGTCCAGGCTGAACCGGCAGCGACCGGCGATCTCCACCGTGCGCGCGACCGCCTCCGGGTGATGGCGGAACAGCCGCGCCATCTCGGCCGGCGATTTCAGATGCCGTTCGGCATGGGCGAGCAACCGGCGCCCAGCGGTCTCGATGGTCAGGCCCAGGCGGATGCAGGTCATCACATCCTGCAGGATGCGCCGCTCCGGCACGTGGTAATGCACGTCGTTGGTCGCGACCAGCGGCGCTCCCGCCACCTGGGCGAGGGCCGCCAGCCCCTCCAACCGACGCCGGTCGTCCCCCTGATAGAGATGCTGGGCCGCCAGATAGACCTGGCCAGGATACCGGGCGGCGAGCGCCGTGACCGCCCCGGCGAAATCGATCGGCGGTCTCCCATCTTCCCCTCTCCGCCGGCGGGGCGGAGAGGGGAAGATCAGTTGGGCGGGCGGCACGACGATCAGGATCTGCCCCTCGGCATGATCCGCCAGATCCGCCACGGTCAGATGGCAGGCATCCTTGGCCGCTCCGAGCTTGCCACGGGTCAGCAATTGGGACAGCCGGGCATAGGCGGCCCGATCGGTCGGCAGGCACAGCACATCGGGATGCCCGTCGAATTCCAGCCGGCAGCCGACGATCAGCGGCAGCTCGGCTTGCTTGGCGCCGAGATGCGCCCGGACCACGCCGGCGAGGGTGTTGCGATCGGTCACCGCGATCGCCCGATGACCCAGCCTGGCGGCCTCGGCCGCCAGCTCCGCCGCGTGCGAGGCGCCGCGCAGGAAGCTGTAATTGGTCGTGACCTGCAGCTCGACGTATCCAGGCGTCTCGGCCGGCATGAAGCTCATGCGAAAAAGCCGTGCAGGAACCAGCGCGGCGCGGCCTCCGCCGTGTAGAGGCCGTCGCGATAGAGCCAGAAGCGCTGGCCATCCTGATCCTCGACCCGGTAATAATCGCGCAGATCCTCCCTTTCCGGCAAATCACCGCCCGGCAGGGTCCCGGCCCGCCACCATTCCGGCGCGATCCGCTCCGGTCCCTCGGCGCGGCGGACCCGATGGACCGTGCCCCGCCAGCGAAAGCTGACCGGCGGATCGTCGGGCACCGGCGCCGTCACCTCGACCGGATCGGGCCGTGTCAGCAGGCGAACCGGCCTGGCGAGATAGGTGCGCCAGCCGCCCTCGGGATCGCCACCCTTCGGTTGGGCCGCCATGGCCGGTACGGCGCGCTGCGCCCGCTCCGGCACATGGCTGTCGAGCGGCTGGATCCGGGTGACATTCGCCGCCCCCAACCGATTGATCAGGCGATCGATGACCGGCGCCAACTGATCGGCCATGGCATCCGCCGCCGCCTCCAGATCCCTTCCCGTCCACGTCATTTGCTGGGGCGCCAGCGGCTCGACCTCGCCGGCACTCAACGCCACGATATCGATCCCGAGGCCGGGATCGATCCGGTCGAGCCGCTCGGCGAGCAGCCGCATCAGCGCGGCGGGGTCGCGCACCGGCCGGCTGGTGCCGATCTCGATCCGCTCGACCCGGGCATCGACCCGATAGCAGGCAAGCTCGATCCGGCGGGCCCCGCGATGCTCGGCGGCGAGCCGGCGGCATAACCGGTCGAGCAAGTCGCGCGCGGCACCGGAAATCCCCTCGGCCGTGCCGATCGGCTCGGCGAAGGCGGTATCCACCCGATAGCGATCGACCGCCACGGCCGGCGAGATCGGTTCGCCGACCAGGCCCAGCGCCTGATCGAGCCGGCGTGCCACGATCTCGCCAAAGCGCGGCGTCAGGGGGGCCCGCGCCAGGGGATAAAGATCGCCGATCCGCAGCAGGCCCAGCCGGCCGAGATCATGAGCGATCTCCAAGGGCAGGCGCAGGCCGGCGACCGGCAAGCCGGCCAAGGCCGCGCGCGCCTGCCGCTCGGGCACGATGAGGGGAGAGCTCGCCGCGCCATAACGGGCGACCGCCCAGGCGGCGCCGGGCGTATCGGCCACCGCGGCGCGCGCGGCGATGCCGAGGCGGGCGAGCCGGCCGAGCAGATCCGCCGCCAGGGCCATTTCGCTGGCGAAAAGCGGGGTGCAGCCCGTGATATCGAGCCAGATGCCATCGGCGCCATCGGTCTGGGTCCAGGGCGTATAGCGGCCGCACCATTCCGCCAGGGCGGCCAGCGCCAAGGCATCGCCGACCGGATCGGCCGGCACCACCGCCACCTCCGGCACGCGGGCACGCGCATCGGCCAGCGGCAAGCCGGGGATCAAGCCCAGACCGGCGGCCACGGCATCGACGGCGACGATCAGCTGGCGGTTGCCCTGCTTCGCCGCCGTGATCAGCGGCTCAGCCGGCGCCCGTGCTCCGGCCCGACCTCTCCGCAATCTGGCCAGCTTCACCCGGTCGGTCGGCCAATGGCCAAGCCACAGCGATAGGATCCGGCGCATGGTGTTCCTCCCTTCCCGCAACTCCTTCAGCAGGCACCATCTCGACCAGCCAGCTGCCATAACCGGCCTCCCGCGAGGCCGTGGCACCGCGGCAGCGCAGCAGATCGACGCGCCAGCGCGGCCCCAGCGCCGCATCCGCCGCGCCGGGCAGCGAGGCGACCTGCCAGCGGGTCAGGGCGACGCTGGTGCCGATCGGGTGCTGTGCCGCCGTGGCGTTGGGCGAAGCCTGGTTGCGCGAAGTCTGGTTGGGCGATGTTTGGCGCAACACGATCCCAGTAGCCCCCGAAGCCTCGGCCGCGAGCTGCAGACGGCGGCTGCCGACCAGGTCGAGCCGCCTGGGCTCGCCCAGCACGGCGGCGAAGCCGGGGGTGCGCAGCCCCTCCTCCATCGCCCAGAGGATCTGCCGGTCATCCAGGCCCCGGACGATCACCAACCGATCGGTCGGCAAGCCCAAACCGGCCAGACCGGCGCCATAAAGATCGCGCGTGCCCAGGCACCACAGCACCGGCCCGAACCGCGCCAACCGCGCCAGCAACAGGGTGGCGAAACCCACCGCCGCCGCCGTGTTCGGGGACTCTCCCAGCACCTCGTGCACAGCACCGCGAGCGAGGCCGCCATCCGGCAGCACCCCATCGATCGCCGGCATGCCCAGCGCCATGACGGTTCCGGCACCGCGCGGGCCACCCCGCTCGATCGCCCGGATGACCGCCCGCAACTCTTCCCGCCTCGGCGCTTCCAGCCGGCCCGCCTGCCGCCGCCCGACCTGATTGTCGTTCACCCCGGACGGAAATGACCTTGATGGCGTGAGGTCAAGGAGGATCGATTGCGCATCCGTGATATAGTTCATGATTTGTTCTATAATAGCGAGATGCCGGGCAGAGTCAAACTTGTTCTCCTCGGCACCTGTTCCCCGAAGCGCCCCAATGGCACGGGTGCCTCGTCGTCTACACGCCCGTCGCTCGCTGACGGAGCGGCCGGAAGAATGCGCGGATTTCCTCGGCGAGGAGTTCCGGTGCCTCCATGGCGGCGAAATGTCCACCCCGTGGCATCGGCGTCCAGCGCGCCACGTTATAGACGCGCTCCACCCAGGCGCGCGGCGGCATCGGAAGCTCGCGCGGAAACACGGCGACGCCCAAGGGGGGTGAGACATGCTCACCCGGAGCGAAGTGAGCCGGCCGAAGACGATTCTCGCGATAGAGTTGGATGGATGAACCGATCGTGCCGGTGAACCAGTAGAGCGAGATGTTGGTCAGAAGCGCATCCAAGGTGAACGCCCGCTCCACCTCGCCGTCGCAATCGCTCCAGGCCCGAAATTTTTCGGCGATCCAGGCCGCCAGGCCAACCGGTGAATCGGTCAACCCATAAGCCAATGTCCGCGGTTTCGTCCGCTGGATGTGGCCATATGCCCCTTCCGCATCGGCCCATGCCGCGGCCGCGTCGAGGAATTTCTGTTCCTCCGCCGTCAGGGGCGGCTGTCCATCGCCCAGCGGCGGCCGGTAGGAACCCGGAATGAAATTCAGCTGCACCCCCGCCACATGATCGGGAAAGCGGTAGGCAAGCCAGGTGGAAACGCTGGCACCCCAATCCCCGCCCTGCGCGCCGAAGCGCTCATAGCCGAGGCCCGTCATCAGCTTCATCCACAGCTCGGCCACATCGTAGGGACCGAAGCCCGGCCGGTTCGGCCGGTGCGAGAACCCGTAACCCGGCAGCGACGGGACGACGACGTCGAACGCGTCGGCCGGGTCCGCGCCATATGCGCCGGGATCGGCGAGCAGCGGGATGATCCGCTCCATCTCGATGAAGGAACCCGGCCAGCCATGGGTGATCACCAGCGGGAATGGCGCCGGTCCCTTACCCCGCCGGTGAATGAAATGGAGGCCGATCCCGTCCACCTCGGCGATGAAGTGCGGCAAGGCATTCAACCGCGCCTCCTGCGCGCGCCAATCAAATCCGGTCTGCCAGTACCGCACCAGGCGGCGGAGAAACGCGGGATCGGTTCCGTCGTCCCAACCCGCACCCTCTCCGGCATCCGGCCAACGCGCCAGGCGCAGCCGATTGTAGAGGTCTTCGAGCTGATCATCCCCGATGGCGATGACGAACGGCTTGACCTGCATGGGCGACTCCCTTGGTGAAACATCTCCAACCCTCCGTGGCGGCGGAGAAGAGCCCCCGGTTTGACAAAGGCCGGACCGACCTTATCATCGTCGACCATGCTCGAACTCAATCCGCTACTCCCGCCCGGATACTCTCCCGTCGGCCCCGGCCGGCTTGCGACTGTCGTCACCTGTCTGGAGATGAAATCCAGGCCTCGGGGTCGATCGCCACGGAGTCTGCCGCCGCCCTACGAAGTGTCGCCCTTCGATCAATCGGACCTGACGGCCTACCGAACCTTGTTCCGGAAGATCGGCGAGAATTGGCTATGGTATTCTCGCTTGGTCATGTCCGACGAAAAATTGCTCGGCATCCTCGATGACCCGCTGGTCGAGGTCTTCGTACTCCGCGACGGGGATGAAGACGTCGGGTTGCTCGAACTTGATTTTCGGGAGGGCGGCGAGTGTGAGCTGGCATTTTTCGGGCTGGCACCGAACGCGATCGGCAAGGGCCTCGGCCGCGCCCTGATGGAGTGCGCGATCGCCTTCGCTTGGGCGAAACCGATCGGGCGGATGTGGGTGCATACCTGCACCTTCGACCACCCATCGGCACTCGCCTTCTATATCCGCTCGGGCTTTCAGCCCTATGAGTTTCAGGTCGAGGTACAGCCCGATCCGCGTCTTACCGGCCATCTACCGCGCGGCGCCGCGCCGCATATCCCGCTGATCGAAGGCCCGGAGAGCGCGGCTTAATACCCGACCGCCTTGCCCGCCGGCCGGCGATTATCGTTGGCGCCATACAGCATTCCCGGCTGCGCCGCGCCACCGAGCATCGCATCGTTACCGGACGTGGCCGTCTCCGCCGGCTTCGACCCGGTCGTATCTCCAATCAGGATCGCCTCGGCGGCGCCCCAGGGCGTCTGCTCGGTGATCGTGTACCCCATCGCCTCAAGCGCCCGCCTGGTGTCCGCCGACAGGGCGAACCGTTCAACAGCGATCGTATCGGGCAACCATTGGTGATGAATGCGGGGCGCATCGACCGCCTCCTGAATCGTCATGCCATAATCGATGACGTTAAGCACCGTCTCCAGCGTGATGGTGATGATGCGCGATCCACCGGGGCTGCCAACCACCATCACCGTGTGGCCATCTTTGGTCACGACGGTCGGGCTCATCGAACTCAGGGGCCGCTTGCCCGGCGCGATCGAATTCGCCTTGCCCTGGACCAGGCCGAACAGGTTCGGCACGCCCGGCTTCACCGTGAAATCGTCCATCTCATCGTTGAGGAAGAACCCGGTATTGCCGGCGATCACCTTGGCGCCGAACAGCGCGTTCACCGTATAGGTCACCGACACCGCGTTGCCGGCTTGATCGACGATCGAGTAATGGGTCGTGTCGGTGCCCTCATGCGGCGGCGTGCCGGGTGCCACATCGCGCGAGGCCGTCGCCCGCGCGGGATCGATCTTGGCACGGATCTCGTCGGCGTAGCCCTTGGACAGCAGCCGATCCAGCGGGTTCCGCACGAAGGCAGGATCGCCCAGATAGGTATTCCGATCGACATAGGCGTGGCGCATCGCCTCGACCATCAGGTGAACGCCCTGGGCGGAATGAAAGCCCAATTCGCTCATCGGATAGCCTTCGAGGATGTTCATGATCTCGCACATCGTCGTGCCGCCCGAACTGGGCGGGGGTGCCGTGATAAAGTCGTAGCCGCGATAGCTGCACCGGATCGGGGCTGTCTCGGTGACTGTATAGGCCTCGAAATCCGCCTTGCTGAGAATGCCGCCATGGGCCTGGCTGGCGGCGACGATCGCGTCGGCGATCGGTCCTTTGTAGAAGGCATCCGGCCCTTGCCTGGCGATGAGATCCAGGGTCTGGGCGAGATCCGTCTGAACCTGACGCTCGCCCGGCCTGAACCGCTCGCCGTCATGGAGAAACGCCGCCGCGACGTTCGGCTGCTGGGCGAAATCCGCCGTTGCCGTGGCGAGGATGTCGACATCGCCCGGCGCCAGCACGAAGCCATCGCGGGCGAGCCGGATCGCCGGCGCCATCACCGCCGTGCGCGGCATCGTGCCGTATCTCCGCAACGCGGTATCGAGCCCCAGCACCGTGCCCGGCACGCCCACCGCGAGATAGCCCTGGAGGCTGAGCTTCGGGACGACGTTGCCTGCCGCATCCAAGTACATCGTTTCGGTCGCGGCCCCGGGTGCCGTCTCGCGGAAATTCAGGAAAACATCCCGTCCATCCGCCAGGTGCAGCGTCATGAATCCGCCGCCGCCGATATTGCCGCAGCACGGATTGACGACTGCCAGCGCATATCCCACCGCGACAGCCGCATCGACCGCGTTGCCGCCAGCCTGCAGGATCTCGACGCCCACTTCCGACGCCAGATGCTGCGAGCTTACCACCATGCCATGGGCCGCCTTGACCGGCGGTTCGGAGATCGCCAGAGCGCGGGTCGGGATGATGGCGAGGAGGCCCAGCGACAGCACCGTACCAAGAATTCGCGACATGATCTTGACCCTCACCGACCCCGTGGAACCGACGGATACCAAACTGTGGTCGCCCGTCATGCGGCATGCGCCTTCAGCAGCAACGCGGTGCGCACCGCGTCCAGCACAGCGCCCCATTCGCCGGGCCGGGTCTGCCGGAACTGCCGCAGGCTTGGATACCAGGGACTGTCATCCCGGTTCAGCAACCAGCGCCAGCAGGTGTCGTACCGGTTCAGCAGCCAGACCGGCTTGCCCAGTGCTCCGGCCAGATGCGCCACCGAGGTGTCGACACTGATCACCAGATCGAGCGCCGCGACCAAGCCCGCCGTATCCGCGAAATCGCCGAGTTCCCCCGTCCAGTCGTGCAGCACCAACCCCTCGGGACACGCTTGAGCCGCCGCCTCGCCCTTCTGCAAGGACACGAAGCTCACCCCCTCGATGCCCACCAGAGGCGCCAGTTGCCCCAGCACCAGCGAGCGCCGCCGGTCGATTTCCAGTGCCGCCGGTATATGCCGGCGTGGATCGCCCGACCAGACCAGCCCGACCCGCAAGCCGGGCAGCGCCGCCAACCGCGCCCGCCACATCGCCACCGAGGCCGGATCGGCCGCCAGATAGGGCACCGAAGCCGGGATCGTCTCCAAGGTCGTGCCGAACACCCCCGGCAGGCTCAGCAGCGGACACTCGACATCGAATTCCGGCAGCGCGTCGCCCGTCGCCACCACCCGCTCTACCCCCGGCAGACCGGACATCAACCTGACCAGTGCCGCCGGCACCTCCAGCACCACCCGACCCCGCGCGCCCGCCAGCGGCACATACCGGCAGAACTGCAGCGTATCGCCAAAACCCTGCTCCGCATGGAGCAACAGCACCCGATCCCCCAGCGGCTCGCCGGCCCAGCGCCGGGGAAAATCGCGCCCGGCGGTGAAGCCCTCGGCGGTGATCTGCCAGCGCCATTCATGTTCGGGCCACGCTTCGAGGAGACGCCCGGCCAATAGCAGCAGGGTGCCGAGGTTGTTGTGAGCATCCGGCAGGTCGGGCACCAGGCGCAAGGCGGTGCGGTAGCTGGCTTCGGCCGCGTCCAGCTTGCCCAGCCCACGCAGCACATTGCCCAGATTATTATGCGTCTGGGCCAGATCCGGGTTCAGCTCAAGTGCCGTACGGTAGCTATCGGCGGCCTCCTCGAGCCGGCCGAGCGCCGCGAGCGCGTTGCCGAGGTTGCTGCGGTAATCGGCGGCTTGGGGCGCCACCGCCACGGCCTCGGCGATGGTCCGGGCCGCCAGCTCATTCTCGCTGCGCTGCAGGGCGATCACACCCAGAAGGTGCAAGCCATCGGCATAGGCGGCATCGCCTAGGGGGATCTGGCGATAACACGCCTCCGCCTCCGGCAGCCTACCCGCCTGGTGATGGGCGAAGCCCTGCCACAGCATCTCGGACATCGCCCCTGCCCCGACCTCAAATCCAGCTTCAGCCGATCGGCTGGCTACATCACCGCGCCCAATTGCCAGGGCGCGAACTCGTCATCGCCGAAGCCCAGCTCCTCGCTCTTGGTCGGCGTGCCCGAGGCGGTTTCCAGGATCTTGTCGAAGATCCGTTGGCCCATCTCGGCGATCGAGACCTCGCCATCGGCGATCGGGCCGCAATTGATGTCCATATCGTCGCTCATCCGCCGATACATCGCCGTATTGGTCGCAAGCTTCAAACTGGGCGCCGGTTTGCAGCCGAACACCGAGCCACGGCCGGTGGTGAAGCACACCATGGTCGCTCCGCCCGCCACCTGGCCGGTGGCGGAGACCGGGTCGTAACCAGGCGTATCCATGAACACGAAGCCCTTCTCGGTCACCGCCTCGGCATAGCGGCAGACCTGAACCAGATTGGTGGTCCCGCCCTTGGCGACGGCCCCCAGGGATTTTTCCAGGATCGTGGTAAGGCCGCCCGCCTTATTGCCGGGGGAGGGGTTGTTATCCATCGAGCCGCCATGGCGCGTCGTATAGGCCTCCCACCAGCGGATCAGCTCGACCAGCTTGTCGCCGGTCGCACGATCGGCGGCGCGACGGGTCAGCAGATGTTCCGCGCCATAGATCTCCGGCGTCTCGGACAGGATCGCGGTGCCGCCATGGCGTACCAGCAGATCGACCGCCGCCCCCAGCGCCGGGTTCGCGGTGATGCCGGAATAGCCATCCGAGCCGCCGCATTGCAGGGCGAGCGTCAGCGCGCCGGCCGGCACGGCGGTGCGGCTGACGCGGTTCGCCTCGACCAGCATCTCGCGAACCCGGGCGGCCCCCTCGCGGACCGTCTTGGTGGTGCCGCCGGTATCCTGGATGGTCATGGTGCGCAGCGTGTCGCTGGCGACCAGGCCACCGGATGCCATGATGCCGCCGATCTGATTGGCCTCGCAGCCCAGACCGACGATCAGCACGCCCGCGAAATTCGGATGCCGGGCATAACCGGCGATCGTCCGGCGCAGCACGTCGACGCCGTCGCCCTCGCTCGCCATGCCGCAGCCCATGGAATGGGTCAGCGCCACCACGCCATCCACATTGGGAAACTCGGCCAGGGCATGCGGTCCACGGAATTGCTCGGCGATATAGCGCGCCGCGGTCGCCGAACAATTCACGCTGGTCAGCACGCCGATATAGTTGCGCGTGGCAACCCGGCCATCGGCGCGTCGGATACCCTGGAACGTGGCCCGGTCGGCCTCGGCCACGAAATCGGTCGGGCGGGCATCGGCGCCGAAGGCGTAATCGCGCGCGAAGTCGGCCATCCCCAGGTTCTGGGTATGAACATGCTCACCGACGCCGATATCGGTCGAGGCGAAGCCGATGATCTGATTGTACTTCACCACCGGCGATCCGGCGGCGATCGGCGCGGTGGCGATCTTATGCCCCGCCGGCACGAAGCGCGCCGTCGCCACATCCTCCCCCGGCAGCGGCGTGCCCGGCAGGATATCGGTCCGCGCGACGACGACATTGTCGGCGGGATGGAGGCGGAGGGTCATCGGAGGCATGGCGGTCTCTCGGGAGATTCTCTGGTTGGGCACAGCCTAGCGCGATCGAAGGGTATCGGCTAGGCGGTGAAGGGCGTTGTGTATCGTTGACACGATGATCCGGCGTTGTGTATCGTACACACTATGAAGAGCGCTGATCTGATCCGCGAACTTGGAGAGGACGGCTGGTCCCTCGATCGGGTGCGGGGCTCACATCACGTGTTCAAGCACCCGAGCAAGCCAGGGATCGTCGTGGTGCCCCATCCGAAGAAGGATCTCGGCGGCGGGCTAGTGGCTGCCATTCGCAAGCAAGCGGGATTATGATGCGATATCCGATTTTGATCGAGGAAGGGGCAAGTGACACCGCCTTTGGCGTTGTCGTGCCCGATCTGCCGGGCTGCTTCTCCGCCGGGGACACGCTGGATGAGGCGCTGGATGCCGTCAAGGAAGCGGTGGCGGCGTGGGTCGACGCGGCCTTGGACGGCGACACGCCGGTCCCGCCGGCATCGAGCCTCGACGAAATCCGCCGCCTGCCCGATTACGCCGGCTGGACTGTCGGCGTGGTCGAGCTGGACCCGGCGCTCTTCGACGACAGTATCGAGCGCGTCAACATCACTTTACCCAGGCGAGTACTGCGGCGCCTAGACGATCTCGCCGCCGCCCGGCACCAGAGCCGGGGCGCATTCATCGCCGATCTGACAATGCGGACGTCCGACCGGCGACGTCAAAAATAAAGCGCTTCTACGCTATTTTGGCACGGCTCCGACTGAGGCTCTGTGAGCTCATTCGTAGGCACCCTCGGTGGACAGCCACCAATCATCGCCGGCGAACCAGCATGTCGCTGTCTTCGGCTTGTCCATGCGGAACGATTTGACGGCCTCCCACCCGCCGCCGCTGAAGGCGTCGGCGAGCCGCCGGCTCAATTCCGGATCCTGCCGTCCGTCGCAGAGGATGAAGCCCGCGCGGGTGACGAAGCAAGCCGGCCAGACCGTGCCGATCCGGGGCCGCTCGACTCGGAGCATGGCGCCCCATCTGGCCATCGATTGCAGTGGAAACATCAGCCGTCCACCCGGGCGCAAGGCATCGAGCCACGTCCAACTCGGCTGCGTGATCCCGGCGCTCACATAGATCACATCCACCCGCGGCAGATCCTCGGCGATGCCGGATTGGGCCCGGACCTCGATATTGGCATGGGATTTCAGGCAGGTAGCCGCGCGAGCGGCCAAGCCGGGATCGATCTCGTAAGCATAGATCCGTGCTTTCGGGCCGACCAACTGCGCGATGATCGCGGTGTAATAGCCGGCACCCGCCCCGACATGCAGCACATCCTCGCCGGCGCGGAGCGAGAGCGCATCGAGACAGCGCGCATGGAGGCTCGGCTGGCCGATATTGATCCCTTTCTCGGCATCGAGCGCGATCAGCGTATCCTGGTACAGAAAGGCGGGATCGTCGTCGGGGGTCAGGACATAATCGGCCCCGACGGACCAGGGTGCCGGGCCCGCGAAGGGCTCGCGCGGAACAGCCGCGAAGGCCGCCTCGATGCGCGGATCTTGGGCATGGCCGCCTTTCGCCACGTATTGCGCGAAAAAGGCGCGCAACTTCGCCGATCGGTCCGCCTTGGCCGGGTCCGTCATGGCTTGCCTCTGTCACGGGGGTGTTTGTAGTTTGTCAGCGATCGGTTTGGCTGGCAATCCAGCCCTTTAAGCCGACGCTCAAGAGGTCTGACCATCATGCAAAAGGCCATCGTCCTGGTAAGCGGCGGGTTGGATTCCGCGACCGTCGCGGCGATCGCCCGATCGGAAGGCTACGACGTTCATGCGCTGAGCTTCGATTACGGGCAACGCAACCGGTTGGAGCTGGAAGCGGCGGCGCGGGTCGTCGCCGCGCAGGGGATCGCCCATCACGTGGTCACCCGGATCGATCTGCGCCAATTCGGCGGCTCGGCCCTCACCGCCGATATCGACGTACCCAAGCAGCGTACGGCGGCGGCGATCGCGGCCCCCTCGGTGCCGATCACCTATGTGCCGGCACGCAATACGATCTTTCTGTCCTTCGCGCTGGCCTGGGCCGAGGTGACCGGCGCCAACGACGTGTTCATCGGGGTCAACGCGCTGGATTACAGCGGCTATCCGGATTGCCGTCCGGCCTATATCCACGCCTATGAGACGATGGCGAACCTTGCCACCAAGGCCGGGATCGAGGGCCATCAGCGACTGCGCATCCACACGCCGCTGATCGCCATGACCAAGGCCGACATCATCCGACGCGGCACCGAACTCGGCGTCGACTACGCGGTCACGCTGAGCTGCTACGACCCGGCGCCCCCAAACCTCGCCTGCGGCCAATGCGACAGCTGCCAGCTGCGCCGCAAGGGCTTCGCCGAAGCGGGTGTGGCCGACCCGACGACGTACCGCCCCTAACGGGCTTTCCCGGCGCCGGTGCTTGACGGGTCGAGATCGATGTCACAGGGTCGTTGCCAAGGCGCATAACGCCACGAAAACGCCGGGAGAGACCGCCATGGATTTGCGCTATACGCCCGAGGAATTGGCCTTCGCGGCGGAGGTCCGGCGGTATACCGAGGAACGCCTGCCGCGCGCCATCCGCGACAAGGTGCTGACCGGCAAGCACATCACCCGCGACGACTATGTCGCCTGGCAGAAAATCCTCAACGAGCGAGGCTGGATGGCGGCGGGCTGGCCGGTCGAGTATGGCGGGACCGGCTGGACGCCGATCCAGCGGCACATTTTCGAGGAGGAAATCGCGGCGGCCGGCGCGCCGCAAGCGATCGCGTTCGGCGTCACCATGGTGGCACCGGTGATCATCGCATTCGGCAACGACGCCCAGAAAGCCCGCCATCTGCCGCGCATCCTCAGCTCGGAGGATTGGTGGTGCCAGGGCTTCTCCGAACCGGGGTCGGGGTCGGACCTCGCCTCGTTGCGCACGCGCGCGGTGCTGGACGGCGACCATTGGGCGGTCAATGGCCAGAAGACCTGGACCACCCTCGCCCAGCACGCCACCATGATCTTCTGCCTGGTGCGCACCGAGCCGGAGGCGAAGAAGCAGGAGGGCATCTCGTTCCTGCTGATCGACATGGCATCGCCCGGCATCACGGTACGGCCGATCATCACGATCGACGGCGAACACGAGGTCAACGAGGTGTTCTTCGACGATGTCCGCGTGCCGGCCGAAAACCTGGTCGGCGAGCGCGGCAAGGGCTGGACCTACGCCAAATACCTGCTGTCGAACGAACGCACCAACATCGCCCGGGTCGGCCAATCCAAGCGCGAGCTGCGGCGCCTGAAGCAGATCGCCGCCGCCGAGGAGATCGACGGCACCAGTCTCATCGACACCAAGGCGTTCCGCGACAAGATCGCGGCGCTGGAGATCGATCTGATGGCGCTCGACATCACCAATCTGCGGTTCCTCGACGCCGCGCGCGGCAAGGGTCCTGGCGTCGAGGCCTCGATGCTGAAGGTCAAGGGGTCGGAGATCCAGCAGCGGATCACCGAACTGATGATGGAAGCGATCGGCCCCTATGCGCTGCCCTTCGATCCCGAGGCGCTCGACGAAGGCTGGAACGGCGAACCGATCGGGCCGGACTACGCGGCCCCCTTGGCGTCTCGCTATTTCAACGCCCGCAAGGTTTCGATCTATGGCGGGTCGAATGAAATACAGAAAAACATCCTGAGCAAGGCGCTGCTCGGCCTTTGACCGGCCGACGGATCGAGCGACAGGAACGGGGAAGCGGAAGCCATGGATTTCACGTTGAGCGACGAGCAGCGGCTGATCGCGGACAGCGCCGAACGGTTGATCGGCGATCGATACGGCTTCGAGGAACGCAAGCGCCATATGGCGTCGCCGCGAGGCTTCAGCCGGGAGCTCTGGGCGACCTTCGCGGAACTGGGTTTTCTGGGCGTCGGCCTCGGCGAGGAGCATGGCGGCTATGGCGGGGCCATGGAAACGGCCATCCTGCTCGAGGCGTTCGGCCGCGGCCTGGTCGTCGAACCCTATCTCTCGACGGTCGTGCTGGGTGCCGGCCTGGTTCAGCAGGCCGGCGATGACGCGCAACGGGCGGCGATCCTGCCGCGTGTCATCGCCGGCGAGCTGCTGCTGGCCTTCGCCCAAGGCGAGCGGCAATCGCGCTACACCCTATCCAATGTCGCGACGACAGCCCGGCCGGTGGGCGCTGACGGGTGGCGGTTGGACGGGCACAAGGCGGTCGTGCTGGGCGGCGATACCGCTGATCTGTTGATCGTGGCGGCGCGTACCGCCGGTGCCGCCCTCGATCGGGATGGCATCTCGTTGTTCCTGGTCGAGCGCACGGCGCCTGGTGTCGTGGTTCACGGCTATCCGACGGTCGACGGCATGCGCGCCGCCGACATCGCCTTCACCGGTGTCGAGCTGCCGGCGCATGCGGTGCTGGGGCCGGTCGGCGGGGCACTGCCGGCGATCGAGCATGTCGTCGACCGGGCGATCGCCGGGCTGTGCGCCGAGGCGGTCGGCGCCATGCAGGCCTTGAACGCGCTCACGCTCGATTACCTCAAGACCCGCAAGCAGTTCGGCCAACCGCTGGGCTCGTTCCAAGTGCTGCAGCACCGGATGGTCGATATGACGATGGCCTATGAGCAGGCGAAATCCATGGCGATCCTGGCGGCCAGCCACGCCGATGAGCCCGATGCGGCGGTGCGCGCGCGGATCATCGCCGCGGCCAAGGTGCAGATCGGCAAATCCGGCAAATTCATCGGCCAGCAGGCGGTGCAGCAGCATGGCGGCATCGCCATCACCATGGAATATGCCGCCGGGCACTACTTCAAGCGGCTGACCACGATCGACCGATCGTTCGGCGATGTGGATCACCATCTCGATCGGTTCGCCGGCCTCGCCAAGCCGGCAGCCTGACCGGGCTGTCGGTTTGTTGGGCTACCCCGGCTTGGGCTAAGCGAGGCGGTTGCGCGAACCGCTACTGGGAGACGACGCGCCAGCTGCCATCGGGCTGCCGACAGGCGGTGCCGAAAGCCTGCTGGCTCTGCCCCCCGATGACGACATTCTGCTGGTATTCGCGGCAATAGGTGCCGCTCGGTTCCTGATAGGTCCGCGTCGGCGTGATCTCGCCATAGTGACCGCTATCCGGATTGCGCCACTCGATCGGCCGCCCGGTCGGCGCGCTTTCCAGCGCTTGCTGGGTCGACTGGTTCAGCGCCGCCTGGTCGGCCCGATCGAGACTCGCGCCGATCTGGCTGCCCAGCAGGCCCCCCAGCACCACGCCGATCGCCGTGGTCGCGACGGAGCCGCTCCCCTTGCCGAACTGGCTGCCGAGCAGACCACCACCCGCGGCACCGATCAGGGCGCCACCGGTGGTCTTGTTGACGCCGATTTCGCCGGGCGCGGCGCCATAACCGCCGTTATCCACGCAGCCCGCGAGCGGTAAAATCGTCATGGCGGCGATAAGCATCCTACGCATTTGGTTTCTCCGTCTCAACATCCGGGCCGGCGAGGCCGGACCGGTTCACAAAAATCTCACCTCGGTTGCCAAGCAACGGCGCCGGCCGGTTCGACGGTGGGCGCCTGATAACGGCGATGGAGGCGGAGTTAATCCCAACATCGAGCCGGTCGACCGGTCGCCACCCGTAGCCCCTCGCCCGCGCTACGGCCGAGGTGACTATAGAGATACATTGGCATAACCGAAATTATCCGAGATCAAATTGATTTACGATTTCTAAGGTGAAATCAGGTGATGTTGCCGATCGAAGATGGCACGCTCGAGCGGCTGCCACGATCGCCCATGGACCTTATCCACGATGGTCGTCTGGAGAGTATGGCAATGCAACGAGCACTGATGACCGGGATCCTATCGTTCGTCACGGTCCTCACCCTCCTCACCGGATGGACAAGCGGGGTGGCGATGGCTGCCGATCCTGGGCTGGTGGACAGCGACAATTGGCGCCGGTTTCAAACCGTTTTCATTCGGCAGGGCGGTCGTGTGGTCGATAACGGCAACAACGATATCAGCCATTCCGAAGGCCAGGGCGTCGGCATGCTGATTGCCGAAGCACAAGGCGACCGGGCAACTTTCGATCGGCTTTGGGGCTGGACCAAGGCCAACCTGCAGGTTCGGGACGATGCGCTGTTCGCCTGGAAATGGACGGAATCGTCGGCCGACCACGTCCCGGACCACAACAACGCCACCGATGGCGACATCTTCATCGCCTGGTCGTTGACCCGCGCGGCCAAACGCTGGCCGGACGGCTCCTACCAAGCCGCCGCCGCGACGATCGCCGGCGATATCCGGAAAAAGCTGGGCCGGGTGATCGCGGGGCAGCGCTATCTGATCGCGGGAGCCACGGGCTTCGAGCATGACGACGTCATAACGGTCAACCTATCCTATTGGATCTTTCCGGCGCTGCGGCCGCTGATGGATGTGGATCCGTCATCGGAATGGGATGAGATCCAGAGATCCGGCCTGACGCTCCTCGACAAGGCGAAGTTCGGCCGTTGGAAGCTGCCGGCGGATTGGATGACGGTGAAATCCGATGGTTCCGTCAGCTTGGCACCCGACCATCCAGCCCGGTTCGGCTACGATGCCGTGCGCGTTCCGCTCTATCTGGTTTGGAGTGGCCTCGCCACCGACGAGCGATTGAAGTCCTTTGTCGGCTTCTGGTCGGAATTCGGCAATTTTCCCTTCTTGCCGGCATGGACCAATCTCACCGACGATTCGATCGCCTCGTATGGTGGCTCGGCAGGGTATAAGGCGGTCGCGGAATTGACCCGCGTGGCTGCTCACAAACCTGACACGTTGCCTCAGGCGACGGCATTGGATGATAAGTCGGATTATTATTCCTCGACGTTATCCATGATGGTGAGAATGGCGATTCTGGCGAATTCGACGAACTGATCGGGCAACGATCTGATGGGGCGACAACCTCACGATCGGTCAAAACACGCGGCGTTGACGACGGCGCCATGACAGCATCGACCGTAGCGTATAACCAGCCGCGAAGGCCGCGACCAAGAGGGCTATGCCTAACAGATTTTCCATGAGCCGTGCTCCTCGAGTCTACACGTCTGCTGCCAACCGGACATTACCGGACGTATAAGCAAAAATCGATCCGCAATGATGCGGTGCAAAATAACGCGAATAAATGGCGATGATATGGCAGCGAAACAGCCCGAAATGTGCCCCCAAGCCGTCTCTTGCGGCGCAAACCCGTGACATTGGCGCTCGATCGATCCGTGATGCTACGATGCCGGTAAGTCGGGTTTCGACAGAACCGTCGGTCGTGGGTGACCAAGCCCAACACCTCAAGGCCCAATGCCTGTACCGGCGCGCCTGCCACAAGCACTAACGCCGGACGACCCCCGTTGGTGCCGTCCGGTGTCGGCAAAAATCGATCGGTCGGCGTCCGGAGCAAGCGACGACATGGTGCAGACCTATTCCGATATCCGGCCCAGCGTCGCCACCGCCGTCTGGCGAGGGTTTCGCCGCCGTTGCCCGCGCTGCGGCCGAGGCGCGCTCTTCAGCTCGCTGCTGACATTGAACAGCACCTGCCCCAGCTGCGACGAACCCCTGGGCGAAATCAGGGCCGATGATATGCCGGCCTATGTGACGATCTTCGTGACGGGGCATGTGGTCGTGCCCATGATTTTGTGGATAGACCATTACGACCCGCCGGCCTGGGTCGAGTTCGCGGTGGCGGTACCCGTCTCGCTGGCGCTGATCGGTCTGCTTTTGCCGAGGATCAAGGGCGCGGTGGCGGCCTTGCTGTGGTCGCTCCGGCTCAAGGGAACCGAGACCTGAGCCGCGCCGGCCCCCTTGAGCCTTGCCGGCCCGCCGTCCGAGTCGATTTTTTCCCCCGATTTGCTATAAAGCCCGCCTCGATCGCACAATCCGCCTCGATCGGCCCGGCCAAGCGCAGCATTTTCAGGTGAGAAACAATGAATATCGATCAGCTTAGGGGAACCGCGCGAGGGGATTTTCAAACCGCCTTCGCGGCCTTGGTCGAGGCGCATCAAAGCGTCGAGCAAGCATTGAGCCAAGGCGTCGATACGGCGGTCTGCGACAGTCGGCGGCGCTTGTCGCGCGCCCTCGACCACTATCTTTTCGCGCTGACCACCTACAGCGCCGGTACGCCGCCGGCCTAAGAGGCCGTTTGAGAATGCGGCGGCGGAGGGCCGGCGAGGGATTTTTCGGGCCGGGAAGGAGGCCGGGCCGCCACGATGCCGGGACATCGTGGCAAGCGGCTGACGCTCCCGGCGCGGAAAAGACCCGCTGGGCCGACCCGACCGCGTTCTCAAACGGTCTCTAATAGCTACAGGAATCGGTGAAAGAAGGCGGGTGATGGCGAGCCGGTATGGGCGAAGGCGACGCCCAACGGATGGCCGCCAGCATAGCTGATCCGATCGCGCAGCGCCATGGCCTCGCCCACCGGTGTGCGCCCGGCCCGGATCAGCAACACGACCCCGTCGGCAACCGACGCGAGGCGCAATCCGGCGAGGGAGGCGTCGAGCGGCGGCACCTCGATCACGATGGCCCCGAACAACGGCCGCAACCGGCGAATACCGGTCATCGCCGCCAATTGCCAGGCGACGTCCCCGACAACGGCGGCGGCGGGCTCGATGCGGCTGACATGGAGCCAACTGCCGCGCACCTGATGGAAATGCAGCACCGCGTGCTCCGGCAGGGGGGAGGGCGCGCCACCGCGCCGGGGCTCCAGCCGGCCTTCGGCGGCGAAATCCCGGTGATGCCTGTTGGCTTCCCCACCAAGGTCGAGCAGCAAGGTCGGTCGACCGGCCGTCGCGGCGGCACTCAATGCGATATCCCTGACAGCGTCGGAGGCGGCAAGCTCGGTCGTCGCAGCGACGCACAGCACCACCTGCGCCGCCACCCCCCGCTGGCCGACGGTCGACATGACCGCCTCGGCCGGTTCCGCCACGCCAACCTCACGCCAACTGGCAATGATTTCAGGCGGCGACGGCTCCCGCTGGGCGGATGGGGGATTTAGGCCGGCGGGATCCAGGGCGGCGGGATCCAGGGGGGTGCTGGAATGCCAGATGGTGCGATTATCGGTCATTCGGCGCGACCTCTCCGACCACGCGGCGCCCGATGAGCGCGCCTGATTAATCCACGATGCGCCGTTAAACCAACGTCTGAAAAAGACATCGCTATCACCTTGTGTTAAAAAACGATAATGTGCGCGTAGGCTTTTGTTAATGCATTCATTCGAAGGTGTGCGGCCTGGTCTTCGATGGGCTGAAGGATCTCCCGGCGGGACAGATGCGACAGATCGGCTTTTTGATCGAGGATCGGCTAGCCACGGTACACCACACGGGCGAGCGTCGGCGACATCGAGATGGTGGGGCCGGACGTCCGTTCCGTCATCTCATTACCTCGGCGGCGGCGCATCGGCGCTGGAGTTATCTGGCCCTGTTCGTGACCGTTATCGCCGCCGGTGCCGTCGCTTGGCTGGATCAGCCCGATTTCATCAGCGGGACACGGCTGGCCGTGATCGGCGCACCGGTGAGCGGGGGCGCCGATGACACCGCGCTGCTGGCCGAGCAGCGCGCCTTGGTGAAAAAGGCGGCAAGCCGGCTCACCGCCCCGGCACGGGGGGCCGCCGCCCTGGATGCGGTCGGGCTGCGCAAGGTCTATCCCGATCTGATCGACGCTCCCTCCACCGGTGACGAGGCGCGTGCCGCCGGCGTCGAGCGGTTGGCGCGCGCGATCTCGGTCATCCCAGGCGACGCGGCGACCAGCCTGCAAGTCGATATCAGCCATCGCGACCCGGTCGTGGCGGCGGCATTGGCCATCGCCCTTGTCGAACCGGATATCGAACCGCCCGCCGCCGTGGCAAAGCCCGCCGCCCCGCCCGCCGCTGCGATACGGCCGGATGACGCGGAGCGCTGGCGCGCTCGAGCCGCGGTGGAGACGGAACGGACGCTGCTGGCGGCACGCCTCGCCGAGTTCGATCGCGCCGCCGGCGGGATCTCCGCCGACCTCTCCCGGGCGGCGTTGGAACTGGCGAAGACGCCGCATACCGTCGACCCGCCGCCTCAAACGGGAGATGCCGACGGCTTGGAGCGAGCAAGCGCCGATCTCGCCAACCTGAAACTGAAGCGGCTCGAACTCACCGCCAAGTATCAGGACGATTTTCCGAGCGTTCGGGCGATCGACGAGCAGATCGCGAAACTGACCGGCTTCATCGCCGAGCAGCGGTCCAAAGCCGCGCCGCATGGACAGCCCCTTAAATCGGCGGCCAATCCGGCCTATGCGCTGCTCGCCGCCGAGCAGGCACGGCTGACGGCATCCCTGGATGACATCGCCCGTCAGCGCAGTGACACTGGCCAGCGACTGCGTGATCTCGACAAGCGATTGGCCGCCTTCGACGCGACCGAGCAAACCTTGGCCGCTCGCCAGCCGGCCACGGTCGCCGCGGCTTCGGCCCCATCGGGGGCACCTCGCCTGGTGCGTGCCGGCACCCTGCTGCGACGGGCGCATGACGATCGGCCCATGCTGATCGCCGAGATCGGCTGTGCCGGCATCTGTGCCGCGGCGATGCTGCCGCTCTTGCTGTACCGGCGCCGCCGGGTGTTCGCGACCCCCTCGGAGGTGGAATTCGCCCTCGGCCTGCCGGTGATCGCTTGTCGCAGCGACACAGGCGGCATCGATGATTCGAACCGCCTGGCCACCCGCATCGCTCCGCCCCCTCGGGGCCGAATGATCGACCATGAGTTGATCGAACACGACCCGTTCGCGAGCAGGCCGATGCCGACAGCCGTCGGGCACTCGTCGATCCGACCCCACTGAACCGGCCCGGCGGCGGGGTCGGGGCTAAACACCTAGAGTGACGGCAAAACGGACCTGACATGCGCCTCGAACGTATTCAGCAGGGGGGAGGGATGCCGCCTGCCCAGTTTGAGCGTGATTCCGACGGCGGGTAGCATCGGCAGGCCGCTTGTGACGGGGAGGATCTGCAGATCGGCGGGTACGGCGGTCTCCGTCAGCACGGCGATCGCCTGCCCCGAGCGGACCACCGCGGTCAGTCCGGCGATGCTCCCGCTGGCATAGGCGACGCGGTATGGTCGTCCCACCCGGTCGAGGCTGGCCTTGGCTGCTTGATGATCCAGCGTATCGGGGTCCGACAGGGCCAGTTGCAGGGGATCAAGCCTGCTTGCGTCGCTCCCCTTGCATCCCACCCAGACGAGCGGTTCGCGGCGAATAATCTGATCCTGGTAAGGATCATCCGGCAACGACACGATGGCAACGTCGAGGACATGGTTCTCAAGGCGCTCAAGCAAGCGCGGCGTTGGGGCACAGACAACGTCGATTGATACCTGCGGATGCTGGCGCGAGAACCCTCGCAGCAGGGGCGGCAGGAAGACCATGGCATAGTCGTCGGGACAGCCAAGGCGCAGGTTTCCCGACAGGCTGACGCCGGACAATTCGGCAACAGCTTCGTCATGGGTCCGGAGGATCTTCTGGGCATGCGCGAGAAGACGTTCGCCGTGCATGGTGAGAGTGACGCCGCGCCCGTTACGGGTAAGGAGCGGCTGGTTCACCGCTTCCTCAAGCCGCTTCATCTGCATGCTGATGGCGGCCTGGGTTCTGCCCACCTGCTCCGCGGCGCGGCTCAACACGCCCGTTTCGGCAACCACGGCGAAACTGCGCAGCAGATCAATGTCGAGTTGAATGGGCATGATATAAGAAACCATTATGTCTAATATCAGAACTATTAGTTATCATTAGAACGAGCTCTTGCCTACCGTCACGTCAGAAGCCGACGGGGGCACTCCGTCCAGAACCGCCGGCATGCAACAAATCTCAAAGTGAGATCACAGTGTCGAAGAACGCGGAGCCCCTGTTCTGGCAAAAGGCGCGGCAGCACCTGATACGCTACGGCGGTCATTTTGAGCCGGTTATAATAGAAAGGGCACAAGGCAGCTTCGTTTACGATGCCGATGGCCGTTCTATCCTGGACTTTACCTCTGGGCAGATGAGTTCGATTCTGGGGCACGGACACCCGGAAATCAGCGATGTCGTCGCCCACTATGCCGGCAACCTTGACCATCTGTTTAGCGGGATGCTGACACGGCCGGTTGTCGACTTGGCCCATAAGCTGTCTGAACTCACACCGGGGGCGCTTGAGCGCACCATGTTGCTGAGCACCGGAGGCGAGGCCAACGAAGCGGCGATCAAGATGGCGAAACTCGCGACGGGTAAGTACGAGATCGTCAGTTTCGCGCAGTCATGGCATGGCATGACGGGGGCCGCCGCATCGGCGACATACAGCGCCGGCCGCAGAGGTTACGGCCCATCGGCGGTCGGATCTTTTGCTATTCCCGCACCCTACCCCTACCGACCCCGGTTCGTGCGGGAGGGAGTATGCGACTGGCAGGGCGAACTGGACTACGCCTTCGATTTAGTCGATCGGCAGTCCAATGGAAGTCTGGCCGCATTCATCGCCGAGCCTATTCTCAGTTCGGGCGGCCTGATCGATCTACCGCTTGGCTATTTGGCGGCGCTCCAGCAGAAATGCAACGAGCGCGGCATGATGCTGATCCTCGATGAGGCACAGACCGGCGTGGGTCGCACCGGCCTGATGTTTGCCTGCGAACGCGACGGCGTGACGCCTGACATCCTGACCCTATCGAAGACGCTTGGCGCTGGCTTGCCGCTGTCTGCTGTGATCACAACGGCGGCTATCGAGGAACTCTGCCATGAGCGAGGCTTCCTTTTCTATACCACGCACGTCTCGGACCCCCTTCCAGCCGCGGTTGGTCTTAAGGTTCTTGAAGTGGTGGAGCGGGACGGCCTGGTGATGCGTGCGCGCAGTGCCGGGGCGCGGCTTGAAAGTGGATTGCGCGCGCTGCAGCAGCGTTTCGGTTGCATCGGCGATGTCCGTGGTCGCGGGCTTCTGCTGGGTATGGAGATCGTCCACGACCGGCAGACGAAGGACCCTGCCCCGGCGCTCGGAGCGACGATCACCCGTCGCTGCATGGAACTCGGCCTCAGCATGAACATCGTGCAGCTACCAGGGATGGGCGGCGTATTCCGTATCGCCCCGCCCCTGACCGTCAGCGATAGCGAGATTGATCTCGGTCTCGATCTGTTAGGGCAGGCGATCGAGGCATCACTATAGATCCGAGCGGGGTAGATCCGAGCGGGGCGTCGCGACGACCTTGCCTGAACTGATGCTCGCAATCGTCCGCGTGTGCCGGCCTCACCGTTCAGTCTAGAGACGCCGATAGATGCTGCGGGGGATGTGAAAGCGGCGCTTGTTCAGGATCGCGCCGGCGATGGCGCCGCCGACTTCGAGGATCCGGTCGCGCAGATTGAGCGCCACCGCCGCGCGGGTCGCCTCCGCCTCGACGACCAGCAGCGTCGTATCGACATAGGGTGCCAGCATCACCGCGTCATAGGATCGCTCCAAGGCGGGGCTGTCGACGACGACCAGATCGAAGTTCGATCGCAGCGCTTCCAGGATCGCCGCCCATTCGGTACCGGTCGGCGACGGGGCGGTCGGTGCCACCATCTCGGTCACGAATAGGGCCAACGGACCGATCCGGCGAGCCACGAAATTCTTGCCGATGCTGATCACGCGGGGCGGCGGTGGCGAATCCGCGCCGCCGAGCCAGCGCGGTCCGTCGACGGCCGCGCCCATCTCGGCGCTGAGCCTGCGCAGCACATCGGATTGGCGATGACCCGGCGGATCGACGTCCAGGATCAAGGTGCGCAGGGAGAGCTTACGCGCCGCGATCAGCGCCAGATCGCGCGCCAGGGTCGACGTCCCCTCGCCCGATCGGGCCGCCACCAATTGCAGGATGGCCACCGGGACATCGCCCCGCTGGCCAAGCATATAAAGCAACTGCTCGCCATCACCGACGCTCAGCAACTCCGGATCCGGCAGCGAGGCAGGCTGCGGGTCGCCGCCGGTCTGGTCCATCTGCCCGGTCTGGTTCGTCTGCGAGGGCATAACCGGCTTCACACCCCCTGCAGCGCCGGACCCGCGGGCTCGGCCGGCGCCGGCTCCCGGGCGACCATCGGCGGTCTGCGCCGCTGATTGCCGCCGAGAGCGACCGCCAGCACCACCGGCAGATCGAGATGGGTTTCCGCGTCGCGAATGGTGACGAAGACCTGTTGCAAGGTGGTCAGCAGCACCACCGTCACGAAGGCCGCCAGGCCACCCAGCACGAACCCGGCGACGGCGATGATCATGCCGGGAGAGCTGCCATTCTGCGGCGGCACCGCCGGCTGCACGATACGGACATTGGCGACCCGCCCACGCTCCAGATCATCGGCCAATCGGGCCTCGGCGGCCTTGAGCGAGAAGGTCCGATAAGTCTCCTCCAACACGCCGCGGTTGCGTTGCATATCGCGCAGTTGCAGGCCCAGCCTGTTCAATTCGTCCAGCCGGGCCTGCACGGCCGCCGCGTCGGTGGTCAAGCGCAGGCGCCGCGCCTGCAGACCATCGAACTCGGTTTGCAGCGAGAGGCGCTCGGTGGTGATTTCCTGGTAGGTCGGGTTGCGTCCGCTCCGCTCCAGCATGCTTTGACGCGGTGGCGAGCCGGCCAATGCTGACCGCACGGCGACGATCTGCGCATCGAGCTCGCGCACCAGCGGGAAGTCATCCTGGTATTTGCCGACGAGCTGCCGGCGCTGGTTCTCCAGCTCGATCAGGCGCAGGGTCAATCCATCGACCTGCTGGGAGCGGCCGTTCTCAGCGTAAAGCGGGATGTTTTCGGGCACCGCCGTGGCCTGTCGCCGCAACGCCTCGATCTGGGCGGTGATGGCGCTGCGGCGCTGCTCGGCCTGCCGTTGGTCGGCGGCCAGGTCCGCTTGCTGGCGCAGCAGCAAGGTCACCTGTTCGTCGAAATTGGTGATGCCATGCGCCGCGGTGAAGTCGGTCAGATCGACCTCTGCCTTGCGCAGGCGGGCCGCGAACTGTTCGCCCTGGTTGGCCGCGGCGGAGGATATGGTTTTTTGAAAGACTTCGCGGCGGCGTTCGAGATACAGCTCGATCAGCTTGTTCAGGACCTCGGCCGCTATGGTCGGATCGGCGTGGCGGAAGCTCAATTCCAGCACGTTCGACTGCGGCACGCTGGAAATAATGACGTCCCGCTTCATCCGGTCGGCGGCGGCGGAGAGTACCGAGGCGTCGCCCCCCTTCTCGTCCGCCATCTTCTGGTCCGGATAGACCTTCTTCAGACCGATGGCGGCCAAGGTATCGGCCCGCAAGATCTCGCTCGATAAGATCTCGATCTCGGCCTGAATGAATTGATTGCGGTCGAGGGCGATGCCCGATCCGGCTTCGCCAACCTCCGGCCGATAGATGTATTCGCTGCCGAGCAGGACCAGCAACCGGGCCTCGGCCACATAGCTGGTCTTGGTTCCGAAGGCGGCGAGCAACCCAAGGACAGCCGGAACGACAAACGCGATGATCATCGCGCGTCGATGGAAAAATACCGCGGTGAGCAGATCACGCACCGTGAATGCCGGGTAGCCGGTCTGCCGGATAGGCACGCTATCGGTCGGTGCCATGGTCACGCGCCGGATCTCCCCCTTTGCCAGCCGCGCCTATGCTGTCCCACGCCGACTCCCTCGCATGCGCACCAGACGGTCGATGCCGCCAGCCGCCTCGACCGTTTGAGGACCAGGTAAAAACGACCGATCAGGGCGCTCCAGGATCATCATCTTGTACGATGGCGGGGTCGAGGATACAATGGGTACAATAAACGAACCGTAAACCTGAAGTTTATAGGATACACGGATAGGCGTCTCCGCTCCGCGCTGAAGCCCATCCGTTTTCCGAGTCCAGCGCGTCACGCGACATGCCGAGAGGGTCTGCGTCTGTTGTTCCTGAAGACATGGCGGAACCGCCCCTCACAAGCCTCCCAACGCCTTATCGGGACCGCGTCCCTGTTGCTGGCCATGACGCTTGGCGGATGCACGGCGCAATATATCAGCCCGGAACCGACCGTGGCGGCGAGCTTCGCGCCCTGGACCGAGACCGCGCCCGACCATCGGCTGGGGGCGGATGACGAGGTCGAGATCAAGTTTCTGCTGAATACCGAACTTAACGACCGATTGGTCATCGGTCCGGACGGCAAGGCGACCTTTCCGCTGTTAGGCCCGATCGTCGCGGGCGGGCACACGGTCCCCGAGCTCAGTGCCCAGCTGAAGCAGCTTTACGCGCCGAAATTGCGGGTGCCGGAATTCGATCTGGTGGTACGCGCCTACCGCTCCGAACGGATCTATGTCGGTGGCGAGGTCACCACGCCGGGGCCCATAACGCTGACCGGGCGGGTCAATGCGCTGTCCGGCGTCTTGATGGCCGGCGGCTTCAAGGACACGGCGCGCACCGGGGAAGTCATCGTGATCCGCCGCAACCCGGACAATCAATTGATGCTGCGGACGGTCGATGTGAAGCACCTGATCAGCCGGGCCGCTTCGAGCGAAGACTTCCCACTCCAAGCATCCGACGTCGTATTCGTCCCGCGCTCCGACATCGCGGAAGTCGATCTGTTCGTCGAGCAATACATCAACAACGTCCTGCCCTTCCAGCGCAGCCTGTCACTCAGCAATCAGACAACAAACTGATGCGCGACGCCTCTCCCCTGGCCGCCCCCGGCGCATTCGGGGGGCGGCAATGAGCCGCTACCTGCTGTCGCTGATCGAGCAGGGCGCCGCGTCGCTGATCAATCTGGGACTGAACCTGCTGCTGATCCGGCTGGTCGGCGCTGGAGAATACGGCGCCTTCATCTTCTGGTCGAATGCCGGTCTGATCCTGAACAGCGTGCAAAACGCGCTGACCGCGTGCCATGTGGTGGTGCTGCCGCCCGGCGCCGAAGCAAGGGCGGCGCGCGTGATCCCCGAACGGATCCTGCTCAGCGTCTCCGTCCTCTTCGCCTTGCTGGCGGCACTGGGTACGCTGCTGGCGATCGTGCTGCTGCGGCGCACCGGCAGCATCCTGGCGATCTGGCCGGTCGTCGCCTTCGTGCCGGCCTTCCTCCTACAACAATACGCCCGATCCTTGGCGTTCTCGCGCGCAGCACCGGGCATCGCCGCCTCGCTCACCGTCTCGGTCCTGGTCCTCGGCGGCGCGCTGCTGATCGCGGCCTATCTGGCGGGCATTCATCTCGACGCCGGCCATGCCCTCGCTATCCTCGCCATCGCCTATGGCGGCGTGGCGGTGATCGGGCTGTGGCGGCTGGATGGCGGCGGCGGCGTCGCCTTCGATCGGGCGACGCTGGCGGCCTATCGTCCTTATCTGACCGACTCACGCTGGGTATTGCTCGGCGCCTCGACGACCGAGCTGCTCAGCCGGTTCTACGGCTTCATCGTCATCGCCTGGTTCGGCGCCGTGGCGCTTGGCACCTTGTCGGCGGCGCAACTGCTGTTGCGCCCTATGGTGTTGCTGGTCAACGCCTGGAGCCCGGTCGCCCGGGCAGCCATGGCCAATGCTCGCGAGCGCGGCGATTGGCCGGGCTTCCGCCATCACATGCTCCGCGCCGTCGTCGCCAATCTGGTCTTCGGCGTGCCCTGGACGGTGGCCGTGTTCCTGGCTTGGCCGCTCATCTCGGAATATCTTTATAAAGGCGCCTATGCCGATGCGGCGCCGATCGCCCTGCTTTGGGGGGTGAGTTCGATCCTGGGGGGATTCCAGGTCATCCCGAATATCGGCCTTCAGGTGCTGCGCGCGTTTCGTCTGCTGTCCTATGCCAATCTGGCGGCGGCGCTGAGCGCGGTCGGCTCGATCACCCTGCTGCTCGGCCTCTTCGCCTATCCGGCCGCGGTCGTCGGCACGATGGTCGGACAATGTGTCGAGATCGGTCTGATGGTGGTGTTTCTCGCCCGGCTCGTGCCGCCCCGCATGAGCGCGGGTGTCACGGCGACGCCTTGATCAGCAAACTGCTTGCCGCCGGGGGCGACCGCCGCCGGTTGAGCCGACGCAGCAAGGGCCGTTCGACGACCAGATGGAACATCACGCCGATCAGCACCGTCGTCACCACGAACACCGCGTAGCTGACACCGAGCGGGATCGCGTCGCGGCCGGGTAGCCGGGTGCTGAGCTTGGCCAACAGGACCAGCACCGGCAAATGCACGAGGTACAGCGCGTAGGACGCCTCGCCCAGCAGCACCAGGGCGGCCGGCACTCGCAACCGTCCGCGCCGTTCCAGATCGGCGTAGGCCAGCAAGGACAGCATGCTGCCGAGGCCATAGACCAGGCTTCTAAGATCGATCGGCAACCAGCCGATCCAGACCTCCTCCATCCCCGCGCCGAAAAACAGCAAGGGACCAAGCACGGCGAGCACCGCCGGCAGCGGCACGCGCTGACGCCGGTACAGCCACGCGGCGGCCATGCCCATGGCGAACAGCAGATGGTAGGGCGCCAGGTAGAACGCGGCGACGCCCGTGATATCGGCGCCGAATAAGGGCAATGACGATAGCACCAGCCAGGCCAGGAACAGCCCGGCGCCGATGCGACGGCTGAGAATCAGGATCATGAAAAACGCGTAGAACAGGACTTCATGATAGAGCGTCCACGCCGCCGGTATGATGGTGATCGGCTTGAACGTGTCGGACACCCGATCGCCCAGGATCAGCAGGGCCGAGGACAGGATGATGTCCGGATCGCGCTCGAACCCCTCGCCAAAACTGGGGACCGCGAAATACACGACCAGCAAGGCCGCCAGCACCAGCCAATAGATCGGGTAGATGCGCAGGAATCGCTTGCGCAGGAAATTGGCGGATCGGGCGCCGCGGCCGATATCCGCCCAATGCACGAACAGGATGATGAAGCCGCTGAGCACGAAGAAGAATTCCACGCCCGCATGACCGAAATCGAACAACGGCCCGACCGGGTTCGTCGCCCAGTATTTCGGGATATCGAACACCGACGCGCTGGTATGGCCGAGGACGACGAGCAATGCCGCCAGGCCCCGTCCCGCCTGCACGGAATGGAGCGTCGGCGGCCGCGCCACGGCCGCGGGCGGCGGGTTCACTGCGGGCATGCGTTCGGTCATCATCAATTGGCGATCAAACGGCGCAGCGCCGGAACCCAAGACCGCGCTGCCGGCCGGCTCTGCGTCTGTGCCCGCCGCATCCGCCAACATTCGAGCTGGGTGGCGGAGAACAGGAACAGGGTGCCGTAGGGAATGTTGGCCACGAAGTAGGAACTTTCCATCAGGTTATGGATCGGCAGCAGCAGCATGAAGCCCAGGTGGAACGCCGCCGTCGCCAAGCCGATATCGCCTGGCCGTTCGGCCATATTGCGGCCGAACTTATCGCGATGGGGTGCCCGCATCGTCGAGTGCCCGGCGAAGGCGATCTGCCTGACCATCACCAGCACCCCGGCGACCAGCCCGACCAGGCCGGTCGTGACGCAGAGGTCGAGAAACCCATTATGGCTCTCATTGGTGAATTCGGTACCGGAGGCGAACCACAACCCCTTGTAGAGGCTGGGCTGCAGGGCGGTCTCGATGTCCCAGAACGAGTTGAAGCCGACTCCTAGGTAAGGCCGCTTCCAGATCTCGGACAGGGTGAAGGCCCAGACATCCGTGCGATCGGTGAAGGTGATGCCGGCGAACGGCCGCCACGCGTCATGGGCGCTGAGCCCCGCCCAGGCGATATAGCAGAACACCCCGGCCAGCAGCATGATGGCCGCGGCACCGGCGATGACGGTCATGGTCGGCCCCGACCGCCGCAGTACCACCACGACCACCGGCAGCAGGGCCAGCACGCCCAAGCCGATCGATATGCTGGTCGACGACCGCGTCAGGATCAGCAGCACCAGGCACAGCAAGGCCAGGATAACGACACCCGCGCGGGAGAAGATGGTGCGGGCCATCGGTACGTACGTCATCGCGACCAGCAGCGCAAAGAGGGCGACGACGCCGGCACCGTTCTTGTGCGAATGGATGCCCGCGAGCCCCAGTCCGGTCATGGCGAGACGCGGCAGGACCAACCACGACCCAAGGTCGATGAGCACGACCAAGGCGGTGCCGTACAACAGCACGCGATGCGTCGAGCGGATGTTGCGAATGCCGACGGCGACCGCCGTGAAGATCACCAGAGCAACGATATAGAGGATGAAGCGCCGGGTCGATGCCGCGTTGTCCAGCGCCCACCGCGTGCTCAACCCGAACCAGACATACAGCACCAGCAGCGGCCACATCGCCATCGCCAGCGTGACGACGTCCCGCCGGCGCACCCACAGGATCGGTGCCGAGAGCCCCAGCAGCGCCAGCCAGATCCAGCGATTGATTGGCGACACATCATCCGTATAGCCCGACGGCGTATGCTGAAACGGCGCATGGCCGATCAGTACATAGAGCAGCGTCCCGGCCAGCACGGCGATCGCCAGCGCCTCGATCAGCATGTCGACCACCACTCGGCGATGGGCCTCCATCTGCTGGCGCGAGGTCAGGCGAAAATCATGCAGCGCCCCCGCCGAGCGGCGCCACGCCGCCTGTGCCGCCTGACCTTGATCCGCCGGCAGGACGACGGCGACGCTGTCCGCGACCGGCCCTCCCGCGGGGCGGGGCCGGCGCACCCGCGTCATCGGGCGGGACGTCCTCATTCCCATGCTCAATCGGCCGCCTTGGCGAAGGGGCGGGATGCGAGATCGAGAAGCGCGTAGCCGACCCCCGCCATCGATCTCACCAGATAGCGCCGCCACAGCCGCCTGGGCTCCATCCACAGCCGGAACAACCACACCAGACCGTTGAACTCCATCCAGTCCGGGCAGCGCCGATAATCGCCGGAGAGGGTATTCAGCGCACCCCCGATACACAACGCGATGCCGGTGGGCAGGCGTCCGGCGCCATCCGGCATGGCATTCGATTTATGGATCTGGCGGGCCAATTGGTCGGAATGCGGCGGCCCCATCGCGATGAACACGAAGCGTGCGGGATGTGCCGCGACGAAGTCGATCGCGGCCTGCACCGCCGCCGGATCCTTGATGAAGCCCATCGGCGGAAAATGATGCGCCACTTTGGTCAAGCCGTATCGCTCGGTCAGGATCGAGACCACCTGATCCGAACAACCGATGATGGTCAGCGAATCGTCCGGGCGGATGACGCCGTCGAACAGCCGGTTGACGACATAGGCGCCCGGCGCCAACGGCAGATCCAACCCGGCATAGCCGGCGAGGCGCCGCAGGATTCGACTGTCGCATGTGCTGAACCAGGCATGCTCGATGACATCGGCATAGCTCGGCAGGCGGCGCAGCCAATAGGCGTGCTCGGCATTGGGCGTCGTGAAATAGGCGAAAGGCAGGTTCGCCGGGCGTTTCGCCATGGCGGCGACCACCTGATCGACCGTCACCGGCGTGAAGGAGAGGCCGGCGAAACGGCGCCTGGTCACGCTCGGATCGGCGAGAGGCGTCTCGTCGAACTGCGCATCACTTTCGGTGCCGCTTGAAGAAATCGCACTCATGACGGGGCCGCCTTAAAGATTAGTTAGATCTTGGGAGGCTAGGTTACACAAGTGTATACGAGTTTAACGTGGAACGGTTGCGCCGACCAGAAACGTCACTAGTTTACCGGCGCAAGCGGCTTCCCATCGACAGGCCATCCGCTTGGCGATGTAGCACCTTATGGAGATGATCGACGTGAGCCGGAGCATCCGATTGGCGATCAAGCGAGCGATCGACTTCTCGATCTCACTCTGCCTGCTGCTATTGCTGTCGCCGGTGTTTCTGGTCCTGGCGATCGCCGTTCGGCTGTCGTCGCCGGGACCGATCTTCTATCAATGCCATTGGGCGGGACGTGACGGAAAGCCGTTCACCGGCTATAAGTTCCGGACCATGGTCGCCAATGCGCTGTCGCTCGAAGCCGGCCTGCAGGACCGCAACGAGATGCGCGGCCCGGCCTTCAAGATCGCCGACGATCCGCGCGTGACGCCGCTTGGCAGGATGATCCGCAAATACAGCGTCGACGAGCTGCCGCAGTTGTGGAGCGTGCTCCGTGGCGAGCTCAGCCTGGTCGGACCAAGGCCGCCGCAGCTGCACGAATATGCCCGCTTCACCGATTACCAACGTCAGAAGCTGGCGGTGCAGCCCGGCATCACCTGCCTTTGGCAGATCGAAGGCAGACATCGGATCAACGATTACGACCAATGGGTCGCCCGCGATCTCGAATACATCAAGAACTGGTCGCTGATGCTGGACCTGAAGATCCTGGTGCTCACTGTCCCCGTGGTGTTCCGGGGTACCGGCATATGACGGCCGCCGTGAAGCGCTCCGGGAAGGCCCACCCGTCCAAGGCCAACCAATCGAAGGCCAACCAACCGGGAGGGGCCATCGAGGTCAGCATCGTCGTGCTGAGCTACGATCGCATCGCGCTGTTGGAGCGCACCCTGCGGTCCTGCCTCACCCAGCACTTGCCGGGAAATGCCGCTTTCGAATTGATCGTCGCCGACAACCACGCGGATCGCCTCGCCGCCGGGCTAGTGGAGCGGCTGGCCGCGGAGAGTGCCGTGCCGATCTGCTATCTGGCCGATCCGGTGCGCAACGTATCGATCGTCCGCAATGTCGGTATCGCCGCGGCGCGAGGCCGCTACGTCGCCTTCATCGACGATGACGAGGCCGCCGAACCCGGCTGGCTGGCCGGGCTCTATGCCTGTCTGGAGCGGACCGGTACCGATGCGGCGTTCGGCCCGAAATTGCCGGAATTCGAGACCGGCCAACCGCCGGATTGGGATCCGGAAGCGCAGTTCTACACCTGCGATTTCGGCCTGCCCGAAGATGGCGAAATCATCCTGTTCGGTCGACTGAGAAAGCGCGGCAAGGGGTTGGGCACCGGCAATTCGATGTTCCGGGTCGCCACCTGCTTCAACGAGCCGGAGCCGTTCAACGTCGATTTCGGCAATGGCAACGGCGAAGATACCCAATTGTTCTTCCGCCTGATGAAGGCCGGCCGCCGGTTCGTCTGGTGCCCCAGCGCACGGGTCGTCGAGTTCATCCAGGCGGAACGCATGCGCTTTGCCTATATGCGCACGCGCATGAAGCGCGGTTCGCAGCATTATGCCGTAAGCCGGGTGGCGACCAGCCGCAACCGAACGATCACGGCCGCTAAGGTGGCCTTGCTGGGCATGGCGCAGATCGCCGTGCACGCAGCCCTTTATGTCGCGACCGGGGAATTTCTGACGCCGGCGCGCGTCGTGAACCGGATCGGCATGGCCAAGGGACTGGGCAAGCTTACTTATTCGAAGCCGATCGGCTTCATCAAAGAGACGGCGTGACGGATCGCCATGTCACATCCCCCCGACGTCAGCATCGTGGTCGCCACCTATGACCGATTGGGTTCGCTCGAGCGGACCCTAAGATCCTGCCTCACTCAGACCAATCGGTTGGAGTTGAGCATCGAACTGGTGGTCGTCGACAATCACCCGACGGTCAGCGCCCGCCCCATCGTCGATAAGCTCTCCGCCGAATTCGGCGCGCAAATCGCTTATGTGCACGAACCCCGGCGCAACATGTCGATCGTGCGCAATACCGGGATCCAGGCTGCCACGGGCGTCTTCGTCGCCTTCATCGATGATGATGAGTGGGGCGAACCCGACTGGCTCGACGAGTTGGTCGGCACGCTGCGGCGGACCGGGGCCGATATCGCCGTGGGACCACGCCTAGCGATCTTCGCCGCCGGCCATCCCCCTGCCTATGATCCGACCGGCCGGTCCTTCGTGCGCGATTTGGAACTGGCGCCGGATGCCACCATCCGGTTGCTGAACCGGCGCGGCAAGCCGTGCTTCGGCCTCGGCACCGGCAATTCGATTTTCCGCAAGGCGACCTGTTTTGCCGAGGCCGAGCCGTTCAGCCTGATCTTTGGCCTGGCGGGGGGCGAAGACGCGGAATTGTTCGCACGCCTCTATGCCGAGGGATGCAAGCTCGCCTGGGCCGCTCAGGCCCGGGTGACCGAGATCGTGCCGGTCCATCGCACCGAAATCGGCTACCGGATGACCCGCACCAAACGCGAGGCCCAACATTACGCCACGATCCACTTGGAACACACCGATTCGCCCCGGTTGGTATTTTGGACCCTTGCCGCCAAAGGTGTCATCCAACTCGTTGCGGGATCGATATTATCGGTGCTAACCCTGGAATTTCTTTCACGAGCCCGCATCCGAGGCCGGATGCTCATCGTAAACGGTCTGGGAAAGCTGACCTGGCGCCGCCCCGTCGGCTATATTGAAGAGCCTAGTGTCTTGTGAAACTGAGTATATCTTAACGGAAATTTTGCATTTTCGGTTGAAGATCGCCATACGGCCTCCAACATCCCGAGAAGTAAAGTCTTCAAGATTTGTCACAAATTTTCGAACTCACGTTTTCTTTTTATCCTTTTGAATAAAGCCGACCCAATAGAGAATGATTAACCACAGGAAAAGGCGAGGAAACGTCGACTGACGTTTGGCTGAATTGTTTTTTATGAGGGTGTAGAATGTTTGCAGTACATGAGCGGGAAGCGTCGACAAAACGGCCTCCGGAAGGGCTCAAGCTGTTCGCGGATGGCACCAACCTCATCGATTTCGGGACTCCTTACGCAAGCGGAATGGTCGATGGTTTCACAACCAACCCGACGCTGCTGTACAAGGCCGACATCACCGCGACACCGGACATCCTGAAAAAGCAGGAAATGGCCGGACGGGATCTGACCCGGGTTTCGGTGGACACGGTCACCATGTTCCGCCGCGACGCCGTCGCCGCCGGATTCACCCGCTAACATGGCCGCGATCGACAGCACCTTGCCGCGGACGCTCGGTTGCGATCACACGGGTCGCGCCGCCCCGATCGCGATGTTGCCGGCCTTGGTCCTCGCAGCCGGGTTGGGTACGCGCATCCGGGCGATCTCCGGCGGTTTGCCGAAACCGATGGTGCCGTTCCGCGGCACGCCTATCCTGGTTCATAACCTGAGATGGCTTGCTTCCGGCGGCGTGCGCAAAGTGTGGATCAACCTGCACTTCGCACCCGACGCCATCCGTGACGCGATCGGCGACGGCAGCGATTTCGGCCTCTCCGTCGAGTATCTCTACGAGCCGATCCTGCTGGGTACGGCCGGGGCATTCGGCACGCTGGGCGCTCATCTGCCGGGGCCGGCACTGGTCGTTTATGGCGATAATTTACTGAAGCTCGACCTCACCGCCTTGCTGGCGACCCATCGTGCCGCCCGCGCCGATGCGACGGTGGCGCTGTTCGACCGCGCCCGCCATGCCCATACCGGCATCGCCGGCAGCCGTGTCCAATGCGCCGAGGATGGTCGCGTGACCGCCTTCGTCGAGGGCTCGGCATCCGCGTCGGCGGCAGGACCGGAATTGGTCAACACGGGCGTCTACGTGGTGGAAGCGAGGGTGAGGGACTTGATCCCCGCCGGTCGACTTGTCGATTTCGGTCGCGAGGTCTTCCCGACCATGCTGGAGCGCGGCGATCGCGTTCAAGGCCATGTGATCGAAGAGGCCGGCTTTTGCCTCGGCCTCGACACACCTGAAAGCCACGTTGCCGGCAATGCTTTGCTGGACGCAAACCGGATTCGCCTCGCATCATGACCCGTAAGACCGTTACCCCATCAAACCGCGCGGTATTCCTCGACAGGGACGGCGTGATCAACGCGATCGTGGAACGCGACGGCAAGCCGGCATCGCCACGGTCGCTCGCCGAATTCCAGATCGACCCCGAGGCGCGGACCGTGCTCCAAGCCCTGAAGGCGGAGGGTTTCCACCTGTTCGTCGTCACCAATCAACCGGATATCCGGCGCGGCCTGATGGACGAGGCGGTGTTGCAGTCGATGTCCGATCTCTTGATGGAGACGCTGCCGATCGACGAGGTCAGCGCTTGTCTCCACGACGATCGGGACGCCTGCGCCTGCCGCAAGCCCAAGCCGGGCATGCTGCTTGACCTGGCGGAGCGCTGGGCCATCGATCTCGATCGGTCGTTCCTGGTCGGCGATCAGGATCGCGATGTATTGTGCGGCCTGCGTGCAGGATGTACCACCGTGCTGCTCGATCGTTCCTACAACACCGGTGCCAACGCGCACCACGTCGTGCCCAGCCTGGCCGCTGCCGCGGCGCTTGTCCTGGAACGAGCCGAGTTGGAAAACGCCTGAGCCCCCGAATACCGACCCAAATCCCTCCTGGAGGAACCGCCTGATGTTCGCCGCCCATTTTCTGAATTCTGTCAAACGCGCGATCGATCTGCTGGACCAAACCGCGATCGACGGCATCGCCAATGCGCTCGCCGAGGTACGCGCCCGCGGTGGACGGCTGTTCATCCTGGGCGTCGGCGGCGGTGCCGGCCACGCCAGCCACGCGGTCAACGACTTCCGCAAGATCTGCGGCTTCGAGGCCTATTGCCCGACCGACAACGTCTCCGAACTGACCGCGCGGATCAACGACGAAGGCTGGGACGGCTGCTACGCGCGCTTTCTCGAAGGCAGCCGATTGCGTAAGGAAGATGGCTTGCTGGTGTTTTCGGTCGGCGGCGGCAGCGTCGAGCCGCCGGTCAGCAACAATATCGTCCAGGCGTTGCATGCGGCCCGCAAGGTCGGTGCCGTCATCACCGGCGTGGTCGGCCGCTCGGGCGGCTTCACCGCCGAGGTCGCGACCGCCTGCGTCGTCGTGCCGACTGTCGATGACGCGCTGATCACCCCGATCGTCGAGGGCATGCAAGCCGTGGTTTGGCATCTGCTGGTCGCCCACCCCGCCTTGGCCATGAATCAGGGCCGCTGGGAACAACTCGGCGCGGCCGCTCGCTGAAGCGCGCCGCCAGAGAAACCTAGACTAGAAGAACCTGGAGAACCTTGATGATCTCGACCCGGACCCCGCTCCGCGTCACGCTTGGCGGTGGTGGCTCCGATCTCTCGAGCTATTATAAGCATCGCGGCGGCTTCATTTTCGCCATGGCGCTGGACAAGTACATTCATGTGAATTGCCACCGGCCGGCCTTCGACCGGCGGGTCGTGATCAGCGGCAGCGAGGTCGCCGAGCGGGCCGAATTGGTGCGGCACGAATTGGTACGCGGCGCGCTGCTGCATCACGATATCCATGACCAATTCGAGCTGACCTCGATCGCCGATGTCGCGGGCGGCACGGGTCTCGGCAGTTCGAGCTGTTTTCTCGTCGGATTGCTGAACGCGCTGCACGCTCTGAAGGGTCAGCCAGTCACCGCGGCCGAGCTTGCCGAGGAAGCCTGCGCGATCGAGATTCACTCTCTCGCCAAGGGCATCGGCAAGCAGGACCAGTACATGGCGGCGTTCGGCGGCCTCACGATCCTCGAAATCGCCAAGGACGGTACCGTCGAGACCAGCCGTGTCGACCTGGATCCGGAGATCGAGGCGGCGTTCCTGCGGCACACGCATATCTACTACACCGGCCTGCGTCGCGACGCGGCGGTTATCCTCAGCGAGCAGAACACCGCGATGGAGGCGACGTCCGGCAATCATCACGACCGGGTTCTGGAGAATTTGGACTTCATCAAGGATCTCGGCCGCCGCATTCTGACGGCCTGGCGCCAGGGCGATCTGGGCGGTTGGGGCGCCATGCTCGACGAGCACTGGCAACGCAAGAAGCAGCTTTCGTCACGGATCAGCTGGCCACAGATCGACGAGTTATACGATACTGTTCGCGCGAAATTCCGCGTGGCCGGCGGCAAGGTGATCGGTGCCGGCGGCGGCGGTTTTCTGATGCTGTTCTGCCCGCACGATGGCGCGGCGCTGGAAGAATACATGGTCTCCCACGGCATGCCGCGGCTGAATTACCGCATCGATCGCGAGGGTACGCGCTTGTTCGATTATCCCAAGCTGGGCAGCACTCGCTGATGGTTTCCCAAGCGCTCATGATCGACATCACCGATCTCGGCAATCCGATGATCGTCGGCGCGGCCGCCTTGGTCACCACCATCTGGCTGTGGGTCTCCCGCCAGCGGGATATGGCGCAGGTTTTCGCGGTGGCGGCGATCGCGACGGCGGTCGCGACCACCACGCTGAAACTGGTCTCGATCACACTGGGCGGTGAACTGTACGACACCATTTTCTACATGTCGACCGGCGCCCCCAGCGGGCATACGGCCCTGAGCGCCGCGATCTATGGCGGCATCGCCATGCTGTTCGCGGTGGGCTCGCGCGGCGCGCTGCGAATCGGCGCCCCGCTCCTGTTACTGACGGCGATCATCGGGGTTGGCTTCACCCGGGTCGCGCTGGGCAGCCACACGCCGGCCGACGTCGTCGCCGGCTTCCTGGTCGGCGGCAGCTTCGCGGCGGTCGTGGGCTTCGTCGCCGCCCGCCGCCAACGCGAATGGCCGCCGCTCATGCCGTTGCTGGCCAGCGTCCTCGCCGTCGGCCTGCTGCTTCACCTGTCCGGCCTGCGCTTCCAAAGCCCCGGCCTGCTCTAAGCTGGTCGGTGCCATCCAGATGACCCCAGCGACGCTATCTGGGCGGCGCCCCCCGGCGACGCGGCTGCGAATCCAGTCTCTGACGAGCTTGCGGTTCTTCGCGGCCTTCGCGGTCATGCTGTCGCATATCCGCTTCACGCTGCCGGGCCTCGCCGGGGCGACGGGCTTCGACGTGCTGTTCTTCGGCGTCGAGTTCTTCTTCGTCCTGTCCGGCTTCGTCCTCACGCTGCGCTACGCCGGCGGGGTACGGCCGCTCGCCGAATACTACCCGAGACGGCTGGCGCGGGTTTTCCCCCTGCATATCGCCACCTTCTTGGCATGGTTCCTGGTCTTCGGCGTCAGCTGGGATGCGCCGCTGGTGGCCATGGCGCCGATCGCCGGCGCCAACCTGTTGCTGATCCATACCTTCATGCCCGGCTGGCACTATACGATGAGCGTCAACCCAGTGAGCTGGAGCCTATCGGCCGAAGCGTTCTTCTATGTGGTTTTCCCGTTCATCGTGGCGGTGCCGCGGGCCTTGACGACGGCGCTGGCCATCCTGACCTTCACGCTGATCTGGCTGGCCACGGGGATGGATATCGGCGATCGGTTCCCGGCGTTCTTCGAGTTGATGCCGCCGATCCGCCTCTTCGAATTTTGCCTCGGCATCCTCGCCGGGCACGGTTTCCTGGCCCTGCGCCGGCATTGTCTGCCAGTCCGTCTCGGCACGGTCTTCGAACTCGCGGCGATCGGTGCCGTGATCGGCTCCGTCTGGGCTACGCGGATGGTGCCTGACGAACTCGGCCACCCGCTGGCGGCACCGGCCTTCGCCCTCGCCATCTTGGTCATGGCGCGGGAGGAAGGTTGGCTCTCGCGGGCCATCGCCGGCTCGCCGCTGCTGGTCCGCCTGGGGGCCGCCAGCTTCAGCCTCTATATGTGGCACCATATGGCGATGACGCTGGTCGGCCGGACCGCGTTCGCGAGCGACTATCCGGCCCTGACCGCGATCCTGCTGCTGCCCGCGCTCGCCGCTTTGTCGATCCTCTCCTGGCGCTGGATCGAGGAGCCGCTGGCCCGCCTGTTCACGGCACGCCTTACCACCGTTTGAGCCGAGATCATGGGGTCGATCGGACCGGTTGAACCGTATCGGCGGCGACCGGCGTATCGACGATGTCCATCCGGTCGGCCGGCGGCAGTTGCGAGGCGTCCCAGCCGCCGCCCAGCGCCTGGACCAGGGCGACCGACGCAACCAGGCGGTTCTGGCGGACGGTGAGCGCGGTCTGCCGATTGCTGAGCGTCGTCGCCTGCGCGGTGATCACGCTGCTATAGGGCACCGTCCCCGCCCGGTATTGATTGAGGGTCAGGCGCTCGGCCTCCTGGGCGGATTGCACGACGCTGTTTTCGATGCCGGCCTGCTGCTCAAGGACGCGCAGCGTGGACAGTTCGTCCTCGACCTGTTGGAAGCTCGTCAGCACGATCTGCCGATAGCTCGCCACATCCTGATCATACAGCGCCCGGGCCCCCGCCACCTGGGCGCTGCGCGCACCGCCGTCATAGAGCGTGGCGCTCAAGGATGGCCCCAACGACCAGAGGCTGTTCGACGCGTGCAGCAATGTGTCGATCGCCGAGCTGGCATAGCCATAGGACGCCGATAGGGTGATGGTCGGATAGAAAGCTGCGATCGCCACGCCGATCTGCGCATTGGCCGATGCGGCACGCCGTTCGGCGGCGGCGATATCCGGGCGGCGCTCCAGCAGGGCCGAGGGCAGATCGGTCGGCACCACCGGCACGCTGCCGGTCAGGGGCGCCGGGATAATCGCGAACTCCGACGGCGCCTTGCCGACCAGGACGGCGATGGCATGTTCCAACTGGGCGCGCAGAACGCCGACATTGACGGCCTGCGCGCGCGTACTGTCGAGCTGGGTCTGGGCGGTCACCACATCCGCCTGCGCCGCGGTCCCCGCGTTGTATTGGTTGCGCGCGATGTCGCGGGACCGGGTATAGCCTTCGATGGTCGAGTCCAGCAAACGCTTCAGCTCGTCCTCGGCCCTGAGCTCGAAATAATCCGTTGCCAAGGTGGCCTGCGCCGATAGACGGGCCGAGGCGAGGTCTGCGGCGCTGGCCTGCGCGCTCGCCACATCGCCCTCGACTGTGCGGCTGATACGGCCCCACAGATCGGGCTCCCAGCTGGCCCCGGTGGAAACGCTGTAGGACGATGAATATCGCCCCCCGCTGGAGATCGCCGTCGATGTCGTCGAAGAGGTGGATGTCGACGAACTGGAAGACGAGGTACTGCGGCTGCTACTGCTGCCCCCGCTATACGACCTCGTATCGGAACCGCTGAGCGATAGGGTGGGGGAAAAGCTGGCGCGCGCCTGCTGCACGACGGCCTGCGCATTTCGAAACGCCGCCTCGGACTGCTTCAGCGTCTGGTTCGAGATATCGATCTGCCGCACCAGACCGTCGAGCACCGGATCCTGATAGATCGACCACCAAGCCCCCCGATCCAAAGCGTCGCGCGGCTGGCTCGGCTTCCAGCCATCCTGTTCCTTGAACGATGCCGGGGTGACGGCCGGCGGGCGTTGATAGTCCGGGCCGACGGTGCAGGCGCCAAGCAGGGTCAGGACGCCGACGGCGGCGATACGAAAGCTAAGGTACGGGGAACTCATGCGTCGGCCTGCGGGTTGGGGCTGATACCGGGGCGCCGGCGAAGGCGCCCGCACCAGTGACTGAAACGGTCGAGATAGAGGTAGATGATCGGCGTCGTGTAGAGGGTCAGCAATTGGCTGACGATCAACCCGCCGACGATCGAGATGCCCAGCGGCCGCCTGAGCTCGGCACCGTCACCGGAACCGAGCGCCAGCGGCAGGGCGCCCAGCATGGCCGCCATCGTGGTCATCATGATCGGGCGAAACCGCAGCAGGCACGCCTCGAAGATCGCATCATGCGAGGTCAACCCGCGGCCGCGCTCCGCGTCCAGGGCGAAATCGATCATCATGATCGCGTTCTTCTTGACGATGCCGATCAGCAGGATGACTCCGATCAGGGCAATGATGCTGAAATCGGTCCGGCAGATCAGCAGGGCCAGGACGGCACCCACCCCCGCCGAGGGCAGGGTCGACAGGATCGTGATCGGGTGGATATAGCTCTCATACAGCACGCCCAGCACGATATAGACGGCCACGAGAGCGGCCAGGATCAGGATCACCTCATTGTTGAGGGATGACTGAAACACCTGCGCGGTGCCTTGGAAACTGCCATGGATCGAGCTCGGCACGCCGATCTGGTTCATCGTCCGGTTGATCGCCGTCACCGCGTCGCTCAAGGGTTTCCCGGTCGGCAGGTTGAACGAGATCGTCGCCGCCGCGAACTGGCCCTGATGGTTGACCGCGAGCGGCGTATTGCTGGGGCCGTAGTGGCTGATCGCCGACAGCGGCACCATGGTCTCGACCGAGGTGCTGACCGCCGAGCCTGAGGACGCACTGCCGCGACCGCTATTGGCGAGTTGGTTGGTCGCCTGGTTGCGCGCGGAATCGCTGGCGACCGACGCCGCGGTTGTGGTCGACGTCTTCGTGCCGGACGCGACGCTGGTTCCGGCGACGGCGTTGGTCGATTGGGTCCCGCTCGCGGAACCGCCGGATGTGCTGACATAGATTTGATCCAGCATCGACGGATCCTGCCAATAGCGCGGCGCCACCTCCATCACGACGTGATACTGGTTCAACGGATTGTAGATGGTGGAAACCTGACGCTGACCAAACGCGTCGTAGAGGGTGTTGTCCACCTGACTGGCGGTCAGCTGGAGGCGCGCGGCGGTCTGCCGATCGACGATCACATCGATCCCCAGGCCTTTGTCCTGCTGGTCCGAATTCACGTCGGCAAGCTCCGGCGCATGCTGCAGCGCCTCTGCCAGCTTTGGCGCCCAGAGCCGGAGTTCGGCCAAGTCGTCATCCTGCAACGTATACTGATACTGCGCGTTGCTTGGCCGACCGCCGGCCCGGATATCTTGAACCGATTGCAGAAACAACGCCGCACCCGCGACTTGGGTCAGCTTGGGACGCAAGCGGGCGATGATTTCGTCGGCGGTCACCGTGCGCTCGCTGAGCGGCTTCAGGCCGATGAACATGAAGCCGGAATTGGTTTGACCGCCGCCGGTATAGGCGATGACCGTGTCGACGGACGGATCGCCTTGCACGATGTTGACGAACTGGGTCAATTTCTGGCGCATCAGCTGGAACGAGATGCTCTGATCCGCCTGGATACCGCCGACCAACCGTCCGGTATCCTGCTGCGGGAAGAACCCCTTCGGCACGATCATGAACAGGTAGACGGTCAACGCGATCGTGCCGAAGAAGATCAGCACGACCAGCGGCCCGTTGCGCAAGGCGACCCCCAGCGACCGCTCATACCCCCGCAGCATCCCGGCGAACGCACGTTCGGTCAGGCGAAACAGGGCGGACGGCGTGTGATCGGCGCGTCGCCGCAGGAGCGCCGCGCACATCATCGGCGTGGTCGTCAGCGAGACCACCAGCGAGACCAGCACCGCCACCGACAAGGTCATCGCGAATTCACGGAACAACCGGCCGACGATGCCGCCCATCAGCAGGATCGGCAGGAACACCGCGACCAGGGAAACGCTCATCGACAGGACGGTGAAGCCGACTTCCTGCGCGCCGAGTAGCGCCGCCTGGACCCGCGACATCCCCGCTTCCAGATGCCGGGTGATGTTCTCCAGCACGACGACCGCGTCATCGACGACGAAGCCGGTGGCGATGGTCAGCGCCATCAGCGACAGATTGTCGAGGCTGAAGCCCAGCAGATACATCACGCCGAATGTGCCGATCAGCGAGATCGGCACCGCCACCGTGGGCACCAAGGCGGCGCGCACATCGCCCAGAAAGACGAACACCACGAGGATGACCAGGGCGATGGCGATCAGCAGCGTCGTCTCGGTGTCGTGCAGCGACGCTCGGATCGTCGTCGTCCGGTCGGTCGCGACGGCGAGATCGATATCCGTCGGGATCGATAGTCTAAGCTCGGGCAGGAGTGCCTTAACCCGATCGACCGTATCGATGATGTTGGCACCGGGCTGCTGGGTCAGGATCACCCCTACCGAGGGGCGGCCATTGGGAAACCCCTGATTGCTGGCAAGACCTTGATTGCGAAGATCCTCCACCGAATCCGAGACCTCGGCGAGGTCGGACAGGCGCACCGCCGAGCCGTTGCGATAGGCCACGACGAGGGTGCGGTACTGACTGGCCTTGCGAGCCTGATCGTTGGTGTAGATCTGGAAATGCAGGTCGCCATCTTCGACGGCGCCTTTAGGGGTATTGGCGTTGGCCGACGACAACGCGGCGCGGATATCCTCGAGACCGATGCCGTATTTAAACAGGCTTTGCGGGTTGAGATCGACGCGCACCGCCGGCAGCGAACTGCCGCCGATGGTCACCTGGCCGATGCCGCTGACCTGGGACAGCTTCTGCTGCAGCACCGTCGCGGCGCTGTCGTAAAGCTGGCCTTGGCTGAGCGTGTCCGAGGTCAGCGACAGGATCATGATCGGCGCATCGGCCGGATTGACCTTGCGATAGGTCGGGTTGCTTCGCAGACTGGTCGGCAGATCGGCGCGGGCCGCGTTGATCGCCGCCTGGACGTCCCGCGCGGCACCGTCGATGTCGCGGCTAAGGTCGAATTGCAAGGTGACGCGGGTCGTGCCGACGGCGCTCGACGAGGTGAGTTCCGTGACGCCGGCGATCTGACCCAGATGGCGTTCGAGTGGTGTCGCGACACTGGTCGCCATGGTCTCGGGGCTGGCTCCCGGCATCTGCGCCTGGACCGAGATGGTCGGCAAATCGACCTGCGGCAGAGGCGATACCGGCAGCTTGAAGAACGCCATCGCGCCGGCCAATGCCACGCCCAGGGTAAGCAGCGTGGTCGCGACCGGCCGCGCGATGGACGGCGCCGACAGGTTCATTCCGCGGCACTCAGCCCCGGCGCTCGATGGCGGCCGAAGCGCTGCGCCAACCGATCGAACATCAGATAGATCACCGGCGTGGTGAACAGCGTCAGCAACTGGCTGACGATCAGGCCGCCGACGATGCTGACGCCGAGCGGGTTACGCAGTTCCGACCCAGTGCCGGTGCCGAGCATCAGTGGGAGGGCCCCCAGCAGCGCCGCCATGGTCGTCATCAGGATCGGCCGGAAGCGCAGCAGGCAGGCCTGGTAGATGGCCTCGCGCGGCGGCTTGCCCTCCTCGCGTTCGGCATAGAGCGCGAAGTCGATCATCATGATCGCGTTCTTCTTGACGATGCCGATCAGCAGGATGATGCCGATGATGCCGATGATGCCGAGATCGCTCCCCACCAGCAGCAGCGCCAGCAAAGCCCCGACGCCCGCGGAGGGCAGGGTCGATAGGATCGTGATTGGATGGATGTAGCTCTCGTAGAGCACACCCAGCACGATGTACATCGTGACGATGGCCGCCAAGATCAGCAGCAACTCGTTGCTGAGCGACGCCTGGAAGGCGAGCGCGGCCCCCTGGAAGCTGGTGATCACGCTGGCGGGCACGCCAAGCGATACCTGGGCCTGTTTGATCGCGGTCACCGCTTCGCCCAGCGAGGCGCCGGGGGCCAGGTTGAACGATATGGTGATCGCCGGAAACTGGCCCAGGTGATTGACCTGCAGCGGCACGGTCTGCTCCGTCACCCGGGCGATCGCCGAGAGGGGCACCTGGCCGCCACCGGATGATGGCAGATAGATAGATGACAGCCCGGCGACCGTCTGACGCGCGGTCGGGTCGGCCTCCAGGATCACCCGGTACTGGTTCGACTGGGTGAAGATGGTCGACACGATGCGCTGGCCGAAGGCGTCATAGAGCGCGTTGTCGACGGTCGCCGGCGTGATGCCGAAACGGCCGGCCGTATCGCGGTCGATGGTGATATAGGCGGAGAGCCCATATTCCTGGGAATTGCTGGCGACGTCCTCGATCTCGGGCAGCTGGTTCAGCCGCTCGACCACCTTAGGGACCCAGGCGGCGAGTTCCTCGGGATTGGCATCTTCCAGAACGAACTGGTACTGCGTGCGGCTGACATTGGCGTCGATCGACAGGTCCTGCACCGGTTGCATATAAAGCTGGATGCCGGACACGTCGGCGGTCTCTCGTTGCAGCCGGCGGATGATGTTGCTGGCGGTGATGCTGCGCTCGTCGCGGGACCGCAGGTTGATCAGGAACCGACCGCTGTTCAGCGTCATGTTGGTGCCGTCGACGCCGATGAAGGATGACAGGCTCACCACATCCGGATCGCGCAGGATCGCCGCCGCCAATTTCTGCTGCCGATCGGCCATGGCGGCATAGGATACCGATTGCGACGCCTCCGAGATGCCCTGGATCAGGCCGGTATCCTGGACCGGAAAAAAGCCTTTGGGGATCGCCACGTAGAGCAGCGCCGTGACGCCCAGCGTCGTCACCGCCACCAGCAGGGTGAGCTTTTCGTGATCCAGTACCCAGGTAAGCATCCGGCCGTATTGGGCGATCACCCCGTCGAACCATTGCTGGGTCCGCCGGGCGATCGCCGATTGCTCGGATGCCGGCCGGTGACGCAGCAGCTTGGCACAAAGCATCGGCACCAGGGTCAGCGAGACCACGGCGGAAATCAGGATGGTGACGGCCAGCGTGATCGCGAATTCCCGGAACAGCCGGCCGACGACATCGCCCATGAACAGCAGGGGAATCAGCACCGCGATCAGCGAGATGGTCAGCGACACGATGGTGAAGCCGATCTGCTTCGACCCCTTGAGCGCCGCCTCGCGCGGGTCCTCGCCCGCTTCGATATAGCGCGCGATATTCTCGATCATGACGATCGCGTCGTCGACGACGAAGCCGGTCGCCACGGTAAGCGCCATCAAAGACAGGTTGTTGAGGCTGAACCCGGCCAGGTACATGACGCCGAAAGTGCCGACCAGCGACAGCGGCACGGATAGGCTGGGAATGATGGTCGCCGGCAGGTTGCGCAGGAAGAGGAAGATCACCAGCACGACCAGCACGACCGACAGGGTCAGCTCGAACTCGACATCGCTGACCGAGGCGCGGATCGTCGTCGTTCGGTCGGTCAGCACGGCGACGTCGACAGCGCCCGGCAATGCTGCCTGCAACTGCGGCAACAACGCTTTGACGCTGTCGACCACCTGGATGACATTGGCGCCGGGCTGCCGCTGGATATTCACGATAACCGCCGGCTCGGTGTTCATCCAGGCGCCGAGCTTGGTGTTCTCGGCGCTGTCGACGACGCGCGCCACATCCGACAGGTGAACCGGTGCGTTATCCTTGTAGGCGACGACGATGTTGTTGTATTCGGCGGCGGATTTCAGCTGGTCGTTGGCGTTGATCGAATAGGCGCGCATCGGCCCGTCGAAATTGCCCTTGGGCGTGTTGACGTTGGAATTGCCGATCGTGGTGCGCAGATCGTCGATGTTGAGGCCATAGGCGGCGAGCGCTCGCACATTCGCCTGGACGCGCACCGCCGGCCGCTGGCCGCCGCTGATGCTGACCAGCCCGACACCCGGCAATTGCGAGATTTTCTGCGCCAGCCGCGTATCGGTCAGATCCTCGATCTGGATCAGCGGCAGGGTCTTCGAGGAAATCCCCAACGTCAGGACCGGCGCGTCGGCGGGATTGACCTTGGCATAGATCGGTGGCGCCGGCAGGTCGGAGGGCAGCAGATTGCCCGCCGCGTTGATCGATGCCTGCACCTCCTGTTCGGCGACATCCAGGCTGAGATCGAGGCCGAATTGCAGGGTGATGACCGAGGCGCCGGCCGAACTGCTCGATGACATCTGAGTGAGGTTCGGCATCTGGCCGAATTGCCGTTCGAGCGGTGCCGTGACCGACGAGGTCATGACCTCCGGACTGGCGCCCGGATAGAAGGTCTGCACCTGGATGGTCGGATAATCGACCTCCGGTAGCGCCGAGAGCGGCAGGAACCGGAACGCCATGCCGCCGACCAGCAGGATCGCCACCATCAGGAGCGAGGTGGCGACCGGCCGCATGATGAAGAGGGCCGAGGGGTTCATGGCGCGGGTATCTCAGTCACCGGACGGAGAGGGCTCATTGCGCCGGCGGGCGGTGCGCCCGTTGGCCGCCCGACGGATCGGCGGCGGGTGCGCCGCCGCCGGTGGTCGCCTTCGGCAAGATGACCTTGGCGCCTTCGCGCAGCTTGTCGGCGCCGTCGATGACGACGGTGTCGCCGACCGCGAGACCTGTGGTGACCGCGACGGTGTCGCCGGCGGAGGGGCCGAGTTTGACCGGCCGCACGGTCACCGTCTCATCCGGCTTCACTAGATAGACGAAGGTACCGGGCGCGCCGCGCTGAATCGCGGCGGACGGAACGACGATCGCGTCACGCAGCGTATCGACCAACAATTGCGTGTTGACGAACTGGTTTGGAAACAGGCTCTCGTCGTCGTTGTCGAACTGCGCCTTCAGTTTCAAGGTGCCGGTGCTGGTATCGATCTGGTTGTCCAAGCTCAGCAGCTTGCCGGTCGCCAGCTTGGCCGTCTGGCTGCGGTCGAAGGCGGAAACCTCCAGCGTGGCGCCGCCATGGAACCGTTTGGTGACCGCCGGCAGGTTATCCTCGGGCAGCGTGAAGACCACGGTGATCGGCTGCAATTGGGTGATGACGACAATGCCGTTGGTGTCGCTGGTCTGCACGTAATTGCCCTGATCGACCTGGCGCAGGCCGACCCGCCCGCTGGCCGGCGCCACGATCCGGCAATACGCCAGGTTGAGCCTGGCTGTATTGACCTGCGCCGTATCCGACGCGACGGTGCCCTCGTATTGCTGCACCAGCGACGCCTGGGTATCTCGGGTTTGCCGGGCGATCGAGTCTTGGGCCACCAGCGTCTTGTAGCGTTCCAGGTCGAGGCGCGCGGTCTGCAGCAGCGCCTGGTCGCGCGTCAACTGGCCTAGATCCTGATCCAATGTGAACTGATAGGGCCGGGGATCGATCTGGGCGAGGAAATCGCCCTTTTTCACGATCTGGCCTTCCTGAAATCCCAGTTCCATCAACTGTCCGGCGATCTGCGTCCTGACTGTGACCGTTGCCAAGGGCGTTACCGTACCAAGGGCGGCCAGGGTCAGCGGGATATCGCCCTGCTTCGCCGTGGCGACACCGACGGCCATCGGCGCCCCCGATGCGCCGAACCGGCCGCCGCGCGGTGCCGGCGTCGGGTTCGGCCGCACGAACCAGGCGATCGCCGCCAGTGCCAGGAGGATGATCAAGGCCCAGACCAGCCGCGACCAGATCGACGTCCGTGGCTTTGCCACGCCCAGCCGACCATCCCGATCGCGCCGTAAATCTATCCGAGGTTGCTCTGTGGTCATGTTGAGTTGCGTTTCAATGCTCGAGATGACGCCCAAGTGCGGATTTTATGCGATGCGGCGAGGCAGTCGGCGCGCAGCCAGCCCGCATGGCCCCACATCGATACCTCCCAATAATAGCATCCGGATGTCCGCTACCGGGGTTTTCTGTAACAGCCACGTTTCAGCGGCGGCTCGGAACCTCGGATTGATCCCCTTCTGGAGCTCCAGTCGACGCAGCCAGGGCGAGCGCCCGCTCGCCGCCCGCGACGACGCGGTGGACGAGCTGGGACAGGCTATGAAACTCCGCGACGTCGAGATCGCGAAACATTTCATCATTGACCCGCTGAGGAGCCCCCTGGAGTTCGACCATCACGTGGTTGCCGACCGGCGTCAGTCGCAGCAGCACATGGCGCGAGTCCAGCGGGTTCGTCGCCTTTTCGACCCAGCCCAGCCGCACCAGCCGATTGGCGAGCATGGTCACCATCGAGCCGGTCACCGCGAGGCGCTTGGCGACCACGCCGACCCGCGCGCCGCCTTCTCCCTCAAGCTGGGCCACGGCGAGAAGCACCCGATATTCCGGTTCGCTGACCCCGAGCCGCCGCGCCAGGCCGGCCCGCAGCTCCTGCAGCTGACGACCCATCGTCATGAGGTTGCCGAGCAGCTCTCGAAACCTTTGGTCGGTACCATCGACGAGCAGCGCCGGGCGGGTGATCGTGAGCGGCGCCGGCGCGCGCGCCGAAGCGGTCTCCGCGTCCGCCGGGGCGATGGGGACGGTGGTCTTGTTCGGGGATTTTGACTTGGTCATGGCAAGCCCTTGTTCCGCCGCCATCAACCGGTCATTCCTCTCGGAAAGGTCGTGGCCGGCGCGCAGACCACCGACGATTCCGCCAAGGCTTTCCATAGCCTATTCCCCGCGGCTTTGGCGATGCCCCGGGACCAGACTGTCACAGATTTTCCCGTATTGCGCGTGACGAACGCCGCTCTCCGGCTCGGCAGGTCCCGCGCCAAGCGGCGTGATTCCGGGCGACCCGCCGACGGGTCGTCCAACCCCCATCGCCGTGACCCGCCCTCATCGGGAGAAATTTCGCCTGCGAGGCGCATCTCTTGCATCGCCAACCGTCATCTCTACAGCTAGAACGGGGGCCGCGGTTAGGGGGGTGAGGCTCATCCACCGCGGCATCAGGACGGCGGCATCAGCTCTTCATGCAGAAATTCTCGGTCTTTTCTCTGGTCGGTCAGGCATTGCGCGGTCATCAGGGGTGGCAACCCCAATGGCGGTCACCCGAGCCGAAAGCCGCCTATGACGCGGTCATCATCGGCGGCGGGGGCCATGGCCTCGCGACAGCCTATTATCTCGCCAAGGAACACGGGCTGCGCAATATCGCGGTGCTGGAGCGCGGCTGGCTGGGCGGTGGCAATACCGGGCGCAACACCACCATCATCCGGTCCAACTACCTGTTCACCGAAAGCGCCGCCCTCTACGACCACGCGGTTAAGCTATGGGAAGGGCTGGCGCAGGATCTCAACTACAACGTGATGTTCTCGCAGCGCGGCGTGCTGATGCTGGCGCACACCATCCACGATGTTCAGTCGGGCAAGCGCCATGTCCACGCCAACCGGTTGAACGGCGTGGACAATGAGTGGCTGAGCCCGGCCGAGGCCAAGGCGTTCTGCCCACCGCTGAACATCTCTCCAGGTATGCGCTATCCGGTGCTGGGAGCCGCCCTGCAGCGGCGCGGCGGCGTCGCCCGCCACGACGCGGTGGCCTGGGGCTATGCCCGCGCCGCCGACGCGCTGGGCGTCGACATCCTGCAGAATTGCGAGGTCACGGCGATCCGCCGCGACGCCACCGGTGCGATCGAAGGGGTCGAGACCAGCCGAGGGACGATCCGCACGACCAAGGTGGGCGTCGTCGCCGCCGGCCATACCAGCGTGGTGATGGCGATGGCCGACCTGCGCATGCCGTTGGAAAGCTATCCATTGCAGGCGCTGGTGTCGGAGCCGATCAAGCCGGTGTTTCCCTGCGTCGTCATGTCGAACACGATCCACGCCTATATCAGCCAATCGGATAAGGGCGAGTTGGTGATCGGCGCCGGCACCGACGCCTATGTCTCGTATAGCCAGCGCGGCGGGCTGCACATCGCGACCCATACGCTGGATGCGATCTGCGAGCTGTTCCCGCAGTTTCGGCGCCTGCGCATGCTGCGCAACTGGGGCGGCATCGTCGATGTGACGCCCGACCGCTCGCCGATCATCGGCAAGACGCCCGTGCCGGGTCTCTACGTCAATTGCGGCTGGGGCACCGGCGGTTTCAAGGCGACACCCGGCTCCGGCCATGTCTTCGCCTGGACGATGGCCAAGGACGCGCCGCATCCGATCGCCGCGCCCTTCACCCTCGACCGGTTCCGCGAGGGCCGGTTGATCGACGAGGCCGCCGCCGCCGCCGTGGCGCACTGACATGAATATTCGCGTGAAAGTCATCCCATGCTGCTGATCCCTTGCCCGTATTGCGGCGCCCGATCGGAGCTGGAATTCCAGAACGCCGGCGAGGCGCATATCGCCCGGGCGGCGCGCCCGGCCGAGGCCGATGACCAAGCCTGGGCCCAGTTCCTCTATCACCGCACCAACCCGAAGGGGCTGCACGCCGAGCGCTGGCGTCACAGCCATGGCTGCGGCCGGTTCTTCAACGCCCTGCGCGACACGGTGAGCGACGCCTTCGTCGCGACCTACCGGATCGGCGAAACGGCACCGACGCTCGGGGAAAACGCCATCGGGAAAAAACCTCCCAGGAAAAGGGCCCCGGGGAAAACGGACACCGGAAAGACGGGCTCCGTGAAAACGGCCGAAGCAACCGACGGGACAGCCCCATGAGCGGTCGGTTCCGCTTGCGCCAGGGAGGCCGGATCGATCGGGCGCGGCCCCTGCGGTTCACCTTCGACGGCACCTCCTATGAGGGCTTCGCCGGCGATACGCTCGCCTCGGCCCTGCTGGCGAACGGCGTCCATCTGGTCGGGCGTTCGTTCAAATACCACCGGCCGCGCGGCATCCTGGCGGCGGGCAGCGACGAACCCAACGCCCTGGTAGGCATCGGCGGGCACGAGGCGCGCTACACCCCGAACCTGCGCGCCACCCAGGTCGAACTCTATGACGGCTTGGTCGCCGAGAGCCAGAACCGCTGGCCGTCGCTGCGCTTCGATCTCGGTGCCATCAACGATCTGGCCTCGCCGCTGCTGCCGGCCGGCTTCTACTACAAGACCTTCATGTGGCCGAAATCGGCCTGGCGCCTGCTCTATGAGCCGAAGATCCGCGCCATGGCCGGGTTGGGACGCGCCGCCACCGCCCCGGATGGCGACCGCTACACCCAGCGCTTCGCCCATTGCGAGGTGCTGGTGGTCGGCGCCGGACCGGCCGGCCTGGCCGCCGCGCTCACCGCCGCCCTGTCAGGCGCGCGCGTCATTGTCGTCGACGAACAATCGGAACTGGGTGGGTCCCTGCTGGGCGATGCGAGCGGCACCGTCGATGGTGTCCCGACCCAGGATTGGCTGGCGCGCACGCTCGCCATTTTGCGCGGCAAGGCAAATGTCACCCTGCTGCCGCGATCGACGGCCTTCGGCTATTTCCCGCACAATTTGATCGGTGTCGCGGAACGGGTGACCCATCATCTGGCGGACGCGGACCCGCGACTGCCGCGGGAGCGGCTGTGGCAGATCCGCGCCGCCGAGGTGGTCCTGGCGGCCGGTGCCTTGGAACGGCCGCTGGCGTTTCCGGATAACGACCGGCCGGGCATCCTGCTGGCCGGCGCGGCGCAAACCTACGTCAACCGCTATGGCGTGCGTCCCGGCACGCGGGCGGTGGTGGCGACGGCCCATGACGCCGCTTATCAGGCTGCGATCGATCTCGCGAAAGCGGGGATCGAGATCGCCGGCATCATCGATCTGCGGCCGGTGGCCGACGGCCCACTGCCCGCCGCCGCGCGCGCCGCCGGCCTGCCGATCACGACCCACGCGACCGTGACCGGCACCAAGGGGCGGCTGCGCGTATCCGGCGTCCAGGTGGCGACGATCGGTGCCGATGGACCGACCATCGACCCGCGCGGCATCGCCTGCGACCTAGTGCTGATGTCCGGCGGCTATACCCCCGCGGTGCATCTGGTCTCTCAGTCGAAGGGCAAGCTGCGCTTCGATGAGACGCTCAACGCCTATGTTCCGGACAGCCCCGCCGAACGCGAACGTTCGGCCGGCGCCTGCCGGGGCGTGTTCGGCCTGGCCGACGCCTTGGCCGACGGGGCCGCCGCCGGCGCCGCCGCCGCGACGGCGGCCGGATATGACGGTGTCGCCTCGCACAGCTTCACGGCGGTGGCCGCCACCATGGCCGGTGCCGGGTTCCTGGGTGCGACGCCGAGCAACCGTCCGACCGCCAAGGCCTTCGTCGATTTCCAGAACGACGTGACCGTCAAGGACCTGAAGCTCGCGGTCCGCGAGGGGTTCCGGTCGATCGAGCATATCAAGCGCTACACCACGACCGGCATGGCGACCGATCAGGGCAAGACGTCGAACATGAACAGCCTGGGCGTGGTCGCCGAGGTGCTGGGCAAACCGATCCCCGAGATCGGCCTGACCACCTTCCGCATGCCCTATACGCCGGTTACCTTCGGCACCCTTGCCGGCACCTCGCGCGGCGAGCTGTTCGACCCTGTGCGTGCGACGCCGACCCACGATTGGGCGGCGGCCCAAGGCGCCTTGTTCGAGGATGTCAGCCTGTGGAAGCGGGCGCATTACTTCCCCCGGGCCGGCGAGGATCTCCATGCGGCGGTCGCCCGCGAATGCCGGGCGGTGCGCGACGGCGTCGGCATCTTCGACGCGTCGACCCTGGGCAAGATCGAGATCGTCGGGCCGGACGCGGCCGAGTTCATGAATCGGATGTACACCAATTCCTGGACCAAGCTCGAACCTGGCCGGTGCCGCTATGGCGTGATGCTGCGCGAGGATGGCTTCGTCATGGATGACGGCGTCATCGGCCGGCTGGCACCCGACCGGTTCCACGTCACGACTACGACCGGCGGCGCGGCGCGCGTGCTGGGCATGATGGAAGATTACCTGCAGACCGAATGGCCCACGCTCGATGTCTGGCTGACCTCGACGACCGAGCAATGGGCGGTGATCGCTGTGCAGGGCCCGCGCGCGCGCGACGTGCTGACGCCGCTGATCGAGGGCATCGACATCGCCGCCGCGGCGATGCCGCATATGAGCATCCGCGAGGGCCGGATCTGCGGCGTGCCGACCCGCCTGTTCCGCGTGAGCTTCACCGGCGAACTGGGCTTCGAGGTAAATGTCCCGGCCGATTACGGCATGGCCGTCTGGCAGGCGATCCTGGCCGCCGGCGCGCGCCATGGCATGACGCCCTACGGCACCGAGACGATGCACGTGCTGCGCGCCGAGAAGGGCTACATCATCGTCGGCCAGGAGACCGACGGCACGGCGACGCCGGACGATGTCGGCCTCGGCTGGGCGGTCGGCAAGACCAAGCCGGATTTCGTCGGCATGAGGTCGCTGGCGCGACCGGCGATGACGGAACCCGGGCGCAAGCAACTGGTCGGCTTGTTGACCGAAGATCCGCAGACCGTGTTGGAGGAAGGCGCGCAGATCGTCGCGACGCCGAACCAGCCGGTGCCGGTGCCCATGCTGGGTCATGTCACCTCCTCCTATTTCAGCGCCTGCCTCGGCCATTCGATCGCCCTCGCCGTGATCGAGGGTGGCCGGGCGCGGATCGGCTCCCGGCTCTACGTGCCGATGGCGGACCGCACGATCCCGGTCACGCTGGTCGAGCCGGTGTTCTACGACAAGGCGGGGGAGCGGTTGAATGGCTGACGCGACGATGATGCGGAGCGGTGCCTTCGATCGGTTCGCCGAAGCCTCGGCCACGGCATCGATCCGGGCGCTACCGCCAGCCGCCCGCTTCGTGTTTCGCGGCCGGCCGGCGGCGATCGAGACGGCCGGGATCGCGTTCGGCGTCGCCTTGCCGGGGGAGGCCTGTCGCGCCGCGACCGCCGGCGACCGGAGCGCCCTCTGGCTCGGTCCCGATGAATGGTTGCTGCTCGGCCCCGACGGCTCCGCCCCGGCGATATCCCAAAGCTTGGCGAAACCGCTCGCCGCCCTGCCCCATTCCCTGGTGGATGTCAGCCATCGGCAAACCGCCTTGGAAGTGTCCGGCAGCGGTGCCGCGACCCTGCTCAACGCGGGCTGCCCGCTCGATCTCGACATCAAGACCTTCCCGGTCGGGATGTGCACCCGAACCGTGCTGGGCAAGGCGGAGATCGTGTTGTGGCGCGTCGCCCCGACGCGTTTCCATGTCGAAGTCTGGCGGTCGTTCGGCGCCTATGTCTGGCGCTTCCTGGAGGAGGCACGGCTTGAGCGTGGCCCATGATTAGCATCTTCGACCTGCTGAAGATCGGCATCGGACCCTCGTCCTCCCATACGGTCGGGCCGATGAAGGCGGCGGCGGCGTTCATGCGCGGCCTGATCGAGAGTGGTCACGGAACGGTGGTGGAGCGCATCCAGGTCGACCTCCTGGGCTCCCTCGCCTGGACCGGCAAGGGCCATGGCACCGACCGGGCGGTGATCCTGGGCCTCGCCGGCGAGATCCCGGAAAGTGTCGACGCCGATCATGCGGACCGCATCGTCGCGACCGCCGGCACGGCGCACCGCCTGCGGCTCGCCGAGGGCATCGAGATCGGCTTCGACCCGGAGCACGACATCGTGTTCGACACGATGGCCGAGACGCCGGTGCACCCCAACACCCTGCTGTTCCTCGCCTACGACGCCGCCGGGGCCGTGCTGACGGTGGAGCGTTGGTGTTCGGTCGGCGGCGGCTTCATCGCCCGCGAAAGCGAGGTCGGACAGCTGGCTTCGTCGCCGGTGACCGTCCCCCACCCGTTCCGCAACGCCGCCGACCTGCTGGCCGCCGGACGCGCCAGCGGCCTCACCATCGCCCAAATGATGCGGGCGAACGAACTTGCCCTGGCATCGGCGGAGATCGTCGATCGGCATGTCGCCCGGGTGACCGAGACTATGATGAGCTGCATCGATCGCGGCATGCGGGCCGAGGGCGAGTTGCCCGGCGGGCTGCATGTGCGGCGCCGGGCGCATGATCTGCGGGAGCGTCTGGAGGGCCGTCGGGGGGCCAATATCGGCCCGCTGCGCGAGATGATGGACCGGGTCAGCCTGTTTGCCATCGCGGTCAATGAGGAGAACGCCGCCGGCGGCCGGGTCGTGACCGCGCCGACCAACGGCGCGGCCGGGGTGATGCCCGCCGTGCTGCGCTATTACCGGGATTATTGCCCCGATGCGGATGCCGCCGGGATCGAGACCTTCCTGCTGACCGCGACCGCGATCGGCGGCTTGTTCAAGATGAACGCCTCGATCTCCGGCGCCGAGGTCGGCTGCCAGGGCGAGGTCGGCGTCGCCTGCTCGATGGCGGCCGCCGGCCTGGCCGCCGCCCTCGGAGGCACCAACGAGCAGATCGAGAACGCCGCCGAGATCGGCATGGAGCATCATCTCGGCATGACCTGCGACCCGATCGGCGGTTTAGTGCAGATCCCCTGCATCGAGCGCAACGCCTTTGGCGCGGTGAAGGCGATCAACGCCGCCTCGATGGCGCTGAACGGCGACGGCACGCATCGCGTCTCGCTGGATCAGGTGATCGCCACCATGCGCCAGACCGGCGCCGATATGCAGACGAAATACAAAGAGACGTCGCTGGGCGGCCTTGCCGTAAGCTTCGCCGAATGCTGAACCACCCGTGACGGATTTGCCAGGAGGCCACCCGATGTTGGATCTCGCCACAAGCCGGTCTACCCGTAGCCAGCTCACCGAGTTGGTCGCCCGCCGCAAGCCGAACCACAGCCTGGAGGCGCCGTTCTATACCAGCCCCGAGGTCTTCGCGGCGGATCTGGAGATCATCTTCGGCCGCCACTGGATCTATGTGGGTGTCGAGCCCGATGTGCCGGAACCGGGCGATACCATGGTGGTGGATATCGGCCGCGTCTCGGTGGTCATCGCCCGCGACGACGATATGGGCATCAGCGCGTTCCACAATGTCTGCCGGCATCGCGGCTCCCGTCTGGTGCATGAGCCGAAATCGACTGTCGGCAATCTGGTCTGCCGCTACCATCAATGGACCTACGGCCTCGACGGCAAGCTGCTGTTCGCCGAGCATATGGGCAAGGATTTCGATCCCAGCTGCCATGGGCTGAAGCCGGTCCATCTGCGCTCGGTCGCCGGCCTGCTGTTCATCTGCCTCGCCGAGCAGGCACCCACCGACATCGACGACATGGCGCGGGTGATGGAGCCGTATCTGGCGCCGCACGACATTCCGAACTGCCGGATCGCCAAGGAAGCCGACCTGATCGAGCCCGGCAATTGGAAGCTCACCATGGAGAACAACCGGGAGTGCTATCACTGCATCGGCAGCCATCCCGAGCTGATCGTGCCGCTGTTCGAATACGGCTTCGGCTTTTCACCCGACAGCGTCGATGAGGGCCGGCGTGAACAGATCGCGAGCTATGACCGGCTGGTGACCGAGCTGCACGCGGAGTGGGAGGCCGGCGGCCTGCCGTCGCGCGAGGTCGACCGGCTGGACGACCTCGCCACCGGGTTCCGCACCCAGCGCCTGCCGATCGACCGGTTCGGCGAATCCCAGACCATGGATACGCGCGTCGCCTCCAAGAAACTGCTCGGCAAGTTCACCAAGCCCAAGCTGGGCGGGCTGTCGTTCTGGACGCAGCCGAATTCCTGGCACCACTTCATGAGCGACCATATCGTGACCTTCTCGGCGATCCCGCTCGACGCGGAGCGCACCCTGGTCAAGACCAAATGGCTGGTGCACAAGGACGCGGTCGAGGGCGTCGATTACGACCCGGACAACCTCACCAATGTCTGGCTGGCGACCAACGCCCAGGACAGCGAGTTGGTCGGCTTCGCCCAATCCGGCGTGCGCTCCCCGGCCTATGAGCCCGGCCCTTATTCGCCCTATACCGAAGGCCTGGTCGAGAAATTCTGCCGCTGGTACATCGGCCGCCTCTCCACCCATCTGGGCCAGTAGACCGGAAGATGACAGAGCCCGCAGCGATCCCCGAATGGGGCGCCGAGGATGACGGCGTGCTGGTCTGCCGGCACGTCCGCGACGAGACCCATGACGTCAAGACCTTCGTCTTCGCCACCCCGAACCCGCGCCGGTTCCGCTTCCAGCCCGGTCAGTTTCTGACGCTGGAGCTGGAGATCGACGGGACGCCGATCAACCGCTGCTACACCATCTCGTCGCCGCCGACGCGGCCCGATCGGCTGACCATCACGGTGAAGCGCGTGCCGGGCGGCCCGGTGTCGAATTGGCTGCACGACACTTTGCGGCCCGGCATGACGATCCGCGCCACCGGCCCGCATGGCGAGTTTTCCATCGCGTATCAGCCGGCCGCCCATCTCCCGGCGCCGAAATACCTGTTCCTGTCCGGCGGCAGCGGCATCACCCCGCTGATGTCGATGGCGCGCAGCCAGCACGATCTGGCGGCCGAGACGGATACCGTGTTCGTGCACAGCGCGCGCAGCCCGGCCGACATCATCTTTCGCGACGAGCTGGATCTGATGACCCGGAACCTGCCCGGCTTCCGCGTCGCGGCGGTCTGCGAGACGGATGCGGCGGGAGAGCGATGGGGTGGCTATCGCGGCCGGCTATCGGCGCCGATGCTGCGGCTGATCGCACCGGACCTGCTGGAGCGGACGGTCTTCACCTGCGGCCCCGCCCCCTATATGGCAGCGGTCCGCGCCATGCTGGACGCCGAGGGCTTCGATGCCGCCCGGTATCACGAGGAAAGCTTCGACTTCGCCGCCCTGGCTGGAGAGCCGGAAGCCGAACCCGCCGCCGACGCGGCCGTCGCGACCTACCAAGTCGAGTTCACGCGCAGCCAGCGCAGCATCACCTGCGATGCCAACACCACCGTCCTCGCCGCGGCCCGCGCCGCCGGCATGCGCCTGCCCTCCTCCTGCACCCGCGGGCTCTGCGGCACCTGCAAAAGCAAGCTGGTCACCGGCGAGGTGTCGATGACCCATGCCGGCGGCATCCGCCAGCGCGAGATCGACCAGGGCCAGATCCTGATCTGCTGCTCGAAGCCGCTGGGCGATTTGGTCATCGATCGGTAGGAGGCGCGACGGGACGCCCCACGGCCGAAGACGACGCTATCGAAGAACATGGGGGCAGTGTGAGCGACAGTTTCACGGAATCGACGCTCGGCTATTGGCAGGAGCTGACCGATAAGGTTCCGGCCCGCTTCGCCACCACGCCGCCGTATCGCCATGGTTATCCCGTGCGCCTGCCCTGTGGGCGCGTGCTCGTGTTGCCGCTGCGCCGCCTGCCGGATGGCGAGCATGCGGTGGCGTCGCTCATCGCCAACCAGGCATCGCATGGGGTCGTCGCGGCCCTCGCGGATCACATGGCCGATCAGGCACGGGCGCTCGGCGCCGAGCTCGTGGTCGGATTGCCGACACTGGGGCTCTCCTTCGCCGCCCTTGTCGCCGAACGGCTTGGCCAGGCGCGCTATGCGCCGCTCGGCTATTCGCGCAAATTTTGGTACGAGGACGGCCTTGCCGAGCCGGTATCGTCGATCACCAGCCCCGCTTCGGACAAGTGGCTGCGGCTCGATCCCAATCTTCTACCGCTGTTCGACGGACGCCGGGTGGTGCTGGTCGACGACGCGATCTCGACCGGCGCCACCGCCATCGCGGCCTGCCGCCTGCTTCGGCGGCTGGGTGTGGAGATCGCCGGCATCGTGGTCGCGATGAAGCAGAGCAATCGCTGGGTAGCCCCACTCGCCGCGACGGCGCCGGCACCGCCGGTGCGCGCCGTCTATGGCTGCCCGATCTTCACGCGGGGCGACGATGGCTGGTGGCCGATCGCCGAGACGATACCCGATTTGCCTTGATGCCACGGAGTACCCCGGGCAATGCCGAGCGAAGCCCGTGCGTGTGGAGTCCCGCGCTGCTATATTCCATCCCCATGCGACGCCCAAATATCGAAAAATTTCATTTTGTGTGAGAGAGCGGCATGACAACGGGTGAAAATTTCTGGGATTTTTTTAATGCGGTCGTAGCCCCGAAATTGGCATTGCGTGAAATATCGTTTCGAAAAATATTTGAATACCTGGATAAATTTCCACCCCCCATCACCATTGTCGAGACGGGCTGCGCTAGACAACAAGACAATTGGTCAGGCGACGGCCAAAGTACGATCTTGTTTGATCGGTACGTCACATCGCGAGGGGGCGGATCGAAAGTATATTCGGTCGACATCAACGCCACGGCCGTGGAGATTTGCAAATCTCAAGTAAGCGAGAACGCCTCCGTATATAACGAGGATAGCGTCGTCTTTCTGCATCAAATTTCAAATTTCTTTGTCAAAAATAAAATACAAGTCAATTTCGTATATCTTGATTCTTTTGACGCGGATCTGAATTACTGGTTCCCTTCGGCGGCGCACCACCTAAAGGAACTGCTGGCCGTATCCCGCTGCATGAACAGCTCGACCCTTTTGGTTGTCGATGATTGTCCAAAAAACGTACACGTGTTCCAAGAGGATGGTGGACAGAATAAAAGCCTCGGAGAGCCACTGATCGCCGGAAAAGGCAAATTGATCGCGGAATTCGCCCCGAAAGTCGGCATGGATTTGTTGTTTTCGCATTATCAAGCGGGATGGACTGGGTTCAATAAAGAAACTTGATCCGTCAGGAACTCGGACGCTTCCGTATTACGGCTATCCGCCCCGCACCGGCCGCCGACCTGGCATCGCCGTGACGTCAAATTCGGGAAGCGTGTGGCGTTCCGGCATTGCAGGCATTGCCATAAGACATATTGGAAATCCGCGTAGCGGCTCCACACTGCAAGCGCACTGATCCAATAATCGGCGACGCTCCGGGGTTTTTCGCTCATAGCCTTTGCGACGGGCGGCTTTGATCCCTTGAACGCGATCCCGAACCTCACCTGAACTCCGATAGGTATCGCGGAATGTCTTTATCTGATCTTCCCGCTCGCCCGGCCGGTGCCGTGGCTCCGCCCCTTGGCGTCGGCGCGGCGGAGCTATCCCTGGCGATCGGCGGCTTCGCGCTGGGTACCGGCGAATTCGCCTCGATGGGCCTGCTGCCGAACGTCGCCCGCGACATCCAGGTTTCGGTGCCGATGGCCGGCCACATGATCAGCGCCTATGCGCTGGGCGTCGTCATCGGTGCGCCTGTCATCGCGGCGGCCTTCGCGCGGGCCCCTCGACGGGCGATGCTGATCGGCCTGATGATCCTCTTCGCGCTGGGCAATCTCGCAAGCGCCCTCGCCACCAGCTATGGGACGATCGTCGTGGCGCGGTTCATCGCCGGCCTGCCGCATGGCGCCTATTTCGGCATCGCCTCGCTGGTCGCGGCGTCCCTGGTGCCGCCGAACAAGCGCGCCGGGGCGGTCGCCCGGATGATGCTGGGCCTGAGCGTCGCCAATGTCCTGGGCGTGCCCTTCGCGACATGGATCGGCCAGCTTGCCGGCTGGCGCGCCGCGTTCGGCGTGGTCGGAGCGCTCGGGGTCTTGACGGCGATCCTTGTACGGCTTTGCTTGAACCCGATGCCGGCCCCCGTGGGGGCAAGCCCGCTCCGGGAACTCGGGGCACTCCGCCGGCCGCAGGTCTGGTTGACGCTCGGCATCGCCGCGATCGGCTTCGGCGGCATGTTCGCGGTGTATAGCTACATCACCCCGACGCTCACCATCGTGACCGGCGTCAGCGAGGCGAGTGTGCCACCCCTCCTCTCGGTCATCGGGGCGGGCATGATCGCCGGCAGCCTGTTCGGCGGCTGGCTGGCGGATCAGGGCGTCATGCGCGCGATCGGCCTGTTGCTCGTGCTGAACATGCTCACACTCGGCTTGTTCGCACTCACCGTACATAGTCTGCCGGGGGTGACCGTCAACATGTTCATGATCGGCTTCGCCGCCCTGGCCATCGGTCCGGCGCTGCAGACCCGTCTGATGGATGTCGCCGCCGATGCCCAGGTGCTGGCCGCCGCCCTCAACCACAGCGCCTTCAACATCGCCAACGCGCTCGGCGCATGGCTCGGCGGCATGGCGATCGACGCCGGGCTTGGCTGGACGTCGACGGGTCCGATCGGCGCCTTATTGGCAGCTGGGGGCATTATGATCTTCCTGCTCGCCCGATCCCTCGATCAGCGGCGGGTACGCGCCCTCGCCTGACGGCTCGGTGGTCGCAGCGGCGTGTCCAATGGGAAAAACTCAGCGCGCGCCGGTCGGGAAGAGCTGGAAGGCGATGTAATCGATATCGCCCTTGACCACGATCTTGTCCGAACCGGCAAAAAAGATCTCCGTGTAGGTAGCGCTATCGGGCGCCGCCGCCTTCATCAGACGGGTGACCTGTAACGGGTTGACGTAGACCGCCTCGTTATCCTTCAGCACCAGTTCGACCACCGTCATAGCCAATCCTCCCTACATCGCTGTTAGCGAGATTATCCCACATTCCGGACGGAACGCAGAGATTTCCCCGGCGGAGGGCGCTCTCCCTCTTCACCGCTGCGCCGTCTGCCAGTTCTCCGCCACGTAATACGGCGCATTCGACGCGGCAAGCGGCGGACGGCCCAGGATGTGATCGGCGGCTTTCTCGCCGATCATGATGGTCGGCGCGTTGAGGTTGCCGGTGGTGACCAAGGGCATGATCGACGCATCGGCGACACGCAACCCGTCGATGCCGACGACGCGGGTGGCGGGGTCGACCACCGTGCGCGGGTCGGCCGGATCGCCCATCCGGCAGGTGCCGCAGGGGTGGTAGGCGCTTTCCACCTTGGAGCGGATGAACGCGTCGATCGCCTCGTCGGAGGTGACATCGGCACCGGGCTGGATCTCCCGCCCGCGATAGGGCGCGAAAGCCGGCTGGGTGAAGATCTCGCGGGTCAGCCGGATGCAGGCGCGGATCTCCGCCCAGTCGTCCGGGTGGCTGAAATAGTTGAACTGAATGCTCGGATGATCGGCAGGATCGGCCGATTTCAACCGCACCCAACCGCGGCTTTTCGAGTGCATCGGCCCGACATGGGCCTGGAAGCCGTGCTCAGTCGTGAGATTCTTGCCGTCATAGGAGATGGCGAGCGGCAGGAAGTGGTACTGGATATCCGGGAATTTGATGCCGGCCCGGCTGCGGATGAAGCCGCAGCTTTCGAAGTGGTTGGTCGCCCCCAACCCATCCTTGAACAACAGCCAGCGGGCGCCGATCGCGGCCTTGGCGAACAGCCCCGAGGCGGAATACAGGGTGATCGGCTCGGTACAGGCCACTTGGAAATAGACCTCGGTATGGTCCTGCAGGTTCTCGCCGACACCGGGCAGGTCGTGGACGACCGGGATGCCGTGTCGCGTCAGCTCCTCCGCCGGGCCGACACCGGAGAGTTTCAGCAATTGCGGTGAGTTGATCGTGCCGCCCGACAGGATGACCTCGCGCCGGGCCTGCACCTGGTGCTCGACATCGCCGCGCCGATAGGCGAGCCCGGTGGCACGGCGCCCGTCGAACAGCAGGCGCGTGGCCAGACATTGCGTGCGCACCTCCAGATTGGGCCGCCGCATCGCCGGCTTCAGATAGGCGTTGGCGGCACTCCAGCGCCGGCCGCGATAGACCGTCATGTCCATCCGGCCGAAGCCTTCCTGCTGAAAGCCATTGATATCGGAGGTTTCCGGATATCCGGCTTGTTTCGCCGCCTCGATCCAGGCGCGGTAGAGCGGGTTGCGCAGCGACCCATAGCTGGTGCGCAACGGGCCGTCGGCGCCGCGATATTCGTCGCCGCCCTCGCCCCGTCCCTCGGCGCGGCGGAAATACGGCAATACGTCGCGATACGCCCAGCCGGTGGCCCCCGCCGCGTCCCAGCCGTCGAAATCCAGCGGATTGCCGCGGACATAAACCAGGCCATTGATCGAGGACGAGCCGCCCAATACCTTGCCGCGCGGGCAATGGATGCGACGGCCATCCAGATGCGGCTCGGGCTCGGTCTCGTAAAACCAATTGTAGCGCGGCATGTTCATCGGGATAGACAGCGCACTGGGCATCTGGATGAACACCGAATTGTCCGAGCCGCCGAATTCGACCAGCAAGACCGTATGCTTGCCATCGGCGCTCAGCCGATCGGCCAAGACGCAGCCGGCCGACCCCGCCCCCACGATGATGTAATCGAAACTCTCGCTTGCCATCGTCCCTTCACCGTATCCCTCAGGTTTATTCCGCTCTGCATAAAGGCTACCGACGATCATGGCGATACAAGATCCGCAAACCGCATTTTTCGCCTATCTGAACGACATCGGCGTCGCCCATACCACGATCGAGCACCCGCCGATCCACACGATCGAGGAGGCTCTGCCCTATTGGAGCCAGTTGGAAGGCGTCCATGCCAAGAATCTGTTCCTGAAGGACGCCAAGGGGCAGCTCTGGCTGATCTGCCTGCCGGCCGAACGCCGCGCGGATTTGAAGGCGCTGGCGCCGCTGCTGGGTGCCAAGCGGTTCTCCTTCGCCAGCGCCGAGCTGTTGGAACAGGTGCTGGGCGTCCGCCAGGGAGCGGTCAGCCCCTTCGCGCTGCTGAACGATCGGGACCGGCAGGTTCGGCTGGCGCTCGACGCCGCCTTGATCGAGGCGCCCCGCCTCGCCTTTCATCCACTGGTCAACACCGCCACGACAGCGGTCGCCACGGCGGATTTCCTGCGCTTCGTCGAGGCGCTGGGCTACCGGCCCGAGATTCTCACTCTGGATTAGACCTTGGCGCTCAGCAGCGCTCAGCTGACTCGGGGAAACCGCGCCATCGCCTCCAGATCGTCCAGCTTCATGTGATTGCGCATGTATTGCTGGCCGGCGTCCTGGAACGGCTGGTGATCCCAGTTGCGCTGGGTGCCGAGCCTGAGCGTGTCGCGAACCAGGCGGCGGCGGCGTTGGCTGGCGATCACCGCCTCACGCAGGGCCGGCAGATCCCAGCGCTGGGCGACCTCCGCGCGGAACGCCGCCGTGGTTGGATCGGTGGCGGCACGGTTGATCAATTCGTCCGGGTCCCCTGCCAGATCATAGAGCTGGTCCGGATCGACCGGAGAATGGATGAACTTGGCAGCGCCCCGGCGGATCATGACGATGGGTGCCACGGCACCTTCCGCCAGATATTCGCCCAGCACCTCGTCATGGCCGCCGAGACCATTGAGATGCGGCAGCAGGCTGCGGCCGGCGATCGGCGCCGCGTAATCCGGCGCCTGGCCGTCGCCGGCGAGTTCCGCCAGAGTCGGCAGGATGTCGACCAGCGACACGGACTGCGTGATCCGCTTCGCCGTGAACGTGCCGGGCGCGTGCACGATCAGGGGTACCCGGCAGGCGCCTTCGAAGAAGCTCATCTTGTACCAGAGGCCGCGCTCGCCAAGCATCTCGCCATGATCGGCGAGCACCATCACGATGGTGTCGTCGGCCATGCCGGCCTGGTCCAGCGTCGCCAGCACCGCGCCGATCTGGTCATCGACGAACGAGACCGACCCGTAATAGGCCCGCCGGGCGGCGCGGATCTGCGCCTCGGTCACCGGCTGCGCATCCATGGCGCTGACATGGCGCAACCGGCGGGAATGCGGATCGAGGTCCACATCCGCCGCGGCGACGCGCGGCGGCTCGATCTCCTCGTCGCGATAGCGGTTCCAATACGGCTCGGTCATCGCGAACGGATCGTGCGGATGGGTCAGCGAGACGACCATGCAGAACGGCCGGCCATCGCCGCCGCGCGCCAGGTCGAACAGCTTGCGCCGGGCGGAGGCGATGACCTCCTCGTCGAAATCGAGCTGGTTGGTGCGGATGCACGGCCCTGCTTGGATCACCGAGTCCATGTTGTGATACCAGTCCGGCCGGATGTCGAAATGCTCCCAATCCGGTGTCCAGCCGAAATCCGCCGGGTAGATATCGGTGGTCAGCCGCTCCTCGAAGCCATGCAATTGATCGGCGCCGCAGAAATGCATCTTGCCGGTCAGGATGGTGCGATATCCGGCACCGCGCAGGTAATGGGCGAAGGTCGGCACGTCGGACGGAAAATCGGCGGCATTGTCATAGCCGCCGGTCGCCGAGGAAAGCTGGCCGGACATCAGGGCGTAGCGCGACGGCGCGCAGAGCGGGCTGTTGCAATAGGCCGATTGGAAGACCACCCCCCGATCCGCCAGCGCGTCCAGATGCGGCGTTCGGGCGACCTTGCCGCCATAGGCCGGCAGCACGCCCGGCGTCAGTTGGTCGGCCATCAGGATCAGGATATTCGGCCGGCGGCTCATCGATGCTCCTTGGGCTTAAGCTTTGGATTCAGTCAGCCTTGCATCGATCGGTCCAATTGGAAAAGCCGCCGTCGCTATATGGCGCCGCGCGCGCGCAACCCGGCGATGTCGGCCTCGGAATAGCCAAGCTCCCGGGCTATCTCCGCGCTGTGCTGGCCGGGGCTCGGAAGATCATGGCGCAGGCCCGGCCGTTCGCCGTCGAACACCAGCGGCAGGGCCGGCAGCTTGGTTGTCCTGCCATCGGGCAGGGTGACCGGCACCAGCCCGCCCGAGGCATTGAGATGCGGATCGTCGAACAGCTCGACCGGTCGGGCGACCGGTGCGAAGGGCAGCCCCAGCGCCTCGCAGCGGTCGGTCAGCACCGCCCGCGTATAGCCGGCGAGGACCGCCGCGACGCGGGGCAGAACCACGGCGCGCGCGGCGACGCGCTGCGCCTGGGTCACGAGCGTCGGATCGGTCGCCAGATCGGCCAAGCCGAATTCGGCGCAGAAGCTGCGCCATTGGGTGTCGGTCACCACGCCGATGAACAATTGGTCGCCATCGGCGGTAGCGAAGATGTCGTAGATCGGCCAGGCGACCTGACGGGTGCTCATCGGCGGCGGCTCGATCCCGGTGACCGCCATCTGCGCCATGTGCTGGGCCATCAGCAGCACGTTGTTTTCGAACAGACCGACCTGGACATGCCGCCCACGGCCGGTGGCGTGGCGCTCGTTCAGCGCCGCCAGGATGCCGATGGCGCCGAACATGCCGCCCATGATGTCGTTGACCGAGGATCCGGCGCGCAGCGGCTGGCCGGGCAAGCCGGTCATATAGGCGAGGCCACCCATCATCTGCACGACCTCGTCGAGCGCCGTGCGATGCTCGTAGGGGCCCGGCAGAAAGCCCTTGCACGAGCAATAGATCAGCCGGGGATTGAGCTCGGCGAGGGCGGCATGGCCGAGGCCCAGCTTGTCCATGGCGCCGGGCCGGAAATTCTCGACCAGCACATCGGCCTCGGCCACGAGGTGCCGGGCCAACGCCATGCCGTCCGGCGATTTGAGATCGACCGCCAGGCTGCGCTTGTTGCGGTTCATCGCGGCGAAGAAACCGGAACCCGAGCCGATCAGCCGGCGGGTATTGTCGCCATCCGGCAAGGGTTCGACCTTGACCACGTCCGCCCCCAGATCGGCCAGCACCAGCCCGCAGGACGGGCCCATCACCATATGGACGAATTCGACGATTTTGATGCCGGCGAGCGGCTGGGAGGCCGTCATGCGACGGCGCGAGCGGTCTTGATCACGGCAGGGCGAAACGTCTTCGGGATGCCCGCCTTGGCGAGTTGACCATGCAGCGGCTCGGCCGGCAGACCGGCGCCGAGCACCGCGCGCGCCGCCAGCAACCGATCGAGATCGATGCCGGTGTCGAACCCCATGCTCTCCAGCATGAACACCAGATCCTCGGTGACGATGTTGCCCGACGCGCCGGGGGCGAACGGACAGCCGCCCAACCCGGCCAGGGCCGCGTCGAAATTGCGAATCCCCTCCTCCAGCCCGGCGAGCGCGTTGGCGAGGCCGAGGCCCATCGTGTCGTGCAGGTGCAACCCGGTCAGCCGATCGCCGATCGCGGCTCGGACGGCGCGCACCATGGATTTGATCTGTGCCGGATGGGCATACCCCACCGTATCGGCCAGCGTCACCTCATGGGCACCGGTCGCGGCCAGGGCCGACGCCACCCGGACCACGGCGGCCTCCGGCACCACACCGTCGATCGAGCAGCCGAAGGCTGTCGAACAGGCCGCTTCGACCTCGACCCTGGCATCCGACTCCCGCACCCAGTCGACGATCTTACCGACCTCGGCGATCTGCTCGTCCGGCGTCCGGTTGAGATTGGCGCGGCTATGGCCCTCGCTGACCGAAACCGGAATGCTGACGCGATGGGCGCCCGCCGCGACAGCGTTCTGCGCGCCGCGCAGATTGGGCACCAAGGCCATCACGGTGAGGCCGGGTATCTTCACGGCCGCGCGGACGATCTGGTCGGTATCGGCCATCTGCGGGATCAGCTTGGGCGGCACGAAGCTGCCGACCTCGATCTCGGACACGCCGGCGGCGGCGATCGCCGCGATCCAGCGCATCTTGACCGCCGTCGGCATGATGGTCTTGGCCATCTGCAACCCGTCGCGCGGCCCAACCTCGCAGACGATCACCCGTTCCGCCATAACGTAACCTCCTATTGCCCGCCTCGAACGATCGGGCGCTTGGCGTCAGCATAGTCCCTGAGCCGTCGCCTTCTCCACCCTCTTCGAGCGTCCTCCTCAAGCGGGGGCGGCCGGGACGATAGCCGCCCGGCCGCCCGTTCGGAGGCTCAGAACACCGGCAGGTTGGGGAGATCCTGATGGAACCATTTCTGGTGGATGACGCTCAATTCGCCGTTGTTCTTGACGAAGTAGATGAAGGTATTGACCCACTGGTGCAGGTTCCATTGGTCTTTGCGCAGGGTGATGCCGTTCGGCTGGCGCAGCAGCATGAATTTACGCTCGATATTCCCCGAGGGGTTCGCCGCGAAGAAGGTATCGCCGGTCAGCCCGGTCTCGGCGATCGCGTCCACCTGGCCGGTCAGCAGCGCCTGATAGGTGCTGGGATCATCGTCGAAGCGGCTCATCTTGACGTCGCTGCCCAGCGTCTGGGTCAGGATGACGTCCTGCACCGTGCCGCGCGGCACGCCGACCCGTTTGCCCTTGAGGTCTTCGATCTTCTCGATATGCGCGGATTTGGGCGCGAACACGACATTCTCGATGGCGCTATAGGGGATCGAGAACAGCACCTGCTTGGCCCGTTCCGGGGTGATGCCGAAGGTGGCGACGATCATGTCGACCTTGTTGGTCACCAGAAACGGGATACGGTTCGGGCTGGTCAACTGCACCAGATTGACCTTCACGCCCATATATTTGCCGAGCAGCTTCGCCACCTCGATGTCGTAGCCGTCGGGTTCCTGCTGGGCGTTCAAGATGCCATAGGGCGGCAGGTCCACCAGCACGCCGATGTTGATCGAGCCGCGGCTGATGATCTCGTCCACGGTCTGCGCGGCGGCGGGACGGATATGCAGGACGGCACCCATGATCAGGATGGCCGCGACGAATAGCTTGAATGGTCGCATCAAGGTGTTTCTCCCCATTTGGTTTTCTTATCGTTGGTAAGCCCGGGCGAGACGGGCTTCTAGGCGTTGACTCGCCAGGCTCAACGGCCAGCACAGGATGAAATAGATCAGTGCCACGCTGCCGAAGATGGTGAAGGGCCGGAAAGTCGCGTTGTTCAGAAGCTGGCCCGCGCGCGTCAATTCGACGAAGCCGATGATCGCCGCGAGTGACGTGCTTTTGACCAAATTGACCAGGAACCCGACCGTCGGCGGCAGGGCGATGCGCAGCGCCTGGGGAAAGATCACGCGCAGCAGTCGCGGATAGGCCGGCAGGCCCAGCGCCTCGGCCGCTTCCCACTGACCTTTAGGCACCGCCTGGATCGACCCTCGCCAAATCTCGCCGAGGAACGCGCCGGCATTGAGGCTGAGTCCGAGCAAGGCCGAGAGATAGGCCCCGAGGCCGAAGCCCAGCATATCGGCGCCGAAGAACACCACGAAAAGCTGCAGCAGCAGCGGCGTGCCCTGGAACAGCCGGATATAGAAGATCGCGATCCAGCGCGGCACGGCGCTGTGGGAGATGCGCATCAGCGCGATTAGCAATCCCAGCACGCCGCCACCGATGAAGCCGAACGCCGAGAGCAGCAGCGTCCAGCGCGCCGCCATGATCAGAAACACGACGTCGGAGACCGAGAACGCGCGCATCAGCTGCGTGCCCCCCGCGCGCCGAAGGCGACCCGGTGAACGCCTGCGAAGACCGCGGTGAACATCAGCGACAGCGTCAGATAGACGCCGATCGCGGCGAGATAGGCCTCGAAGCTGCGGAAGGTGCGGCCCTGGACGTCCTGGGCGGCGGAGGTGAGATCATCGGCCGAAATCACCGAGACGATCGACGAATTCAGCATCAGCAGGATGAATTGGCTGCCCAGCGGCGCGAACACCACGCGCAGCGCCTGCGGCAGGATCACCTTGCGGAAGATGACGAAGCTTCGCAGCCCCAACGCCCGTGCCGCCTCGGCCTGGCCATGGTCGATGCTCTCGATGCCGGCGCGGACGATCTCGATGGTATAGGCGCTGCCGTTCAGCACCATGGCGACGAGCGCGCCGGTATTGGCATCGAGGCGCAGGCCGATCACCGGCAGACCGAAAAAGATGACGAAGATCTGCACCAGAAAGGGCGTGTTGCGGATGAATTCCACATAACTCGCGACGGCGATCGACAGCCAGCGCGGACCGGCGGTACGGGCGAGCGCGCCGAACACGGCGACGATGAGACTCAGCACCATCGACACCGCCGAGAGCCGCAGCGTGTAGAGCGTGCCCGACAGGAACTCATCCCGCGCGGCCCAGATGTCGCCGAAGTGAAAGACATAGTTCATGCCGCGACGCGCGTCCCGCCGCGTCCGCTCTTCCAGCGCATCGCTTCCCCCTATCGGACCTTATGACGTCGGGCTTATAGCGCCCGTACCGCAACAGCTAAACAGCAAGCGCGCTCGCTGTCGAGCGTCACCGGGACCATCATCACCGGAGAAGCAGCATCGACCGCGACGAGCGATCCTTCACGATAGCGCTTCCGCCAACCGAACACCTGGCTCGCGTTCACATCGTAGCGTCGGCGAAATGAGGCGGCTGAGAAAGGCGACCCCGTCGGACGGGTACCTTGCGTTGCGAAACGCGAACGCCATTGCTGAATGGCCACTATCCCGGCATACGGGATCGTAGCGATAGTCACGCCGGTTCGTTGACTGTTCTATCTCGGCTCGCTAATGTCCTATCGAGCTCACATGGGTCGCCAACCCGCCGTACGGGAGTCAAAACTTGTGTTTATGGCAACAATGTCGCATCTTTCACTGCGCCCGGCAAGATCCCGGTATGCGGGATGATGTGGCGATAGTCACGCCGGTTCGCCGACTGTTCTATTTCGGCTCGTTAACGTCCTCTCGGGCTTACAGGGATCGTTAACCCGCCATACGGGAGTCAAAACTTATGTTTATGGCGACAATGTCGCATCTTTCGCTGCGCTCGCCGGACGTGCTTGCGCTTGAGCACTACTATGCGGACACGATGGGCTTGACTGTCCAAGAGCGTTTGGACGGCGGTCGCGTGAGACTGGGTTGGGGGAGAGGTCACCACGCAATTGAACTAGTGCCTGGTGACAATGGGATGGATCATTTCGCATTCGAGGTACACGGTGAAAATGGGTTGCGAGACCTGAAAGGACGCCTTGCGAATGCACAGACCAAACATGAAGAAATAATTCCGGCGGGAAATCATCCGCCGGCAATACAGATATCTGATCCTGACGGAAATCGCGTGCTGTTCCACGGCCGCATTGATCGTAGTGGTGAGGGTGGACACGGAACACGGCCAGACCGTATCCAGCATATTGTGTTATCCAGTCGCAATAGCGCGCGTTTAAACGCGTTTTACCTGGATGTAATCGGATTTCGCCTTTCCGACAGACTGGTTGGTGATGTTTTTTGCTGGGCGCGCTCTGATCATTTCCACCACTCGTTGGGTATAGCGCAACGAAAAAACGTCAGCGGCCTCGACCACTTCTCGTTCGATATTGCTGATTGGGAACAGTTCAAACGCTGGAGCGACCACCTAGCACGCAAATCTTGTCCGATTCTGTGGGGGCCGGGCCGACATGGTCCCGGCAATAATCTATCAATCATGTTTCGTGATCCGCAGGGCTATTTGATCGAGCTATCGGCCGAAATGGAACTGTATTGGGACGATATCACGTCTCAAGTACCTCGCGAATGGGAAGCAAGTAATAGATCGACCAGCTTGTGGGGACACTCTCCTGACCTGCATCGCGATGGCTGATGAGTTTTTGATAAACATTGTGATGGCAACAACCGATTGTTGTTTATTAGCGGTATATATTGGCTGATCGAAAATTTGGGACGAAATCATGAAGTTCGCCAGCATCTGTTACAACGGGATCAACTATGCGGCTCTCATTGAAAATAACGAGGCGATTCCCTTAACCGGTATCGACGAAATCGGCGCTGCTACGCCGATGGAAATTCTTGAAAACCCGCCATTGGACCATAGCGCCAAAATATCTCTACTCGACGTTAAGCTTCGTGCTCTCGTGCCTAATCCTTCCAAGATAATCTGTGTGGGGCTTAACTTCAGAGAACACATTGCGGAGTGCGAGCAGGGAACACCGAGCTATCCGGTTTTTTTTAACAAATTTGCAAGTTCCCTGATCGGCCCATACGAAGATATTACCCTTCCTCCGGAGACGGAACGCCTCGACTATGAAGCCGAATTGGCAGTGGTCATCGGGAAAGAGTGCCGTCGTGTCTCGAAGGAGAATGCACGTCATTATATCGCGGGCTATACCGTGGCAAACGACATTACGATGCGTGACTTCCAATTCCGCACGCATCAATGGATGGCCGGTAAAGCGTGGGACCGCTCAACGCCATTGGGCCCTTTCCTGGTGACGAGCGATGAGATCGCGGATCCCCAAGAACTGACTATCAAACTTCATGTCGATGGCGAAATTCGACAAAATTCTTCCACAAGCATGATGATTTACAGTGTAGCCGAATTGATTTCGGCTTTATCGGAGTTCACGACCCTGTTGCCCGGGGACGTTGTCTTGACCGGCACACCCAGCGGAGTTGGTGACCGACGAAACCCGCCGAGCTATCTCCAGGACGGATCGATCGTAACCGTTGGAATCTCAGGCGTGGGTGAGATTCGTAATCGCGTCCGCAGCGAGAATCCCTTGCGACGTTCAACTACGGTGACGGCATGAAAAACATGAATTGCGTGTCGCCCAACGATACCATGAGCCAATTCTCAAAAACGGCCGATATCTATTCTCGTAGCGGCATCGGCGCACGCACTGGTTGGGGCGGCCGGCCGGCCCTGATTATCGTGGACTTTCAGAGGGGCTTCACGAACTCCGCCTCGGGTGTTGGCGGGCCGATGCCCCAAGAGATCATAGCTACGAATCAGGTAATCGAGGTCTGTGTGGATCGGGGTGTGCCAATCATGTACACCGCCGTCGGTTTTCAGCGCGGAGAGCGTTCGGCATGGCTAAGAAAGATGCCCGGCTTGCGTGTTCTAGAGGAAGGTAGCCAGTGGTGCGAACTGGATAACGAGCTAATCCGCGCGAAAGACGCCCCTTACTGGATCAAACGCGCGCCTTCAGCGTTTTTCGGAACACCGTTGTTGGCTCACCTAACGTCCCTTGCGGTCGATACAGTCATCATTGCCGGGTGCGTGACGAGTGGCTGCATCCGAGCGACAACAATCGATGCGGCATCAGCTGGATATCGGGTCGTCGTACCGCGCGAATGCGTCGCGGATAGGTCGATAGAGGTCCATAACTCCAACTTGTTTGATATCGATTCGAAATACGGGGACGTAATTTCGCTGGCTGAGGCTCTCCAGCACCTCAGCGCATCGTAGCGACTATGACTACCCCGGAACAATCCAGTCAGGATCCCCTTTCGCCGCGGGCGCATAGTACCTTGGGCTCGGTATCAATTGCGCTACGCGTCTTGATGGCATTCAGAGCAGAGCCCTCCCTAGGCGTGACTCAAGTCGCGAAGATGCTGGATATTAGTCGATCGACTGCACATCGGATGCTGAACACGCTTGAAGGTATGGGTTTCGTTGTACAGGATCAGACCAGCAAAGTCTATCGTACCGGCCCTGTACTTACAGAGATTAGCTTGGTATCGCTCGGAGGATCCGACTTAACTCGGATGTACAAACCATTTCTTCGGCAGGTCGTCGCCGAAACCGGGGAAACAGCACATTTGGCGATGTTGAGCGGACGCTCGGCATTGTTTCTCGACGCGATCGAAACGCCTGCTTTGCTCCGCGCCGGCTCTCGATCGACCACAGCCCTGCCTGCCGAATGTTGCGCGGTCGGAAGGGCAATATTGTCGACTTTTCCCGTCGAGAGAGTTCGTGCGCTATATCCGAACGACGCATCGTTGACGAGGCTTTCACGCTCTAGCCCTGCGAGCGTCGAAGACCTTCTCGGCAGGTTGGACGATGTGCGACTGCGCGGATGGGCAGAGAATTTGGGCGAGACGGAGGCAGATCTTCATGCCATAGCCGTACCGGTACGGCTCTCGGGCAGTCAGCCTGTCTTTGCCCTGTCAGCCACGGGGCCGGCCGCACGGATGCGCGTAGAGCGCCTAAACGAGATTGGCCCACACTTGGTCAATATCGCCGCGAGTCTGGTAGAAGCAAATACTCTGCTTGTGAAGTCGTAATCGATCGCGAGTGCGCCGCAGAGAGGGCGTGTCTGTAGTTTCTATGGTTATTTCGTATTATCACGGCTAAACAACGTCAGGTGGAATATGTACTTTAATTCTGAACAATCTATATCACCTTTATCAGCAAAATCTCCAGACCGCAGACAGTGGGCGATCTGCTTTCTGTGTTTTCTCATTATTGTGGTCGACGGATTAGACACGTCGTCAATCGCTTATGTTGCTCCTGTACTATCCGAGGCCTGGGGTCTTGGTAAGGGCGCGATCGCACCAGCGTTTACTTGCACAAGTGTAGGGGCGGTATTGGGATATTTGTTGAGTGGCCGCTTAGTGCGTCAATTTGGCCGCAGGCATTTAATAGCTATGAGTATAGCCATATTCGGAACACTATCGATCTGTACGGCGTATGTGGATTCTCTAAGTATTTTATCCTTGCTGCGATTGCTAACAGCCATTGGCCTCGGGTGCACAGTGCCAGCGGTCATTTCATTCGCTGCGGATCACAGCACCGACAATCATCGTGCATCTATTACGATCGCGGTGACTACTGGCCTATCGTTTGGTGCTGCCGCAGGGGGAGTATTATCATCTTATTTGATCGGCCATTTCGGTTGGCGCTCTGTATTTATATCCGGCGGCGTTCTGGCGCTCGTGTTGTTGCCGTTTGTTTGGAAACACATGTATGAAACCTCCTATCCGTCCAGGGACAGGGCTGGAATCGAGAAGGCGGATTTCACGAGTCTGTTTCGGGATGGCGCTGCGTCGGCAACCTCTTTGATATGGCTGCTTGCCTTTGTTTCGTTCCTCGTGACGTACTTGTTCATGTTCTGGGTACCGACCATGCTTGCCTCATTCGGGTTCTCACCGACACAAGCACCGCTCGGATCAGGTGCCTTTGGACTTGGCGGAGTAACAGGAAACCTCGTTCTCCTCCCCCTGGTGAGGCGTTTCGGTCCCCAACGACTTGTGATTGCCATGTCGTTACTTGCTATCTGTTGCCTAGGCGGACTTGCGTTTGGTGACTTTCATGCGACTGTTGTGCTCTTGCTAATCGCCGGCGTTGGTGCAGGCATGGTTACCGCCTGTGTCAGTCAATCGACCCTCGCGGTACTGTGCTATCCGCGAGGCTTGAGGATCATCGGCTTGGGTAGTGCCGCTGCCGTAGGACGTCTAGGTTCAGTAGTCGGGCCAGCAATAGGTGGTGCGTTGATGGCGAATGAAATTGCGCCGCGCATGATCATGTTGGCCGCATGTGTTCCTGTGTTGTTGGTGATCTTGATCCTCGCTGCGTCTTGGAAGGCTGAGCGTCGAACATAGTGCGACGAAAGGACACTAAAGGGACGCTAAAGCGACGCAAAGGAGTGCGCTTTGAACAGAAACCACGCGGATTTTATATGACTCTTCCAAATACGACTGTGCAAACCGGCGCTGGCTTGGCTGTGGGCGTAACACAGGGTAATGTCCGCATCTACCGGGGGATTCGGTATGGAGACCCAGCCATTCCAAAGACGCGATTCTCCGGTCTTGTGCGGGCTCAGGCACGGGACGGGCTCGCGAATGGACAACCCGCTGCGTTTCCGCAAAAGCGCAGTCGCCTTGCTGACCTGATGGGCGATGCCGTCGCTGGAATTCGGCAAGAGGAAGAGGCGTTCCTGCTCGACCTGTGGGCGCCATGCGATGCTGAAAATCTACCGGTCTTGGTGTTCTTGCACGGAGGCGCCTTTATATCAGGCGGAGGAAGTGGTACGCGCTACGATGGCGCTAGGTTGGCGAGCGAAGAAGATCTCATCGTAATCACGCTTAACTATCGTCTTGGTGCACTCGGCCATTTATGTATCGATGGTGTCTGCGACGGCAACCTTCCTTTTGGTGACATCCTCCAAGCGTTGCAATGGATCCAGGAAAACGCATGCGGATTTGGTGGCAATCCAGACAATGTCACCGTGGCGGGGCAATCCGCAGGAGCGTGGTACGCACACCTCCTGGCCGTAAGCCGCGCTTCTAAAGGATTACTCAGACGCAATATTCTTCTCAGTCTACCTTATTATCCACCGATGCTGCGAACAAGCGCTGAGCACCTTATGAGAGAGTTCAGTGCTTTAGTTGATCATCGAGATCTGCGCAGCGTTCCGATAGAGGAGGTGCTCTCGGCTCAGGTGGAGATTATGAAACGCGCATCGCGATTCGGTGACCTGACACTCGGCTTCTATCCCGTCGTTTCCGGAGACATCGTGCCGGAATGGCTGTTCGATTATCCACGGGCGGCGGCTGTGGCGCATATCGAGTCAACCCTTATAGGCTATACGCGCGATGAGAACGCGGCCTTCTTGTTCGGCGCGGAGGCCACGCGAAGCCCGACGGAAAAAGCCGTCACGGCGTGGTACGAATCGAAATTTGGCGCTGACGGCGTGAGTGCGCGTGAGCATTTCGATAAGCTTCGTAGCGCACCAACTTCGTATACCGCACTTGTCGATGGCGGAACCGAATTGAGCTTTGCCGTTCCAGCAAGATCAATCGCCCATGCCTTCTCGAACGAGGGTATTAAGAGCTGGATGTATCGTTTTGACCTGCAAAGTGGTTCCCAAACGCTGCTGGGGCCACATTGTCTTGAATTGCCGTTTCTTTTCGGGAACCGGGAGGATTGGCGCGATGCATCGATGCTGGAGCAGATCGACGATGTGGTATTTGAACGTGTGAGCGCGCAGTTTCGACATGCTATCGCTGAGTATTCGCGAGGACGATCGCCGTCGAGCAGCCCCGGTAGTATCTGGTCAGCCTACTCCTCGAACTCAAGAAAATGTAATGTTCTGGACTCCGATAGCGCGGCTTCCATCATTGATGTCGTGCATCCAGGGATACATCTTTGATCAGAGGTGTTTAGTACGATATTCAAGCTCAGACGTTTCGACACTAGACCAGGGCTGTTCAACGCTCCTGATGTAAGCGGATGCACGGGATCAGCACCGGCCGGCTTTAGGTTCGCCGGCCAGTCGCACCGAGGCAGGCGGTGGGACATAGCGCCCCCCGGCCTTGAGGGACGATGAGTCGCAGGGCGGTTTTGAAGGTGATGAAGGTGCCCACCCGGGATCGACGACCGGTTCGTGGAGCGCTCGCCGAGCGCGCATTAATTCACGACCTTCATCAAGTTTTCAGGCTCTAATACTTCAGAATTCAACAAGGCTTCGGCAAAAGGCAGACCACAAAAGACGACACCGCATATTGACAGGGATGCCTCCCACGCTACTCTCGCCAGATGATGTCGTAAGAACATCAGTCAAATCGGCAATCGGTATGGGAGGAATCAAAGATGAGCACCAAACGGTTAGGGTGGTTCATTGCGGCCGCATGTCTCGCCTCGCTGGCGGCGATGCCGGCGGTCAGGGCGGACGAACTGCCCAAGCTTAAGGAGAAGCCCACCTATAAGGTCGGCTTCGCCCAGACCGAGAGCAACAATCCATGGCGGCTCGCCCAGACCCAGAGCATGAAGGACGAAGCGGCCAAGCGGGGCTGGCAGCTCGTTTACACGGATGCCTCCGGTTCCGCGGCGAAGCAGGTCGCCGATGTGGATTCGATGATCGCGCAGCATGTCGACGTGATCTTTCTGTCGCCGCGTGAGGAAAAGCCGCTGATCCCCGCGGTCATGAAGGCCAAGAAGGCCGGCATTCCGCTGTTCCTGATCGATCGCAGCGTAGATGCCAATCTGGCGAAGCCCGGCCGCGATTATGTCTCGTTCATCGGCTCGGATTTCGTCGACGAAGGCCGGCGGGCCGGCGAATGGCTGGTCAAGGCGACCGGCGGCACGGCCAAGGTCATCGAGTTGCAGGGCACCAGCGGCTCCTCGCCCGCGAATGACCGCAAGAAGGGCTTCGCCGAGGTGATCGCGAAATCGCCGGGTATTCAGATCGTCGCCTCGCAGGATGGCGATTTCGCCCGCGACAAGGGTCGCCAAGTGATGGAAACCCTGTTGCAGGCCCATCCCGAGGCGACCGCCGTGTTCGCCCATAACGACGAGATGGCGCTGGGGGCGATCACAGCCCTCGAAGCGGCCGGCCGGCATCCTGGCAAGGACATCACCGTTGTCTCGATCGATGGCGAGAAGGATGGGCTGCAGGCGATCATCGACGGCAAGCTGGGCGCCACCGTCGAATGCAACCCGCGCTTCGGCCCCGGCGCCTTCCAGGCCGCCGCCGACTACGCGGCCGGTAAGAAGATCGATCCGATCGTCGTGAACCAGGACCATTTCTACGATAAGACCAACGCCGCCCAGAGCCTCGCCGGCTCCTATTGATACGGAAGAGGCGGGACGGCCGCGTGCACCGTCCCGCCCCTTTTTCCCAGCGGATATTGGAGCTGATGATGGGTGTGCCATGACGGACGACATCCTGCTTTCAATGTCGGGGATCGGGAAAAGTTTCGCCGGCGTTGCCGCCCTCAAGGAGGCGAGCCTGACCGTCGGGCGCGGCGAGGTGCTGGCCTTGATCGGCCAGAATGGCGCCGGCAAATCGACGTTGATCAAGGTCTTGACGGGTGCCGTCGCCCGCGAGAGCGGCGCTGTGCGGTTCGAGGGCGTGCCGGTCGATTTCCGCACGCCGCAAGATGCCCAGGCCGCCGGCATCGCGACGATCTATCAGGAGATCAATCTGGTGCCGCTGCGCTCGGTGGCGGAGAATATCTTTCTCGGCCGGGAACCACGGCGCTGGGGGCTGATCGATTGGCGCCGGATGCATGAGCAGGCGAACGCCGTGCTGGCACAATTCGCCGTTTCCATCGATGTCCGGCAGCCGCTGCATCACTTCAATACGGCGACCCAGCAGATGGTCGCGATCGCCCGGGCGATCGGTCAGCAGGCGCGGCTCGTGGTGATGGACGAACCGACCTCGTCGCTCGACGATCGCGAGGTCGCGGTGCTGTTCGATGTCATCCGGCAGTTGAAGGCGCGCGGCATCGGCGTGATTTTCGTCAGCCACCGGCTGGACGAGCTCTATGTCGTGTGCGACCGGGTGACGATCATGCGCGACGGCATGACCGTCGCGGATCAGCCGATGGCGAGCATCAGCAAGCTCGAACTGGTCGCCGCCATGCTCGGCCGCAGCCTCGAAGAGGTGAAGCAGTTCGGCGCCACCGCCTTCGAGGAGGATTTCGCCGTGCGCCCCGCCAAGGTGCTGGAGGTCGAGGGGCTGAAAGTCGCGCCGCGGGTCGCCAAGGTCGATCTCGATGTGCACGAGGGGGAGATCGTCGGTCTCGCGGGGCTGCTGGGGTCCGGCCGGACCGAGACGGCGCGGGCGATCTTCGGCGCTGATCGGCCACAGGCCGGCACGATCCGCTTCGGCCACGAGACGACCGGCTTTCGCACCTCGCGGGAGGCGATCGGCGCCGGCATCGGTTTCTGTTCGGAGGATCGCAAGACCGAAGGCATCGTGCCGGACATGTCGGTGCGGGATAACCTGACCCTCGCGCTGCTACCCCAGCTCACCCGCCATGGCGTGATCGACCAGGCGCGGCAGCGCGAGATCGTCGATCGGCTGATCAAGCGCCTGGGCATCCGCCTGAGCAGCGCCGATCAGAAGATCCGAGAACTCTCCGGCGGCAATCAGCAAAAGGTGCTGCTGGCGCGCTGGCTGTGCATGAAACCGAAATTGCTCATCCTGGACGAGCCGACGCGGGGCATCGACGTCGCGGCCAAGGCCGAGATCCAGAGCCTGATCCGGGAATTGGCCCGCGACGGGCTGGCCGTGCTGATGATTTCCTCGGAACTCGAGGAACTGACCGAGGGCTGCCATCGGGTCAGCGTCCTGCGCGACGGCCGATCGGTCGCCACCTTGGATCATGCGGAGGCGACCGAGCATGCCATCATGACCGCGATGGCTCACGGCCCGGATGAGGCATCGATAAGCCATGCAGGAGCTTGAGGTCGCGGCGCCGCGGCGGCGCAGAGGCTTGACCTGGCCCTGGCGCGGCGGGCCCCTCGCCGGGGCCTTGCTGGCGCTCGGCATCCTGGTGTTGTTCAACCTGATCGCGACGCCGCATTTCACCAGTCTGCAAACCCTCTATGTCAACCTGACCCAAGTCACGACGATCGTCATCGTCGCGGTCGGCATGACCATGGTGATCGCGACCGGCGGCATCGATCTGTCGGTCGGGTCGCTGATGGCGATCGCCGGCGCGCTGGCGCCGCTGATCTTCGCAGGACGGCTGTTCGGCATGGGACCGGGGCTGCTGGCCGATGGCCTGGCCTTCGTGCTGCCCGTGCTGGCCGCCATGGCGTTCGGCACCTTCAATGGCTGGCTGGTCGCCCGCTTCCGCATCCAGCCGATCGTGGCCACCCTGGTGCTGTTCATCGCCGGACGCGGCATCGCCCAGGTGATGACCAACGGCAATCTGCAGGCCTTCCACAATGCCAGCTTCTACGCCTTGGGCCTCGGGCGGGTGCTAGGCGTGCCGGTGCAGGTGTGGCTGATGATGGCGGTGGTCGGCGCCGCGACGTGGGTGATGGGCCGCACGCTCTACGGCCGTCAGTTGCTGGCGGTCGGCGGCAACGAGGCGGCGGCGCAGCTCTCGGGCCTGCCGGTCGCGCGCATCAAGATCATCGTCTACGCCGTCTCCGGCCTGCTGTCGGGCATCGCCGGCCTGATCGTCATCGCGATCAATTCCTCCTCGGATGCCAACCTGGTCGGGCTGGGCATGGAACTCGACGCGATCGCGGCGGTCGCGGTCGGCGGTACCGCGCTGACCGGCGGGCGGGCCTCCATCATCGGCACGCTGCTGGGGGCGCTCATCATCCAGCTGCTGCGCTACACGCTGCTGTCCCATGGCGTGCCGGACGCGGCGGCGTTGGTCGTCAAGGCGACGGTCATCCTGGCCGCGGTCTATCTCCAGCAAGTTCGGCGGGCATCATGACCACGATGATCGATGCGTCGTCGCTACCGGCGGCGGCGAAACCCGGCCGGCGCAGCACCCTGCTGCAGCGACAGGGCGTCGTCGTGGCGCTGCTGCTGCTGATCCTGTTCGGCGCCTGGCGCTACGATGATTTCTTCGGCCTCTACAACATCATGAGCGTGCTGCGGTACAATTCCATGTTCGCGCTGGTGGCCCTCGGCATGAGCTTCGTCATCATGACCGGCGGCATCGATCTGTCCGTCGGTGCGACAGCCGCGCTGGCCAGCGTCGTGTCGGCCGGGCTCAGCGATATCGGGCTGGGCGCTGGGCTGGCGGCGGGGATCGGGGCCGGCCTCGCGATCGGACTGATCAACGGCTTGGCCATCACCAGGTTTCGGCTGCCGGCCTTCGTCACCACGCTGGCGACCATGCTGGCGGCGCGTGGCTTGGCGCTGCTCATTTCCGGCAACCAATCGGTCTCGGTCTCCTGGGAAACGTCTTTCACCGACCTTGGCGGCGGTGATTTCCTGGACTTTCCCATCCCGGCCTGGATCGCCATCGTGGCGTTCATCGCCGGTTCGGTGCTGCTGAATTTCACCGGCTTTGGCCGGACCGTGCTGGCGATCGGCGGCAACGAGGAGGCGGCACGCCTCATGGGCTTGCCGGTCGCGCGGGTGAAAACCCTGGTCTATGTCCTGACCGGCGGGCTGGCGGGCCTCGCCGGCGTCATCCTCGCCGCGCAATTCGGCGCTGGGCAGCCGACCGAGGGGCAGGGTTGGGAGCTGTTCGCGATCGCGGCCGTGGTGGTCGGCGGCACCCTGTTGACCGGCGGCATGGGATCGGTCGGCTTCACGCTCGCCGGCACGCTGCTGCTCGGCCTCATCTTCAACATTCTCAATTTCGAGAATGGCCGGGGCGATTTCACGCTCAGCGCCTATTGGCAGTCGGTCATCCGCGGCGCGTTCCTGCTCATCGTCGTGCTGCTGCAGAACCGGCTCGCCCGACGCCCGACGTGACTGTGGTCTCTGGGGCCATCTCAACGAGAGGGAAGTGGTGCCCAGGGGCGGATTTGAACCACCGACACGCGGATTTTCAGTCCGCTGCTCTACCAACTGAGCTACCTGGGCAGGTCGCCTTCCGGTCAAGGAGGGGAGGTATAGGGAAAAGCCGATGGCCTGTCCAGCCCTCCGGGCGGACTCTTCTGGAAGAGATTACAGGGTCAGGTCTGGGTTTCACCGCGCCGGTTGATGCGGCTGTCGCGGTGAATATAAACGCTGATCAACAAGCCGAAGCCGAACATCACGGTCAGCATCGCCGTACCGCCATAGGAAATCAACGGCAGCGGCACGCCGACCACCGGGATCAGCCCCATCACCATGGCCGTGTTGATGAACACATAGAGGAAGAAATTCACGGTGATGCCGAGCGCCAGCAGCCGACCGAAATGATTGCGGCTGCGCAGCGCGATCGCGAAGCCATAGGCGAATACCAGGCTGTAGAGGCCGAGCAGGATCAACCCGCCGACCAGGCCGAATTCCTCGGCGAACATCGTGAAGATGAAATCGGTCTGCTTTTCCGGCAGGAAGTTCAGATGGCTTTGCGTGCCGAGCAGGAAGCCCTTGCCGAACATGCCGCCGGAGCCCAGGGCGATCTTGGACTGCAGGATGTGATATCCGGCACCGAGACTATCCGTTTCCGGGTTCAGGAACGTGTTGATGCGCCGCTTTTGATACTCGCGCAGGAAACCCCAGGCGATCGGCACCAGGCTGACGCCGCCGACGATGCCGATGATGAATTTCCAGAGGCGCACGCCGGCCAGAAAGAACATGCCGCCGCCGCACATGATCAGCATCATGGCGGTGCCGAGATCGGGCTGCTTCAAGACCAGCGCCGCCGGCACGAAAACCAGGCCCATGGGGATCAGCAGCAGCAACGGCCGGCCGACCTCCTCGATGGTCAGACCGTTGAAATAGCGGGCCAGCGCCATGACCAGGCCGATCTTCATGATCTCGGACGGCTGCAGCGACACCGGTCCGAGTTCGATCCAGCGCTGCGCGCCCATGCCGATCGCCCCATGCAGATCGACCGCCACCAGCAACAGCAGTGCTACCCCGTAGATCGGATAGGCGAGCTTCAGCCAGATCTGCACATCGACCACGGCGACGCAGAGCAGCAACGCCACCGAGGCGGCGAAGCGGATCATCTGGCGCATGGCCCAAGGATCGAGATTGCCGTTGGCCGCCGAATAGAGCACCGCGAAGCCGATCGACGCGATGGCGGAGAGCAGGAGCACCAGGCCCCAATTGATGTTCCACAGCTTCTCGGCGAAGGTCGGCGCCCGCGCGCTGAAATCGAAATCGGCGATCATGGGGCTGATCCCAAGACACGCCTCGTCACGCCGCCACCCTCAATTCGCCTGGTCGACGCGGGGCGGCGGGGGCGCCCCGGCATCCGCGATCAGGCGATCCTCCGGTACCGAGCGTGCCGGGTCGCGCTTCTGGCATTCGCGCAGGACATCGCGGGCGATCGGCGCCGCGTAGGCGGAGCCGCCAAAGCCGTGCTCGATCAAGACCGAACACACGTAGCGCGGGGTGCCGACCGGCGCGAAGGCGATGAACACGGCGTGATCGCGATCCTTCCATGGCACCTGGTCGGGCCGTTTGGGTGCATGATCGTGTTCGGCCTGGCTCATGTGGCGGACCTGCGCCGTGCCCGATTTGCCGCCCATAGCCATGCCCGGCTCGGTGATGCGCGAGCCATAGGCGGTACCGCCCTGCTCGTTGCACACCGCGTCCATGCCCCATAAGACACTGGCGAGGTTTTTCTGGGCGAGACCGAGCGATGCATAGTTCGGCAGCTCGGCGAAACCCGGCGAGCCGGTCTTCAGCACGCCGCCCGGACGGGTCAGCCGCGGCACGACGGCCCGATTGGTCACCAACCGGGCGAGCATCGTCGCGAGTTGCAGTGGCGTCACCGAAACATAGCCCTGGCCGATACCGATGTTATAGGTCTCGCCCTGCTGCCATTTCACGCCATAGGTCGCCAGCTTCCAATCGGTCGTCGGGATCAGGCCTGGCCGTTCATTCGGAATATCGATCCCCGTCGGCGAACCGAAGCCCAGTTTCTGGGCCATGGCCGCGATCCGGTCGGGACCGACCCGGCGCGCGACTTCGTAAAAATAGCAGTCGCAGGAATTCTTGATCCCACCATGCAGGTCGAGCGTGCCGTGGCCATGCGGCCAGCGCCAGCATTTGAAGTTCACGTTGCCAAGGCTGGTCGAACCGGTGCACGTCACCCGAAAATCCGGCGTGATGATGCCGCTTTCCAACGCTGCCATGGCAACCGCCGGCTTGAAGGTCGAGCCTGGCGGGTATTGCCCCTGGATGGTCTTGTTGTTGAGCGGGCCGCGTGGATTGGTCGTGAGATCCTTCCACACGGCATTGGTCAGGCCGGCTGAAAAGGTATTGCTGTCATAGGCCGGGCCGGATGCCATCGCCAGCACGTCGCCGGTCAACGCGTCCAACACCACGCAGGTCGCACTGTCCTCGGCCGCGATCCGGCTCATGGTGAAATTCTGCAAGGCCATATCGATGGTCGTCACGATTTGCTGGCCGGGATCGCCCTCGACCCGGTTGATCTCGCGGACCACACGTCCGAACGCGTTCACCTCGACCTGGCTGTTGCCGGCGGTGCCGCGCAGCCTGCGATCGTTGAACTTCTCGATACCCGCCTTGCCGATGCGGAAATCCGGCAACTCCAGCAGCGGATCGCCGGTCAGCTCCTTTTCCGACACCGCGGCGACATAGCCCAGGATATGCGAGGTCTTGTCGCCGAACGGGTAATAGCGGCTCGATCCCTGTTCGATGCTGACGCCGGGCAATTCGGGGACGTTCACCTCGATCCGGCTCATCTCGTCCCAGGTGAGGTTGTCGCGCACCACCACCGGGACGAAGGGATGCTTGCGGCGGATATCGCGCAGCACCTTGCGCTGATCGCTTTCGCCGAGCGGGATCAGCGTGGCGATCGCGGCGAGCGTGCTCTCGATGTCGTTGGCCTGCTCGGCGATGATCACCACCCGGTAGTTTTGCCGGTTGGCCGCCATCGGTACGCCGAAGCGGTCGACGATCATGCCCCGTTGCGGCAACAGCAAGCGGATGTTGATACGATTTTCGTCGGCGAGCGTGGTGTAGCGATCCGCCTCGAGGACCTGCAGGTAGTACATGCGGGCGCCGAGCGCGCCCAGCATGACGACCTGGCCACCCGCCAGCAGCGCGGCGCGGCGGGTCATCACCTTGTAGCGCCCGGCCTCGAATTTCAGCGTCCGCATTCAGGTCACCCGCGCGCCAGCATGAAGCGATAAACCCTGACGAACACCCAACTCGCCGCCGGATAGCAGGCGACGGTCAGCACGGCTTGGAACGCGAAACTGCGCGGATCGAGCAGCCTGCCGCTGAGCGCCCCGGCGGCGACCCACAGCATCAAGCTCGCCGCCACCACGGTCGCGGCGAACCCCCACCAGACGAACGGGAACAGCTTGCCGACGAAGAAGCGCCGCTGGCTCATCACCAGCGCGCGGATGACCAGCAGCAGCAGCGGCGACAGCCCGATCGGCCCCGACGTCAGCAAATCCTGCAGCAGCCCGATGGCGAAGAGCGCCACGGGCGGCATCAATTCCGGCCGGTAGATCGTCCAATGATAGACCGCCATCAGCGTGAAAACGGGCGTGACCGCGGCATAGCCCGGAATGCCGAGAGGGACGATCGACACCACGACGACAAGCAACGTCAGCAGCACCGGCACCAGCCGCACGCCGAAGCCGTCGATCCGGTCGACCGTGATCGCCTTCATGGATGGGCCGTCGTCTCCGCCGCGGAACTGCTTTGCGCAGCCCCAGCGACACCCGGATCCGCCGCCGCCTTGGCACCGCGCCGGCCGACCGGTGGCGCCTTCGGCAGCGGGACCGCGGTCGGCGGCAGCACACCCGACAACCCGTAATCCACCAGCCGCAACAGCTCAACACGGCTCAATTCGCTGGCCGGCTGGACCCTGTACAACCCGCCATCGATCGACGCCACGGTTCCCACCAGAATGCCCGGTGGAAAGATCCCGCCATCACCCGAAGTCACGACCCGGTCGCCCGGTGCTACCGTCTCCTTGGCCGGGAGATACAACAATTGCGGCCGATCGGAGTTATCGCCGGAAAGAATCGCCTTTTCGTGCGACCCTTCGAGCTCGACCGGGATCAGCGAGTTTCGGTCGGTCAGCAGCAAGACGCGGGAGGTTCGCGCGCCGACCTCGGCGACCCGGCCGATCAAGCCCACGCCGGACGCCGCCGCCTGGCCCTTGGCCACCCCGTCATTCGCTCCACGATTGACCAGAACGCTGCGCTTGAACGCGCCGCCGGCGGTACCGATCACCCGGCCGGTGATATACCAAGCCGAGCTGTCCGACGGGAAATTCAGCAGGCCGCGCAGCTCGGCATTCTCGATCTCGAGACGATGCGCCACCGCTTGCCACTGCCGCAACCGATCGTTCTCTTCACGCAGACGGCCACTTTCATTGTATTGCGCGATCACGTCATGCACCCGGTCGATCGCTGCGGTCACGACGGAGGCCGGTTGGGAAAGCGCCTCCAGCGCCGGGGCGAAAGCATCGGCCACGGCGGCGCGCGTCCGCTCGATCACGAGGACGTCGGCCTTGCCGAGCATGATGATGGTGAGGGACGCGACGATCAGCACGGAATACGTGAAGCGATGTGCCAGCGTCTTCAACGGCACGACGAACTGCGACATTGATCCTGATCGCTGCTTCACCACAACGCTCCGCAATCGACAACTAGCGACGGCGCCCCGGGTGAGCGCTGAATACTAGTATGAACGCTTAACCGGGCGGCTTTCCAGTCCCTTCGATAAATATTAGCCACCTCGGACGATAAAACACCGCCGACAATCAAGATTTCATGAAGACGCCGATTGAATAGAAGTCGCGAATCTCGCGCCGACCGTGGGGAGACCGCGGCCATAATCCGTCGAATCGGCAAACGATAAGGCACAACCCCACCGTCAGAAAAGGTCCATCCGCGACATCAATACATGCTGATCAGGACGTTTTTCAGGGTCTTCATTTCCTCCAGCGCACGCCCGGTCCCGAGCGCCACGCAAGAGAGCGGATCATCGGCGATCGATACCGGCAGGCCCGTCGCATGACGCAGGATATAGTCCAGATTGCCCAGCAGGGCGCCGCCGCCGGTCAGCACGATACCCTTGTCGACGATGTCGGCCGCGAGTTCCGGCGCGGTGTGCTCCAAGGCGACCTTGACCGCCTCGACGATGGCACCGACCGGTTCGGCCAGGCTTTCCGAGATCTGGCGTTCGCTGATGATCAGCTCCTTCGGCACGCCGTTCATCAGATCGCGGCCCTTGATCTCCATGACCCGGCCTTCGCCATCCTCGGGCATGCAGGCCGAGCCGATCTCCTTCTTGATCCGCTCGGCGCTACCCTCACCGACCAGCAGGTTATGATTGCGTCGGATATAGGCGATGATCGCCTCGTCCATCTTGTCGCCGCCGACCCGGACCGAGCGGGAATAGACAATGCCGCCCAGCGACAGCACCGCGACCTCGGTGGTGCCACCGCCGATATCGACGACCATCGAACCGGTCGGCTCGGTCACTGGCAGGCCTGCGCCGATCGCGGCGGCCATCGGTTCCTCGATCAGGTAAACCCGGCGCGCTCCGGCGCTTTCCGCGGATTCTTGAATCGCCCGGCGCTCGACCGCGGTCGACCCGGACGGCACACAGACGATGATCTCGGGCGAGGCGAAACTGCGCCGGTTATGCACTTTGCGGATAAAGTGCTTGATCATCTCTTCGGCGACTTCGAAGTCGGCGATCACGCCATCGCGCAAGGGGCGAATGGCCTGAATGTTTCCGGGTGTCCGGCCCAGCATGAGCTTGGCTTCGTCACCGACGGCGAGCACCGCGCGTTTACCCTTGACGCTGGCGATCGCCACCACGGATGGCTCGTTCAGAACGATGCCACGGCCCTTCACATAGACCAATGTATTCGCCGTACCAAGATCGATCGCCATATCGGCGGACATCCAACCCAGGACTTTTCCAAACCCTAACATCTTAATGAGCTCGATCCTGAAATGCTGGCGGGACACCAAGTCCACGGGTGGGGAGAGGGGGACGCGCAACCGGATGGCATGGCGACATGCCACCTTGCCATCCGACTGTGGAGGAAGTTAGGCGGAGAGAGCTGCCGGCGCGGTTTTCGCCCGCTTGGTTAGCAGCTTGTTGAGCGCATGAATATAGGCACGAGCCGAGGCAACAAGGGTATCGGAATCCGCTCCCTGCCCGTTCACGGTCTTGCCGTCCTCCTCGAGCCGCACGGTAACCTCCGCCTGGGCATCCGTACCCTCGGTCACCGCGTGGACCTGGTAGAGCTGCAAGCGTGCCGTATGCGGCAGCAATATTTTGATCGCGTTGAAGATCGCATCGACCGGGCCGTTGCCGGTCGCCGTGGTGGTCGCGGTACTGCCGTCGATGGTGATCTCCAGCTCGGCGCTTTGCGGGCCGCGCGACCCGGCGACGACCTGCAACGAGACGAAGCGGACCCGCTCATTGCCGCGCACCACCTCGTCATCGACCAAAGCGACCAGGTCGTCGTCGAAGACCTCCTTCTTGCGATCCGCCAGATCCTTGAAGCGGCGGAAAGCGTCGTTGACCGCGTTGTCGCCGAGCTCGAAACCCAACTCCTTGAGCTTCATCTTGAAGGCATGGCGGCCGGAATGCTTGCCCATCACCAGGGTGGAGCGGTTGAGGCCGACGCTTTCCGGCGTCATGATCTCGTAGGTGCCGGCATGCTTCAGCATGCCGTCCTGATGGATCCCCGATTCATGGGCGAAGGCGTTGGCGCCGACGATCGCCTTGTTCGGCTGAACCGCGAAGCCGGTGATCGTCGAGACCAGGCGCGACGCCCGGGTGATCTGCGGCGTCTTGATCTGCGTGAGATAGGGCATCGCATCGGCGCGCGTCGTCAGCGCCATCACGACCTCTTCCAGCGCCGCGTTGCCCGCCCGCTCGCCGAGGCCGTTGATCGTGCATTCGATCTGCCGCGCCCCAGCCGCCACCGCCGCCAGCGAATTCGCCACGGCCAAGCCCAGATCGTTGTGGCAATGCACCGACACCACCGCCTTGTCGATGTTCGGCACCCGGTTGAACAGCATTCGGATCAGGCCGGCATATTCCTCCGGCACCGCATAGCCCACGGTATCCGGGATATTGACCGTGCGGGCACCTGCCTTGATGGCGCTCTCGACCGTGCGGCACAGGAAATCCGGATCGGTGCGCGAGCCGTCCTCGGCCGACCATTCGACATCGTCGGTAAGGTTGCGGGCATGGGTCACGCTGTCGATCACCGCCTGATGCACCTGGTCCGGCGTCATCTGCAGCTTGTATTTCATGTGCAGCGGCGAGGTCGCGATGAAGGTGTGGATGCGTGCGCGGCCGGCCGGCCGCAAAGCCTCCCAAGCCCGATCGATGTCGCCGCGGCCGGCGCGGGACAACCCGCAGACGATCGAATTCTTGATCAGCTTGGCGATCTCGCGGACCGCTTCGAAATCGCCGTTGGAGGCGATCGGGAAGCCGGCCTCGATCACATCGACGCCCATCTCTTCCAAGACCAGGGCGATCTTGATCTTCTCTTCGAGATTCATCGAGGCGCCGGGCGATTGTTCGCCGTCGCGCAGCGTGGTGTCGAAGATCATCACCCGGTTGTCGTTGCGCAGCGCCGATGCGATAGGTTCGGGTGCGGCGGAAGCGACGGCTGGATGACTATTGCTGGTACTCATGGGACCAGATCCTTCTGGGCTTGCGCCATGACGGCGGCGTGGGTTTCAGGCTCGACGAACACTCCCCTAAACGCCCGGCCCGCCACTATCACGCGGCGGTACATCGACGACGTCAGGGGTCGGTAAGTCGTAGAATCCCCGCCGGGCGGGACAGCCAACGCAATGCACCGGCAAAGGCGATGAAGCCTCCGGTCCCTGCACTGCCGAACTGTCCCACGATGGTCATATCCGTCCCGCGTTAACGACCTCGACCCCCGGCGCATGATACGCGCACCGGAGGTCAGGCGGTCTCTTACTCGTAGCCCGTTTGGGTTGCCGGTCGCAATCGATTTCCACCGGACCCGTGCATACGCGCCGGGGAAAGCGCGACGACCAGGCGCCGCTCGGTTAGTTCTTGGTCTTGTCGACCAGCCGGTTCTTGGCGATCCACGGCATCATCGCGCGCAGCTTTTCGCCGACCTTTTCGATGTCATGCTCGGCGGCGCGACGGCGCATGGCCTTGAAGCTGGCTTGGCCGGCCTTGTTTTCCAGCACCCAGTCGCGCGCGAAGCGGCCGGATTGGATATCGTCCAGCACCCGCTTCATCTCGGCCTTCACCTCCGGGGTGATCAACCGGGGGCCGCGCGTGTAATCGCCATATTCCGCCGTGTTCGAGATCGAATAGCGCATATTGGCGATGCCGCCCTCATAGATCAGGTCGACGATCAGCTTGACCTCGTGCAGGCACTCGAAATAGGCCATTTCCGGCGCGTAGCCGGCTTCGGTCAGGGTCTCGTAGCCGGCCAGGATCAACTGGGTGAGACCGCCGCACAGCACGGTCTGCTCGCCGAACAGATCCGTCTCGCATTCTTCCTTGAAGGTCGTCTCGATCACGCCGGCGCGGCCGCCGCCGATCGCCGCCGCGTAGGACAGCGCGATGTCGAGCGCGTTGCCCGACGGGTTCTGGTCGACCGCGACCAGACAGGGCACGCCGCCGCCGCGAACATATTCCGAGCGAACCGTATGACCGGGGCCCTTCGGCGCGATCATGAACACATCGATGTCGGGACGCGCCTCGATCAGCTTGAAATGGATCGCGAGGCCATGGGCGAAAGCGATCGCGGCACCCTCGCGCATATTGTCACGCAGATCGGTTTCCCAAAGTTCCGCCTGCAACTCGTCGGGCGTCAGCACCATGATGACGTCGGCGGTGCGGGCCGCTTCGGCCGCGGTCACCACCTTGAGGCCGGCGGCCTCCGCCTTCTTGGCCGAGGCCGAGCCGGGTCGCAGCGCCACGACGAGGTCCTTGGCGCCGCTGTCGCGCAGATTGTTGGCATGGGCATGACCCTGACTGCCATAGCCGATCACCGCGATCTTCTTGGACTTGATCAGGTTCACATCGGCATCGTGATCGTAATAAACGCGCATGGCAGGAGACTTTCTCAAGGGTCGAAACGAAGGGGACTCAGCAGTCAAACAGCGAATGAAGGGCCGCGATCAAAGCGGATCGGGACCTCGGGACATGGCGGCGCAGCCGGTCCGGGAAACCGCCACCAGCCCCAACGGAACCATCAAGGCGACGAAGGCATCGATCTTCTCGACCGACCCGGTCAGCTCGAACACGAAGGAGCCGACGGTGGTATCCACGGGGCGCGCCCGAAATATCTCGGCGACGCGCAGGCTTTCCAGCCGCTGCCCGCCAGCGCTGGCGACCTTGACCAGCGCCAATTCGCGACCGACGAACGGCCCTTCCTCGGTCAGGTCGCGCACGCTGTGCACCGGCACCAAGCGCGAGAGCTGCGCCTTGATTTGTTGGATCACCATCGGCGTGCCGGAGGTGACGAGGGTGATGCGCGACAGGCTATCGCGCCGCTCGACCTCGGCCACGGTCAGGCTTTCGATGTTGTAGCCCCGGCCGGAAAACAGGCCGATGACCCGCGCCAGCACGCCCGGTTCGTTATCCACCAGGACGCTCAGGGTATGGGTTTCGATCGTCTCGCTCATCGCGAATCCATCAGCATGAAGAAACAGGTGATCCCGGTCGATCAGACCAGGACCATCCCCCGTTCGGAGCCATCGTCCGACGACCCGCTTCCGGTCGGAATATCGCCCGGCCCCAGCAGCATTTCGTTATGCGCGGCACCGGACGGGATCATCGGATAGCAATTCTCCGTCGGATCGACCGCGACATCGACGATCACCGGCCGGTCGACGGCCAGCATCTCGCCGATCACGCCATCCAACTCGTCGACCGTCTGGGCCCGCAAGCCGACGCCGCCGAACGCCTCCGCCAGCTTGACGAAATCCGGCAGCGCCTCGGAATAGCTCTGCGAATAGCGGCCGCCGAACATCAGCTCCTGCCACTGCCGGACCATGCCCATATACTGGTTGTTCAAGATGAACACCTTGACCGGCAGGCGGTACTGGATGAGCGTCGCCATCTCCTGGATGTTCATCATGATCGACGCCTCACCGGCGATGTCGATGACCAGCGCATCGGGATGGGCGATCTGCACGCCCATCGCCGCCGGTAGACCATAACCCATGGTGCCGAGGCCGCCGGAGGTCATCCAGCGGTTCGGTCCCTCGAACGGGAAATGCTGGGCCGCCCACATCTGATGCTGACCAACCTCGGTCGTGATGTAGACGTCGCGCTTCCGCGTGAGCTCCGCCAGACGGCGGATCGCGTGTTGCGGCTTGATGATCTTCGGCCCCTGGGCATAGGTCAGGCAACGCAGGCCGCGCCATTCCTCGATCTTCAGCAGCCAGGGTTGCAGTGCCGTGCGCCGCGACGCGATTCCACGCCGCTTCCACTCGGCGATGATCGCTTCCAGGGCCAGGGCGGCATCGCCAACGATCGAAATATCGATCAGCACGTTCTTGTTGATCTGCGACGGATCGATATCGACATGGATCTTTCGCGAGCCCGGCGAGAAGGCGTCGAGCCGCCCGGTCACCCGGTCATCGAACCGCGCGCCCAGCGCCAGCATGACATCGCAATCATGCATCGCATGGTTGGCCTCGACCGTCCCGTGCATGCCCAGCATGCCGAGGAACCGCGGATGCGACGCCGGCAAGGCGCCCAACCCCATCAGGGTCAACGTACAGGGAAAGCCGGTCAGTTCGACCAACTCGTTCAGCAAGGCCGAGGCGCGCGGCCCCGCATTGATCAGCCCGCCGCCGCCATAGATCACCGGTCGCTCGGCCTTGGCCAACAGATCCACCGCGGCTTCGATCGCCGCCGGATCCGGCGCCATGCGCGGCCGGTAGCTCTTATGGACGACCGCATCCGCCGCCACATAGGGCGCCGGGCGGACCAGAATATCCTTGGGCAGATCGACCACGACCGGGCCGGGTCGCCCGGTGCGCGCGACGTAAAACGCTTCGTGCAGCGTACGGGCAAGCGTCGTGGCATCGCGCACCAGCCAATTATGCTTGGTGCAGGGCCGCGTGATGCCAATCGTATCGGCTTCCTGAAAGGCATCGTTGCCGATCAGATGCGTCGCCACCTGTCCGGTCAGGCAGACGATCGGGATGCTGTCCATCAGGGCATCGGTCAGGCCGGTCACCGTGTTGGTGGCACCCGGGCCGCTGGTCACCAGCACGACGCCGACCTTGCCGGTCGACCGGGCATAGCCCTCCGCCGCGTGCACCGCCGCCTGTTCGTGCCGGACCAGGATGTGACGGATGCGGTTCTGTTTGAACAACGCGTCGTAGATCGGCAATACCGCGCCGCCCGGATAGCCGAAAATAACCTCCACATCCTGATCGATCAGGGCGTCTATGATGATTTCCGCGCCGTTCCGCACCGTGCCGTCCATGGCGTCCGTCTCATTCCTGGTCGTTCATCCATACAGGGCGGCGGAAACTAAACGTCTAATTTCGCTTGGTCAACCCCATCTCGTGAAGAAACGAACAAATTTCACCCGTCATTGTTTCCGAAAGTTGCGTGATAAGGACCTCCGGCGACTGAATCTGATGCCGGAACCATGTCCCTTGCCGTTTGGCATAGCGCCGGGTCGCCTGTTGCGCGAGTGCCATGGCGGCCGGCAGGTCCAGTTCGCCCGCAAGATGACGGCGGAGTTCCGGGACGCCGACCGCCTTCATGAGCGGCAGGTCGGGGTCGAGGCCCCGCGCGTCAAGGGCGCGCACCTCGTCGAGCGCGCCATCGGCCAGCATCGCCTCGAACCGATGATCGCAGGCCGCGTAGAGCGTGTCGCGCGGCGGTGCCAGGATGATCCGCGCGGTGTGGTACTCCGGGCCGCTCTCGTTGCCATCGGCTTGCCAGGCATGGAGCGGCCGGCCGGTCGACGTCACCACCTCATAGGCACGGATCAACCGCTGGCTGTCGCCCGGCGCCAGCCGCGCCGCGGCGGCCGGGTCGAGGCCGGCGAGTTCGGCGTGGAACGCCGGCCCGCCGACCGCCGCATGCCGGTCGCGCGCCGCCTGACGCAGCGCCTGCGGAATCTCCGGCACCGCCGCGATGCCGCCCAGCAATGTCTTGAGATAGAGACCGGTGCCGCCGACCACGATCGGCAACCGGTCAGCGGCCCCCGCCGCCGCGATCTCACCGCGCGCGAGTTCGGCCCAGCGCGCCGCCGAGCAGACATCCGCGGCGTCGAGCACGCCATAGAGGCGATGCGGCGCACGGGCCATATCGGCCGGCCTCGGCCGCGCGGTCATGATCGCGAGATCGCGATAGACCTGCATGCTGTCGGCATTGATGACGACGCCGCCGACTGCCGCCGCCAGCTCGATCGCCAAGCCGGACTTGCCGCTGGCGGTCGGCCCGCCGATGACGATGAGAGGCGGTTTCATACCAAGCGTCATAGCAGTTTCCGCCAATCTGTTGGTAGCGCCCGCTGGTAGCCGTCTTGCCAGCCGGCACCAAGCAGTCGATAACCCCGGCCATGGCGACCGACCATACCCTGACGCTGATCTGCGACCCCGCCGGGCCTGGCCTTGACGAGGCCAGGGTGGACGACGTGCGCGACGCCCTGCATCGGTTGGGCGCCACGCTGGAACCGGTCGTCTGGCTGGCGGAAAGGATCGCCTGCGACCTGCCGTTCAGCGATCTGCATGCCGATCAGGCCAGTGCCGCGGCGCGGAGCGCGCTGGGCGAGGCGCCGATCGATTGCGTCGCCCAGCCGAACCGGGGCCGGCGCAAGCGCCTGCTGGTCGCGGATATGGAATCCACGCTGATCCGCAACGAGATGCTGGATGAGCTTGGCGATTTCGTGGGCTTGCGCACCGAGATCGCCGAGATCACCGCGCGGGCTATGAACGACGAGCTGGATTTCGTCGAGGCGCTCGTGGCGCGGGTGGCGCTGCTCCAAGGGCTCGGCGTCGAGACGCTGGCCATGGCGGCGGAGCGGATCGAGATCATGCCCGGTGCCCGGGAACTGGTGGCGACGATGCGCGCCGACGGCGCCTCGGTCGTCATGATCTCCGGCGGTTTCCGGTTCTTTACCCGGCGCGTCGCCGCCGAACTGGGCATCGAGTGGGAGATCGCCAATGAATTGGCGGTGGTCGATGGCCGGCTGACCGGCCGGATCGTCCCGCCGATCGTCACCCGGCAGACAAAATACGACACGCTGATCCAGCAGGCCGCCGCCCTTCGCCTGCCGCTCGACGCCACGCTGGCGGTCGGCGACGGGGCGAACGATCTGGACATGCTGGCCGCCGCCGGCCTCGGCATCGCCTTCCGCGCGAAGCCCAGCGTCGCGATCCGCGCGCATCACCGGATCGATCACGGCGATCTCACCGCACTGCTCTACGCGCAAGGCTATAAAGCCGGCGACTTCGTCACGGGTTAGTCAGACGGCCGATTTATTTAAGCCGGCCGCTCGCGTCTCGACTAGAGGCGGTCAGGAATGTCGGCCGCGTCGTAGAAGATACCGGTGATAACCGGCGGCTTTGTGGTGCGGTACATAACCCAATAGCGCCCGGCCTTTACCCAAGCTCGCCCCGGTTTGGCTAGGGAAGGATATGGGCGCGGCGCCGCCAGTCCAGCACCGGGGTTCCGCTCGATCTTGGCAATGGCATCGGCCATGGCGGCAGTGAGGTTGCGCAGCGCTTCCAAACGCTCGTATTCCTCGTAGTACCGCCAGAGGTCTTCAAGGTGCTGCGTGGCCTTGCGGGAAAAAGCGATCAACGGCGCGGCGCAACCTCGCGGCGCTGCTCACCCGCCAGCTTCGCTTCAAGCCGGGCGATGCTCTCGTGCAACTGCTGGAGCACGGTTTCCGCCGAAACAACATCCCCAGCGTCCGCCTGTGCCTCGCTGATGTCGAGGTCGGTCAGCCATTCGGAAAGGGGACGCTTGGTCGGATCGGTCATACGAAGAAGATAGGACGGTGGCGGTGGAGTTGCAATGTCACGGGCAGCAAACTGTCACGGGCAGCGGCCTCAGCTCTGGTCGATCCTGAGGGCCACGAAGCGCAGATCGCCCATCCGGTCGACCAGCAGCAGGACCGATTTCCGGCCGCCCTTGCGGGCCTCGTCGATCTTGGTGGCGACCTGATCGGGCGACTTCACCTCCTCCTGGGCGACCTCGACGATCACGTCGCCGGCTTTGACGCCTTTTTCCACCGCCGGGCTGTCGTTCGAGACGTCGACGATGACGACGCCGGAAGTATCGTCGGCGAGCGAGAACTTTTCCTTCACCGCCTGGGTCGGTCCGGCGAGCGACAGGCCGAGCGTTTTCACCGGCGGGGCGTCATCCGGGCGCTTCGCATCCGGAGCCGCGCTGGCGACCTGGGTATCGGACTCATCCAATTCGCCGACCTTGACGTCGAACAGCTGCTCCTTGCCCTTGCGCCAGACCTTCACCTTGACGACCTTGTCGACCGGCGTCTCGGCGACGATGCGCGGCAGGCGGCGGACATCCGGCACGTCCTTGCCATCGAATTGCAGCACCACATCGCCGCCCTGGATACCGGCCGCCTGCGCCGGGCCGTTGTCGCTGACGCCGGCGATCAGCGCGCCATGCGGCTTACCGAGTGCCAGGCTCTCGGCGATCTCGTCGTTGACGCTCTGAATCTTGACGCCCAGCCAGCCGCGCTTGGCATGACCGAAATCCTTGAGCTGTTGCGAGATGTTGCGGGCGAGCGACGACGGGATGGCGAAGCCGATGCCGATCGAGCCGCCGGATGGCGAGAAGATCGCCGTGTTGATGCCGATCACCTCGCCCGCCATGTTGAACAGCGGACCGCCGGAATTGCCCCGATTGATCGCGGCGTCGGTCTGCAGGAAATCGTCGTAGCGGCCGTTATTGATGTCGCGCGACCGGGCCGAGACGATACCCGCCGTCACCGTGCCGCCGAGACCGAACGGATTGCCGATCGCCAAGACCCAATCGCCGACCCGCGACTTGTCGCTGTCGCCGAACTGCACGGCGGGCAACGGCTTGTCCGACTTCACGCGCAGCAACGCGATATCGGTATCCTTGTCCCTGCCGACCAGTTCGGCCTTCAAGGTCGTGTCGTCTTGCAGGATGACGGTGATCTCGTCCGCGTTGTCGATCACATGGTTGTTGGTCACCACCAAGCCGGACGGATCGATGATGAAGCCCGACCCGAGCGAGGTCGCCTTGCGTGGCGCCGGCGCCGGTTGGCTGTCGCTCTGCGGCTGACCGCCACGGTTCTGCGGGTTCTTGTCGAAGAAGTCGCGAAAGAACTCCTCGAAGGGGGAGCCCGGCGGGAATTGCGGCATATCCTGGGACCGGCGCGCGCTCTTCGCGTCGGCCTTCAGGGTCTGCGTCGTCGATACGTTGACCACCGCCGGCAACAGCCGCTGCGCCAGATCGGCGAAGCCATCCGGACCCGGATGACCCTGGGCGAACGCCGGCCCCGCCGCGACCATCAACCCGCCACCCATCACCAGGCCAGCGCCCAGCGTCAGGCCTGGAGCCAGCATCAGCGCCATCAGTGAGTGGCGCAGCCATGCCTTAACCAGCCCGCGACGCCGCCACACCTCACGCCCCGTCGATGCGGCGAGGACGGCCATAGGCACACGGCTCGAGGCCAGTTGGGTTGAACTCACGAGGTAAACTCCATGGCGACAGCGGTATTATCGCAACACTACCGGCAAAACCCGGGCCAAGCCAGTTTTGTTGCATTGAAACGCGGCAAAACCGGGGCGGTGCCCGCCATCCAACGCCGATGGCGGCCTGGGTATGATCACAGCCTGCTCAATGACGCAGCAGCCATACCCAGGCAAAGCCGAGGCAGACCGCCCCCAACCCACCCAGCCGCAACGCCCCGGCCGGCTGTTTCAGGACGGTGGCCAAGGCCCGCCGCATCGGCTCGGGAAACAGCGCGTAGAGGACACCCTCGATGACCATGGCGAGGGCGAGCGCCGTTGCCAGATCCTGCATCAGGGCGTGCCGGTCTTCGGTGGGGCACCGGTCATCGACCGGAAGTACCGGAAGAACTCGCTGTTCGGCGACAGGACCATGGTCGTCCCCGAGCCGGGAAGCCCTGTCTGATAAGCCTGCATCGAGCGGTAGAACGCGAAGAAGTCTTTGTCCTGACCGAACGCGTCGGCATAGATCTTCACGCTCTCGCCGTCGCCCTGGCCGCGCAGGATCTGCGCATTGCGCTGAGCCTCCGCCAGCAGCACGGTCCGGTCGCGTTCCGCCCGGGCCCGAATACCCTGCGCCAGCTCGGCACCCTGGGCGCGGAACTCCTTGGCCTCCCGTTCCCGCTCCGATTGCATGCGGGCGTAGATCGCCTGGCTGTTCTCGGGCGGCAGGTCGGCGCGCTTGATGCGGACATCGATCACGTCGATACCGAACGCCACGGCCTGCGCCTTAACGTCGTTGCGGATCTCGGTCATGATCTTGGCGCGCTGATCGCTGAGCAAGGTCGCCAGGATGATGTTGCCGAGCGACCGGCGCAGCGAGCCCGACATGGTCGCCCCCAGCCGCGCGCGGACGATCGTGTCGCTGCCGACCGACCGATAGAATTGCAGCGGATCGACGATCTTGTATTGCGCGTAGGTATCGACCACCAGCCGCTTCTGGTCGGCGGCGATGACCTCCTCCGACGGCGCGTCGAAGCCCTGTACCCGATTGTCGTAGAGCACGACGTTCTGGATGAACGGCACCTTGAGCTTGAGGCCGGGCGTGCGCACCACGCGGATCGGTTCGCCGAAATACAGCACCAGCGCCTGCTTGGTCTGATCGACGACATAGAGCGAGTTGGCGAGGACGATCAGCAGGGCGACGATACCGACGCCGATGCCGATCATGAGGTTCCGCGTCATGGCGTGGTCCCTCCAGTGCTTGCACCCGCGGGGGAGAGCGATGGAACCGAAGGCGATTGATTGGCCTGATTGGCCGGCGCGGGCGGCGGCGTCGTCCGCCGCGTGAGGTCCGGCAGGGGCAGATAGGGCACCACCCCTTGACCGGCACCCTGCGCCGCCGGGTCGATCAGCACCTTGTTCGCCGATCGCAGGATCTGCTCCATGGTTTCGAGATAGAGGCGTTCCGTGGTCACGTCCTTCGCCGCCTTATAGGTCTGCAACACGGATAGAAAGCGCTGCGCATCGCCCTGCGCGCGCGCCACGATTTCCTGTTTATAGGCTTCGGCTTCCTGGGTTATCCGCTCGGCCTCGCCGCGCGCACGCGGCAGGATGTCGTTGCGATAGCCCTCCGCCTCGTTGCGCGCGCGTTCCTGGTCGGTACGCGCCCGCTGCACGTCGCGGAACGCATCGATCACCGGCCCTGGCGGATCGACCTTCTGCAGCTGCACCTGGGTCACTTCGACGCCCGAGCCGTAGCTGTCGAGGACGTATTGAAGCAGCTTTTGGGTATCCACCTCGATCGCCCGGCGGCCCTCGGCGAGCGCGCTCGCGATCGGCGTCCGGCCGACGGTCTCGCGCATCGCACTTTCCGCGGCGGCCTTCACCGTCGCCTCCGGTGCCGCGATGTTGAAGAGATAGGCCTTGGGATCCTTGATCACCCAAAAGACCGTGAAGTTGATGTCGACGATATTCTCGTCGCCGGTCAGCATCAACGCCTCTTCGGGCACGTCGCGCGTGCCGGGACCGCGGGCGACGGCCGGGCCCTCGCCGCCGGTGCGCAGACCGATCTCGGTCCGGTTGACGCGGGTCACCTTGGGCGTGAATACCGTCTCGATCGGATAGGGCAGATGATAGTTGAGGCCCGGTTGGGTGGTCTTTTCATAGGCGCCAAAGCGCAGCACGATGCCTTGCTCGTCGGGCAGCACGCGATAAAGGCCGGTAACCGCCCAAATCGCGACCAGCACACCGACGATGATGCCCACGATGCCGCCCGGACCGGCGCCGCCGCCGGGCAGAAACCGACGCAACCATTCCTGGCCCCGCCGCAAAATCTCGTCGAGATTGGGCGATTGCGGGGCGTTACCGCCATTGGGGCCACGCGCCCACGGACCAGGTCCGTTGCCCCAGGGGCCACCACCGCCCCCGCCCCCTTGACCATTCCACGGCATGTACGAACACCTTCTCGGGAAATCGACTAAATGCTTGCCAGAATGCTTGCCACCCCGGCACGGCCGCGAACTTATAGCAAAGCGGCCAATCCGCATATCGGGCCTTGCTGACCGTCCTTAAAGGCCGGTGGCAAAACCCACGTGGAGTGGTATTCGCCGCCCGGCATATGGACATCACCCGACACAGCTAGGCGCTTATCGGGTTTAGAGGGAGCTTTCAAGCATGACGCGGCTAACCGAACAACAGGTCCTCGACGCGCTGAAGACGGTCGAGGACCCGTCGAGCCGGCGCGACGTGGTCGGCGCGGGCATGGTCAGCGGCCTCACCATCAAGGACGGCAACGTATTTTTCGCGATCGAGATCGACCCCGCGCGCGCCGCCGAGCTTGAACCCATGCGCCGCGCGGCCGAGGCGGCGGTCGAGCGGATAGCGGGGGTGCTGTCGGTCACCGCGGCGCTGACCGCCCATAAAGCGGCCCAGAAAGCGGCGGCGGCACCCGCCCACGGTCACGCTCACGCCAAAGCGCCCGGCCAGCCGCAAAAGGCCGTCGTGCCCGGCGTGCGCTCGATCGTGGCGGTCGCCTCGGGCAAGGGCGGCGTCGGCAAATCGACCACCGCCGTCAACCTCGCCTGTGCCCTCGCCGCCAACGGGCTCAGCGTCGGTTTGCTCGACGCCGATATCTACGGGCCGTCCCAGCCGCGCATGCTGGGCATCTCCGGCCGGCCGACATCGCATGACGGCAAGGTGCTGGAACCGATGGTCAATCACGGCATCAAATGCATGTCGATGGGCTTTCTGGTACCCGAGGACACGCCGATGATCTGGCGGGGCCCGATGGTGATGAGTGCCCTCAACCAGATGCTGCGCGACGTGAATTGGGGCACGCTGGACATCCTGGTGGTCGACATGCCGCCAGGCACGGGCGATGCGCAGCTGACCATGGCGCAACAAGTACCGCTGAGCGGCGCGGTGATCGTCTCGACGCCGCAGGACATCGCCCTGCTCGACGCGCGCAAGGGGTTGAACATGTTCCGCAAGGTCGATGTCCCGGTGCTCGGGATCATCGAGAATATGAGCTATTTCTGCTGCCCGAATTGCGGTCATCGGACCGACATCTTCAGCCATGGCGGTGCGCGCGCGGAGGCCGAGCGGCTGGGAACGGCGTTCCTGGGCGAAATCCCGCTCGACATCGTCATCCGCGAAACCTCGGATGCCGGGCGGCCGATCGTGATCGACGATCCGGCCTCGCCCCATGCGGTGGTCTATCGGGCGATCGCCACGCAGATCTGGAGCACGGTCGAGGCCGGCCTGGATGGCGGCGGCCGGCCGCCGCCGCGCATCGTCATCCAATAGATCCGAGAAAGCGTAGCGACCGGTTAAACCCCGGCTGGCTTCATGCGCCCAGCACCGCCTGAAGTTCGTTCCATTCCCGTAACGACAGGCCGCTGGTCTCGCGTGTCACCGTCTCACCCGCCAGCATGCGGCGGATGATGACAAGCGCCGTCGCCGATAGGGTGACGGCGTCCATGCGGTATTCCATGAACGCCTCGAAGCTGAGCGGTACCCAGGCCTTCAGCACGTCGAGCAACACATCCGCATAGGCGCGGATCTCGTATTGCGCGTGGGCATCGGCGCGCAGTCGCAGGAAATTCATGAAATTATGCAGGTCGGTCTTCCAATACCATTGGGTATAGGTGTTGAGCGTCAGGTTCATCCGCGCCAGTTCGCGCGCCAGACCCGGCCGGTCCGGATCGACCGGCGCGCCCGTCTCGTCCTCGTTGAGCAGCCACAGATAATCGCCGTAGGTGCGCTCCGCATCCTCGCGCAGCAGCGCCATGACCCGCTCGGCGGCTTCGCCCTCGATCACCGCGTCGCGGCCCTGGCGATTGCTGGCCGACTGCGCCGCCAGATGTTCCGGCGCCGGCAGATAGAATTCCTTGTCGAGGATCGAATAGCGTGCGGAGTATTCGTTGACGTTGGCGGTGCGGTGCCGGATCCACTGCCGGGCGACGAAGATCGGCAGCTTCACATGCAGCTTGATCTCGGCCATCTCGAACGGCGTCGAATGCCAGTGGCGCATCAGATAGCGGATCAGCCCGCGATCCTCCTGCACCTTCTTGGTGCCCCGGCCATAGCTGACGCGCGCCGCCTGCACCACCGCGGCGTCGTCGCCCATATAATCGATGACCCGGACGAAGCCGTGATCCAGCACCGGCATGGCGTCGTACAGCAGATCTTCGAGCGCCGGCACGGTCGCCCGGCGCGTCGGTGTCACCCCGGCCTTCAAGGCGGCGATCTCGGCCTGCTGGTCTGGATTGATGGTCATATGGGGCGCCTCGGTTCGAACGGAATTTTGAATAGCACGCCCGCCGCCCCGCTCCACACTGGATCCGCGCGCGCTCGCGGCAGACCAGCAATGCCGTGGCCTGGCGAGGCATTGCCGGCCGGCGCTATCCCCCTTAGAACGAACCACTGGATTGGAATCGGGCACCGGACGGGGAAGCAGCATGGACACCACATTCGAGCGGGAAGCGGCCGCGATCACCGCCGGCATCCTGCTCGAGACCGAGGCGGTGCATTTCAGCCCGGACAAGCCCTACACCTTCACCTCCGGCCGCAAGAGCCCCGTCTATATCGATTGCCGAAAGCTGATCTCGTTCCCTCGGGCCCGGCGCAAGCTGATGGATCTGGGGGCGGAACTCATCGAGCGGCGCATCGGCTTTGAATCGCTCGACGCGGTGGCGGGCGGCGAGACCGCCGGCATCCCGTTCGCTGCCTGGCTAGCGGACCGGTTGTCTCTACCGATGCTATACATCCGCAAGAAACCTAAAGGGTTCGGCCGCAACGCCCAGATCGAGGGTGTGCTGAACGAAGGCCAACGTGTCCTGCTGGTCGAGGATCTGGCGAGCGAAGGCACATCCAAGCTCAATTTCATCAGCGCCATCCGCGCCGCCGGCGGCGTCGTCACCGATACCTTCGTCGTGTTCCATTACGGCATCTTCCCGTCGAGCGTCAGCAGCCTGGCCGCCGAGGGCGTCCGGCTGCACGGCCTCGCCACCTGGTATGACGTGCTGACCCTCGCCGAACAGCGCGGCTATTTCACGCCGGAGCAGTTCACCGCGGTGAAATCATTCCTCGACGCGCCCGAGGTGTGGCAGGCGCCGGCGGAATGATCGAGAGACCTCTCGGTCAATACGCGGCGGTGAATTTTGGTTTGCGCCCTTGAGACCGAGCCGAAGTTTCGATCGCCTTCAGAAGATCGCGCTTTTCCTGAGTGCGGCGACTGCCGGAATTCGGCAGGACGGGGACTTCGGTCGACCAGCCGAGAAGAGCCCTCCGCTCTGCCAGGATAGCCGCTTGGGCTTCGATCGAAGTCTTACGAAGGTCCATCTGCCTTAGCCTTCAGGAATTGCAAACCATAGCCGCCGAGCGTCTCTTGGCGTATCCGTTCCTCAAGGTAGGTTTCATCAACCTCACTCGCAAGCAGATACAGCTTAATCGGATTTCCCATCGAAAAGCGGCTTGCTCACGACTTCCACGCTCATGTCGAGGTGTGGGTGAAAGAGTCCTCTCGCTAAGCGGCTACCGTTGACTTCACGAACGAAACCTAATTTCTCTAGTTCTCGCTCCAGTACATCCTGGGAAATCGTCGAAATATCGAAATCACCGGAATGAATCAAACC